>JAGGYA010000003.1 GCA_021162785.1 Candidatus Calescibacteriota bacterium
ACACACTGGATAGATCTTGAAATACCTAAACAAACAAGATTGTTAATGGAGAGTTTTTCTATACCTATTACTTAAAATTTGGGAAGTTAGGGATTAAAATTAAAGATAACCCCATAACTCAACTTTGACACCCTGATTTCTAAAAATGACATGAATAAAGGGATTGGGAGATTAAGGGAGAGAGGTCATTACAGGCAAGGATTTTGGGGAGGAAAACTTTTATTTCCTTGCTTTCGGAAATTCTCTTTGAGAATTTTTAGCGGAAATGTCAAAGTTGAGTTAAGCGTATAAAATTGAGAGTTCGGTTTCTTTATCGAAAAGGTGAATTTTTTCAGGAGGGAATTTAATCTTCATCTTTTCTCCCATTTTTCTTCCACCTTCTTCCAGAGAAGGGAACCTTGCAGTAATTAAATCTTCTCCCACTCTCAGATGGAAGAAGACTTCGTTTCCTAAGGTTTCAATTACTTCTATCACACATTCAATGTTTCCACCTACTTCAATATCTTCAGGTCTTATTCCCAAGATAACTTCTTTACCTACATAAGGAGTAATCTTATCTTTAATTTTGGAAGGAAGAGCAACTTTAAAAGTGGGTTTCACAAATGTAAAGTTTCCACTGGTGGCCTCGATTCTTCCTTCAATAAAATTCATAGGGGGACTACCAATAAATCCAGCCACAAACTTATTCCGAGGTTTATGATAAAGGGTGAGAGGATCTGCCACCTGCTGAATTACCCCATCTTTCATAACTACAAGCCTATCTCCCATGGTCATTGCTTCTACCTGATCATGGGTAACATAAATCATTGTAGCTCCAAGTCTCTGATGGAGTTTAATAAGTTCTGCACGCATTTGAACCCTTAATTTAGCATCTAAGTTACTCAATGGCTCGTCAAAAAGGAAAGCTTTTGGCTTTCTCACAATAGCTCTTCCCACTGCCACTCTTTGTTTCTGTCCACCGGAAAGCTCCTTAGGGTAACGATTAAGTAAGTTTTCTATTCCCAGAATTTTTGCTGCTTCCTTAACCCTCTTTTCTATTTCATCTCGGGGAAACTTTCTTAACTTAAGTCCAAAAGCCATATTTTCATAGACTGTCATATGAGGATAAAGAGCGTAATTTTGGAAAACCATAGCAATATCCCTATCCTTAGGTGGGATATCGTTTACTAAGGTTTTGTCAATGTATATTTCTCCCTCCGTAATTTCCTCCAATCCTGCAATCATGCGAAGAGTGGTAGATTTACCACACCCCGAAGGCCCCACCAGGACAATAAATTCTTTATCCTTTATATTGAGATTAAAATCCCTAACTGCCACAATATCAGGTGGATAAACTTTTTTTACATTTTTGAGGATTACTTCTGCCATTTCCGCGGTATTATATCAAATCCATTTTTACCCTTCAACAGATTAAAAGGGGGATTTTTCCGTTATAATCTCTCTTTTCCTTCTTCCCAAATTTTATCCATTTCCTCTAAGCTCATCTCTTCCAGAGTTTTACCTTGGGCTTTAGCTTTTTCTTCCATGTATTTAAATCTCACTTCAAATTTTTCTATGGTTTTTCTAAGGGCTAAATCGGGGAAGATATTCAGGAAACGAGCTAAGTTAACTATAGAAAATAAAAGATCACCAATCTCTTCGGTTATTTTTTCTTTTTCCCTTTTACTGATGCTTTCTTTCAATTCCTCAATCTCTTCAACGATTTTTTTTAGAACATCTTCCCAGTTCTTCCAGTCAAATCCTACTTTTTCAGCTTTTTTCTGAATGTAATATGCACGGGTAAGAGGAGGCATACTCCGGGGGACTCCCGAGAGTAAAGAGTTATCTTTACCCTCTTCAGATTTTATTTTTTCCCAGTGTTTCAAAACTTCTTCTGCAGATTTAATTCTTTTTTCGCCGAAAACATGAGGATGACGTCTTATTAGTTTTTCACATAAATTTTCAATTACCTCATAAATATCAAACCAACCTTTTTCCTTGGCTATTTGAGCTTGGAAGATTACCTGAAGGAGAAGATCCCCCAATTCCTCCTTTATTTCTTCTCTATCATTTTTTTCAATGGAATCCACAAGTTCATAAGTCTCTTCAATTAGGTAGGGAAGAAGAGTTTCATTAGTTTGTTTCCTATCCCACGGGCAACCTTCATCAGACCTTAGTTTTTCCATTATCCAAACCAGTTTTTCAAACTTCTCTTGCTTCATGGATATTTGCCTCCTTTAACTTTTTTAATAATATTCCACCTGAAACAATCATGCCTACCGAGATTGTAGTGGGAACAATTACCGGAGCTACCCAGGGTAAAGGGATGAGAAAGAGAACATCCCAGGTGAGAAGGGAAGGAGGCCAGCGTAGCCATATGTAAAGAAAAATGTAATAAAAAATATCCCAGATTCCGAAAGATATTAGAAATCCTGCCCATTTTTCTCTTATCCCTTTTCCAAAAAGACACGCTACACTTGCAAGCATCACAATAGTGGCGAATTCTCTTGTTTGTTCACTCCACATAATACCTTTATCTTTAATGAGCTGAGTGAGTTCTTTGTAAGTGGTAACTTTTTCCCAAATCTCCATAGGCACTAATCTTCTTAAATAAACAACTACCATAGCCTCTACATATGCCATTGCCATGGCATAAAGGATTAGAAAGATAACTCTTTTTCTCATTTCTTTACCCAATAATCATAATACTTCTCCATAGCTTCTGCTACAGCTGCCACATTTTCTTTCGGAGTCCCCGGGAAAGCATGGAATTCGAGCATCAATCCTCCCTCAGGTGAACCCAGAGTTTTAACACAATTAAAGATATGTTCTTCAACCTCTTTTGGGGTTCTGAATACAGTTATTTTTTGGCGATCAATATCTAAATCAATACATACTTTACCTTTTGCAAGTTTTTCTAAGTTATCCAGACCATTAACCAAATCCTGGGGGTTTAAAATAGTGACACCGCATTCAATTAAATCAGGGATGATATCCACTATGTAACCATCAGTATGGAGGTAAACATCTATTCCTTTTTCCCGACAAGGGGAGAAGATTTTCCTATATGCGGGTTTAATGAGTTCACGCCAGTCTTTTGGACTGATGGGAAGAGCATCTTGATGTCCTAAATCATCCCCTGCATAAATTACATCCACGCCAAGATTCACAAATCTTTTTACCACATCATACCAGAAGTCTGAAACCATTTCAATAAGTTCGTAAAGTTCCTTTCTTCTTTCTCCCACATCAAACATAAAATTGGTAAATCCTCTTAAATAGGTAAGTCTCAGATAGAAGAATCCGTGTTCTATTCCGCCTGCTGCAACTCGGCCTTCCTTTTTCTCTCTTTCAATTCTTTCTTTTTCTTTTTCCCAGTTATAGTACTTTTCGATATCGGGAGGAGTAAAGTTTTTAAAGTTTTCCCAGTTTTCTAAGGGATGTCCTTCCACCTGTCCATCCAAGTAACCTCCGGGGTAATGCCACCTACATCCCCATAAGTCTTCCTCATAGTGTTCTTTTTCTCTCCTTGGATCTTTATCCGGGTCAACTCTTATACGAGGACACCTTTTTCTCAATTCTTCAAAGTATTCAGGTGCTTGGTCCCATAATGATCCGACAATAGAAACTACACCAGGCACTATTCCATAGCCTTCCCTTCTTATTATTTTTAAAAATACATCTCTTTTTTCCCATTCCTTAATCATAATTTCCCTCCTCACTCCAAATTTTTAGCATCAATTCGTATCTTTCCAGGGTTAGTCCTGTATAAATACAGTTGGAAGTGGAAAAAATGTATCCATAACCTGGCATTCCATGCTTAAGTGCATATCTTACCGATTCAATTACTTCTTCTTCTGTTCCGGTTTGAAGCAATGCACAGTTTACATTTCCTATAAGGCATACCTTATTTCCCACCCGTCGTTTTACCTCTGCAATATCTACTCCTGCTTGTGGGTCAAGAGAATGGAGAGCATGAGGATTGGCTTCCACGAGTTGGTCAAGGATAGGCATAATGTTTCCATCGGTGTGTTTTATAGTGTAAAAACCCATATCTCTATAGCCTCTTATCAATTTTGCCAAGTAAGGAGTTACAAACTCAGAAAACATGGAAGGACTTAAGAAAGGGCCTGTGTTAAAACAATAATCAGAACATAAGGCAAAACCATCTAAAAGACCTTTATATTTGCTTATTTTTTCTGCTCTTTCTAAAGCGTCCTGAACCCTTTTCTCTGCTTCTGCCTTTACCTTTTCTGGTTCATCTGCTAAACGATAGATAAAAGCTTCCATGTGTTTACCTTGAGGTATCCCAAAGGTGGCGTCACCATGGATCATGAGAAAATACTTATCCCCTGAAATTTCCCTTATTTTTTCCAGTTGACGAATAGTTTCTTCCAAACTTCCTGGGTTAGGATGCAGAAAAATAGCACTATGCTCAAATCTTTCTGCTATCATTATGTGTATCTCCGCAATATCTTTCCGGTGGAGTTCTTTTTCTTTCTCCGTCATTTGATCCCATTGGGAATAATTTCGATGCAAAGGGTGAACTTTTCCAAAAGCTTCCATTGTAAGGAAAAACACCAGTTCAAAATGGGGTACTCTCCCCTTAATAGGTTTTCTTTCCAATGCTAAGATAAATTTTTCTCTTGGAGTAATCTTCATTTACTTCCCCCTAACACCGCACTCTTCAAAGAATCCTTTGATTTTATTGCACCAATCTTCAAGAATTTTCCTATCATAGGGTTTAATTTTCTCAAATTGAGGATCTAATGTGTCGTGAGGAACAAAGTTCTGTAAAAAATATCTTTTTGCACCTTTAAGAGATTGGGCAATCTTTAAAATATCCTCTTCATTATGAAGAGTGGGGACAACGGTGGTACGGAATTCATATTCCACCTCTTCCTTTTTCAAGATTTCTATACTTTCTTTAACTTTATCGAATTCTTCTTTATTTTTTAAACCAGCAGCTTTTCGGTAAACTGAATATTCCAGAGGAGCTTTTATGTCCATAGCAATATAGTCCACGAGATTGCCCTTGATTAAAATATTTAACATCTCGGGGAAAGAGCCATTTGTGTCTAATTTTACTTTCAGTCCTAAGGACTTAATTTTTCCAATAAATTCGGGAAGTTCTTTATATATACATGGCTCACCACCCGTAATACATACACCATCTATCCACTTAGAGTTTTTCTTCCAGTAATTTTCCATTTCATTCCAGGGAATAGTAGGAAATTTTTGTGGAGAGAATATAAGGGTAGAATTCTGGCAAAAGGGACAACGGAAATTGCAATAGGGTAAAAATACAGTGGATACAATATAGCCTTCCCAATCCAAAAGAGAATTTGGAATAAATCCTTTCACTTCCATTTTATTTACCCTCCATCTTTTTAATTTTTCTCCACAAGGTAGTCCGAGAAATACCCAGGAGTTTTGCTGCTTTACTTTTGTTCCCTCCAGTTTCTGCAAGTGTCTTCCTTATGATTTCCTCCTCCATTTTTCTCAATTCTCCAATGGGAAGAGGTTTTTTTCTGGTTAATTCTTCTGGCAAGTGTTCCCTATGAATAATTTCTCCCTTACAGTGGATAAATGCATGTTCAATCGCATTTTCAAGTTCTCTCACATTCCCTGGCCACTCATAATCTAAAAGAAGATCCATTACTTGGGGAGAGACTTTTTTAATATTTTTTCCAAATTTTTGGTTAAACTTCTCTATGAAAAAATTCACCAGTAGAGGGATATCTTCTCTACGTTCCCGAAGGGGAGGAAGATGAATTACCATTACTTTAAGCCTGTAATAGAGGTCTTCTCGAAATCTGCCTTTTTCCACCAATTCTTTTAAATTCTGGTTGGTAGCAGAAATTATTCTCACATCAACTTTTATTGTTTCCGTGCCTCCCACCCGTTCAAATTCTTTGTCCTCTATAACTCTTAAAACCTTTGCTTGAAGTGCAGGAGAGAGTTCTGCAACTTCATCAAGAAAAACCGTCCCCCCTTCTGCTAATTCAAATTTCCCCAATTTCCTCGCGGTAGCCCCAGTGAATGCTCCTTTTTCATGGCCAAAGAGTTCACTTTCCAGAAGCTGTTCGGGGATAGCAGCACAAGAAATAGTGATAAAAGGTTTATTCTTTCTGGGGGAAAGAAAGTGTATGGTTTTTGCCACCAAGTTTTTTCCTGTGCCCGTTTCTCCTTCAATCAACACATGGGTATCCGTTTGACTTACCAAATGTATAAGTTCATAAACTCTCTGCATTTGAGGAGACTTCCCTATAATACTTCCCAGACTGTATCTTTCTCTTATTTCTTCTTCCAGTTTTTTGAGTTCTGAAAGGTCTCTGAAAACTTCTACTCCACCTATGAACTCCCCTTCCTCGTCCACTAAAGGTGCAGTGCTGACGGAAATGGGGATTTTTTTGCCATTTTTGGTGGTAATCTCCGCTTCTTCTCCTTCAATTGTAAAAAGTCCAGATAAGCTCCTTTTAAGAGGACAGTTAGTTTGACATAAGGGAGTGTTAAAAACCTCATAACATTTTTTCCCCAAAATCTCTTCCCGCTGATATCCGGTTATTCTTTCTGCAGCCCGATTAAAAGAGGTAATTCTCCAATAAGGATCTATGGTGAAAACTCCTTCATTGATACTTTCTAATATTGCCTGCAATCGATTTTTTTCTCTCAGGAGTTCAGTAAATAAGTTGTGAAGAGAAGTGATTTCATGGATAATCACCACAATTTTCAATGTGCTCTTATCCATAGAAATAGCTTGGAAAGAAAGAGATAGAAGAAAAGTTGTTCCATTTCTTTTTTTCCACTCTAAACTCCCTTCTTCAATTTTCTTCCTTCCCATGCTTAATTGTTTGATTTTCTCTTGTGCCTCTACTCCAAAAAGTTTGCCAATTTTTTTCCCTTTCCATTCATTTTGTTTAATTTGGAGAGTTTCCTCTACACCAGGGCTCACAAACAAGATTTTTCCTTCACTATCCGTTATAATTACCCCTGCTTTAGAAATGATAGGTTTAAACATTTTTTAATAGTTTTTCCTCACCTTTTTTCTTCCCATTTTCGTTGGCTTTCTTTCCATTCCTCACCCTTTTTTATAAAAGTTATGGAAAGAGGCTTTTTGGGTTTCAGTCCATATATAATTAATTTAACTTTCTCGCAATCGTTGGGTATAGGATTAAATACCACTATCTTGGTCGCGGATTGACCCGGATTAAGTTTACCAATCCAGATCATTTTTTCTTTAATTCCAAAACGATCCCTTATTTCTTTTTTCAACCAGGGAGCAGGACGAGGATGATATTTTACACCCCTATCTGTAATTAAAACAAAATTTTCTCCAATTTTTACAGGTTGTTTCCCGTCGTTGAGGAACTCAATAATGAACACACTGTAGACTTTTTCTTCAGAGAAAAGGCTCTCAGCAGAGAATTTAGGATAAAACTTCACCCCCAACCGCAGTTGTGCATAAAGGGAAAAGGAAAAAATTGTGATGTAAATAACCCAAAAACTCCTTCTCCACATTTTAGGAAAGTTTATCATAATTTACTTCTCTCTTCTTGACATAGATTTGCTTCTCTCCTAAAATTGAACCAATGAATGGGCGTATTTTAATTGGGTCAGCAGATGAAAAAACTGTAAAATTCCTCTTACACTCACTTAAGAATTCCGGTTTTGAAGCAAAAGCAGTTAAAGAGGAGAAAGATATAAAACATAAATTGGAAAAAGAGAAATGGGACATTGTAATATTAGATGGAGAACTCAGTGAGGATGAGGGTATGTCCCTTCTGGCCTGGATAAAGGTCCATTATCCTGAAATTGAAGTAATTATGGTAACAGGTCAAGCCAGCACACCTGGAGCATTAGAGGCTTTAAGGAGGGGGGCTTATGATTATCTCCCTAAACCTGTCCAATGGGAAGAAATTATTTTCAACATTACCAAAATAATGGATCATAAAGCATTATTGAAGGAGAATATTGAACTGCGGAGAGAACTGAAGAAAAAGTATGCTATAAGAAATCTGGTAGGTAAGAGTCCTCAGATGCTAAAGATTTTCCGTATTATTGATATTGTTTCCCGTAATGTAAGCAATGTTTTCATTACTGGAGAAAGTGGCACGGGAAAAGAATTAGTAGCAAAAGCTATACATTATTCTGGCCCTTTTGCAGATAAACCTTTTGTGGCAGTTGATTGCGCAAGTATGCCGGGGACTCTTATTGAATCTCAACTTTTTGGACATGTTAAAGGGGCTTTTACTGGAGCGGTGAAAGATAAAGAAGGGTTTTTCCAGGCTGCAGAAGGAGGAACCTTGTTTTTGGATCAAATAACCGATTTAGATATAAATCTTCAGGCTAAACTTCTGCGAGTATTGCAAGAAAGAGAGGTTACTCCTGTGGGTGGCACTCGCCCTATCCCTGTGAATGTAAGAATAATTGCAGCTACCAATCGCGACCCTATGGAATGTATTGAAGAAGGGAAACTAAGGGAGGATCTTTTCTATCGATTGAATGTAGTGAATATCACTTTACCACCTTTGAGAGAGAGGAAGGAGGATATTCCTTTACTTGTGAGTCATTTTATAGATCTTTACTCTCAAATTTATGGTGGAAGAATTGAGATTTCACCGGAAGTAATGGAAATATTCCAGTCTTATTCTTGGCCGGGAAATGTAAGGGAGTTGGAGAATATAATTGAGGGATTCTTCGCCTTAGGTAAAAGAGGGAAAATAACCCGTGAGGATTTACCTTCTTATCTAAGAGAGAAGGGTGGGGAAGAAATAACTTTACTTCCCTGGGAAGAAATGGAAAAACGCATGATAGAAGAGGCTTTGAGAAGGGCGGGGGGTGTTAAAACAAGAGCAGCGGAACTTCTGGGAATTGATAGGAAACGGCTTTATCGAAAACTAAAAAAATTCTCCCTTTCCTGATTTCTTATTGCAGTAATGACTACTGAAGAAGGTATTGTAGTCAGGACTTATGATTTTAGAGAAACAAGTCTCATAATAGATTTAATAACCCCCATTTCAGGGAAAAAACGCATTTTAGCTAAGGGAGCAAGAGATCCTGTTCGAGGTTATACAGGAATATTCCTACCCACTAATAATGTGATAGTGAATTATTATTCAGGAAAAAACATCTCTCTTCTAAGTCATGCAGAGCTGAGAGATTTTTTTCCCCTCCTTCGAGGTGATTTTCTAAGATATGCCTTTGCTCTTTCTTTCTTAGAATTGGTTTATATACTCTTGGCACCTTTGGAAAGGAACTTTTATTCCTTTTCACTACAAACCATTAGATTTTTGGATGAGCAAAAAAGATTGGATTATCTACTTCTTTCCTCCTTTGTCTGGTTTAAATTGTTGAATTTCTCAGGTTTCTACCCCTATTTAGAAGGATGTCTTTGTTGCGGGAAAGAAAGCAAAATTTTCTTTTACTCAGTGGATAAAGGTGGACTTATATGTGAAGAGTGTAGAAAGAAAATTAACCAGCCTCATTTAATGGTTATAGATAGCGAAACTTTAGGAGGATTAAGAGGGATGAAAAAACTGGATTTTTCCCTTTTATCTAAATGGAAAATAAATCTCATGAGCAAATTTAAGATAAAGGAGATTATGAAGGCTCACCTTCTTTATAGAATTGAAAAAAAACCTCCCTCCTTACAGTTTTGGGAAGCAGTGGAAAATTTACTATTATGAAGAGATTGCCCACAGTGATTATTGTAGGAAGACCAAATGTAGGAAAATCTACGCTCTTTAATCGTTTGATCAAGAAAAGAAAAGCCATTGTGGATGAAACACCTGGAGTTACTCGAGATGTGTTATGTGGAGAAGTAGAATGGCGGGGTAAAGTTTTTGAATTACTGGATAGCGGAGGACTTGACTTTTCTACACAAAATGGTTTGACAAGAAAAGTAAGGGAAGAAGTTTTACAATTTTTGAATAGTTCTGACTTAGCTATTTTTATGGTGGATGCAAAGGAAGGACTTAATCCACTGGATGAAGAAATTGCTCAGATAATTAGAAAATCTAAAATACCCTATATTTTGGTAGCAAATAAGATTGATACTTCCCAGGCAAAGGATAATTTATTTGAATTTTATAAATTGGGAATGGGTGAACCCCTTCCCATCTCTTCTTTACACTCTCTAAATCTGGGAGTTCTCCTGGATAAAATATGGGAGGAAATCCCGGAAGTTAAATATGGAAAAACTACTAAAAGGATTAAGATTTCTTTTATAGGGGTTCCTAATACTGGGAAGTCCACTCTTACAAATACTATCTTAGGGGAAGAGAGAGTGCTTGTAGATGATAGACCAGGAACTACAAGAGACACAGTGGAAATCCCTTTTTCCTGGGAAGGAAAAAACTTCCTTCTACTTGATACTGCAGGTATAAGGAGAAGATCCAGAGTGAAAGAAGATTTGGATTGGATAAGTGTGAAAAGGGCGGAATGGGGAATTGAAAATGCGGATGTAGTGTGTTTTCTTTTAGACCTTTCCCGGCCAGTGATAAGAGAGGATTTGAGTTTAGCTCGAAAAATTGAGCAAAAAGCTAAAAATCTTATGGTGCTGTTAAATAAAGCGGATTTAATTCCCGAGGAAAAGAGGATGGAATATTTAGAAATCTATCGGAGGCGTTTCTTTTTTCTTGGATTTGCACCATTCCTTTTTATCTCCGGTAAGACAGGGGAAAATGTAGAGGAGATTTTTGAAAAAGCATTGGATATTTACCATCGTGCAAATCAGGGTATTTCCTCGACAAAACTTAAAGAAATTCTTGACTCTGCATTGAAAACTCGCCCCCCACGCCACGATATCAAAATATACTCTTTGGAAGTTTGTAACAATTATCCCAAAATTTTTTGTTTAAAAACTAATAATCCTAAGGGTATTAGAGGAGAATTTCTGAAATTTATCAAAAAGAAACTCTGGGAAAATTTCTCCTTAGAAGGAATAAATATTAAAATAAAAACTGTGAGGAAATGAGTTACTTTTTATCCTTTCTTGCCGGTTATCTTCTTGGCTCCCTTCCTTTTAGTTATCTACTTGGGAAATTAAGGGGTGTGGATTTAAGGAAAGTGGGAAGTGGAAATATTGGAGCTACTAATTTAGCACGGACCTGCGGTAAGCCTTTTGGGATTTTAGGATTTCTATTAGATGCAGGCAAAGGAGTAGGGGGAGTAATGATAGGAGGTTTAATAGCTTCTTTGTTTGGGGGGGAAGAAGTGATACTTAAAATCTTTGGAGGAATTGGAAGTATTGTGGGCCATATTTGGACTTTCATTCTTAAATTTAAAGGAGGTAAAGGTGTTGCCACTTCCGCTGGCGTTTTCTTGGGACTTGCTCCATTACCTTTAATTCTCTCCACTGGTGTATGGGGGTTTATATTCTTTCTCACCGGTTATGTATCTTTAGCCTCCATTCTTTCCAGTATTTCTCTTCCCCTCTTTATGTTGATTTTTCATATGCACTCAACTTTAATTTTTTTAGCCATAATAATTTCTCTTTTGATTATCTATAGACATCGCTCCAACATTCAGCGACTTTTAAAAGGAAAGGAAAACCGATTTCCTCCATTATGGAAAAAATTGCGATTTTAGGTGCAGGTGGCTGGGGAACTGCTTTAAGTATTCTTCTTGAAAAGAAGGGATATAAAGTATTTTTATGGGAGGTATTTCCAGAGTATGCAGAAGAATTGAGAAGTAAAAGAGAAAATTACAAATTTTTGCCAGGTATAAGTATTCCTTCCCAGATTCAAATTACCTCTTCCTTAGAGGAAGCAGTTTGTGATGCAGAAATTATTGTTATTGCTATTCCATCTCGTTATCTTAGAGATACATTGAAAATGCTACCCCCTCTTCCCCCTTCCGTATTACTAATTTCAGCGGTGAAGGGATTGGAAGAAAAGACTTTTAAAAGAATGAGTCAGGTAATTTTGGAAGAACTGGGAGAATTTCCCATGGGAGTCCTTTCCGGTCCTTCTCATGCGGAGGAAGTGGCTCGTGGTATACCTACAGCTGTAGTGGCTGCTTCCCCAAAAGAACGAGTAGCAAGAAGGATCCAAGAGATATTCAATTCACCATTTTTTAGAGTCTATACTCATGATGACATAGTGGGAGTAGAATTAGGAGGTGCTTTGAAAAACATAATTGCTATAGCCTGTGGGATAAGTGATGGTTTAGGATACGGAGACAATACCAAGGCTGCTTTAATGACAAGAGGCCTCACAGAGATTGCTCGCTTAGGAGTAAGTCTGGGAGGGAGACCATCTACTTTCTGGGGATTGGCTGGAATGGGTGATTTGGTAGTAACCTGTACCTCTCGCTATTCTCGAAATCGTTATGTGGGTGAAAGAATAGGAAAGGGAGAGAAATGGGAGGAGATAGAAAAGGATATGATTAAGGTGGCTGAAGGCGTATATACTGTAAAATCAGCTTATGAATTGTCTAAGAAGAGAGGAATACCTATGCCTATAACGGAAGTAGTTTATCGGGTTCTATATGAAGATTTAAACCCTTTGGAGGGAGTAAAGATTTTAATGACCCGGGAACCACGCTCGGAAAAGGAAGAAATTTTTGAGAAGGATGATTAAAAAAGAATACTTTTCCGTTAAAGAGGCAAGTCAACTAACAGGCATACCACCTTACACTCTCAGATATTGGGAGAAATTAGGAATTATTAAGCCAGAAATAAGCGAGGGGAGAAGAAAATTTACTTTGCGGGAAATTGAGAGAATAAAATTGGTCAAATCACTTCTGGAGGAAGGATACGCTTTAAAGAAAATTAAAAACAAACTGAAGAAAATGAAAAATTTGCTTGTTGATGGTATAATAAAGGAGAAATTGAGAGAAATAGAGCAGTTATTGAACCAGGCATTAGAAATATTGAAGAAATAAAAGGTCGGGGCGTAGCGCAGCCTGGTTAGCGCACCTGAATGGGGTTCAGGGGGTCGCTGGTTCAAATCCAGTCGCCCCGACCATTTTTATGTTGTTATTAAAAAGTCTTGACATATAATAAACGAGAGAATATACTGAAAATCAAAAAGGAGGTGCGATATGGGTAGTTTAATAGGTGGGATAATAGTAGTGATTTTTAGCGTCATAGGATTGATATTTTGGTGGGGTCATTTCTTAGATGTGCTAATGGGTGCTTTACCCTTTTTAGGACTAATGGGAGGTGCAATAGCAATCTTTGGAGGGATAACATCTATTAAAGACAGAATCGCTGCCGAGAAAGAAGAGGAGAGATTAAAAGAAGAAATGGAAAAGGAAGAAGAGAAAGAGGAAGAGGAAAAGAAGGAAGGGGAGAAAAAGGGTGGAAAGAAAAAATAGAAGCTCCCCTTTTTCTAACTCAGGGAGCCTAAGATGGGCTCCCTTTTTAATTTTTTCTCTCTTTTCCTTTTTCATTCTCCCTCCTCTCCATTCACAGGAAAAAATAAATATAAAGGTTGTGGAAATCAAAGGCAATGTGGTAGTGAAATTTCCCCACAGTGAGGAATGGAAAAAATTGGAAAAAGGCACTTCCATCCCCCCTGGATCAGAAATTAAAACTGAAGAAGATTCTCAAGTTACCCTTGCCTATGGTGAGTTTGGTCTTACCACTTTAATTCCTAATTCTCTATTAATAATAAAAGATGGGAAACGGAAAAATGGAAAAAATTTAGTTTCTCTTTTCGCCAGAAAAGGGAAAATTTGGAGTGCAGTTAAAAAGAAATTTGTCTCAGAGACCGAATTCAATGTTGAAACTCCCAATGCTTTTACAGGTGTCCGTGGAACTACTTACTTTGTTAAATATGTCCCAGAACAGGAACTCACCAGAGTAGGCGTGTTAGAGGGTTTAGTAGGTGTTAAGAGTAAAGGGCCTCTTCCTGGATATACCGAAGTCCCTCAGATGATGGCTACTAATATTGTAAGTAATAAACCACCTACATCTCTGGAAAAACTTCGTGAAGAAGAAATTAAAGAATGGAAAGAATGGAGAGAAAGAATGCAGGAATCAGTCCCTCTATGGGCTAAAGATATAGTGGGAGCAATGATGGAGCTGGATGAAGCTCGAAGAGTTGAAGCAGCCATGACTGTTAAGAAGATAGCTATGGCCAAAAGAGGGGAAAAGAAAGCACAGATGGATTTTAAAATCCTTAAGGAAGCTCTTCTTAAGTTTTACCAGGATACAGGTAGATTTCCTACTCGACAGGAAGGACTGGAGGCTTTGAAGAAAGATCCTGGAGTTAAAGGCTGGAAAGGCCCTTATGTAGATCCTTCCAGCAATCTTTTGGATCCTTATGGACACCCTTATCAATACCGCCTAAAGAAAACCCCCAAGGGAAAATTATACCTCGAACTTAGATCTGTAGGTGTAGATGGAATAGCTGGAAGCCATGATGATCATGTGAAACTAATTTTCCCGTCCAAACATAGATGAGGAAATTCCATACTCACTACCTATTCACAGGGGTAGTAAGTGGGGCTATTTCTGTTCTGATTATTCTTTTACTCTTTTTTAAGACTGGATTGAATTACTTTTCTAATAACTATTTAGACCTCCTTTTTAATCTAAAACCTGAGGAGAAAACAAAAGAAATAGTAATAATAGAGATTGATGAAGAGAGTCTGAAACTCTTAGGAGAGAAATGGCCACTCCCAAGAAAACATTATGGTGAACTTTTGCATATCCTTAAGGAAGCAGGAGTTAAAGCAGTGGGATTTGATATTTTATTTATTGACAAAAGCGACGAAAAAAACGATAAACTTTTTGCTTCATCCCTTTCCTTACTCCCAGTAGTTCTTGCAGGTAAACTGGAAAAAGAAGTTAAGAAAGAAGGGAATCTTGTATTAGAGAAAACCAAATTTGTTCTACCTTACACTCCTTTTTTAGAGCAAGCGGACTGGGGATTAGTAAATTTACCCATCGATAATGATGGAAAAATCAGGAGAGTCCAATTTTATAAAGAATTCAATAATCAATTGCTTCCTATTTTTGCTTTAGTGCTTTCTCAAAAATCGGGTGTAAAAATTTCTCCAGAAAAAGAATCTCCTCTTATCAATTTTTCTGGGAGGAGAGGCACTTTTCCTTCCATTTCCTTAGTGCATGTATTAGGGAAGAAAATAGAATTAAGCAGTTTAAAGGATAAAATAATCCTTGTAGGAGCAACCTTACCTGAACTTCATGATTTCTTCCCCATACCTTTTAAAGGAGAATACCTGCCAGGTGTAGAAGTTCAGGCAAACATACTTCATAATCTTCTCCAGGGAAACTTTTTGAAAGAGTCGCCTTGGAAATTATCATTCATCCTTCTTATCTTATTTTCCATAATAGGCTGTATTTTGGCTCTTTTTGTAAGCACTCCCCTTGCCCTATTTTCTCTCTTGATTTTATCATTGGTTTTATTTTTCCCTTCTCTCTTTCTATTCTTAGAGAAAAATTATTTTTGGGATATCTCCCTTCCACTGCTTCCCTGTTATTTCACTTTTACCCTTACTTCACTTTCTTTAAAGATGAGAATTGTCACTTCACCCTGGATTGGAAAATATCGGGTGGTGGAGGAGTTAGGGCGGGGAGGTATGGCTATAGTTTATAGAGCATGTAGACGGGGTAGAAAAGGTTTTGTGGCATTAAAGGTTCTGCAAAAGAACCTTGCAGAAGACCCTGCTTTTGTCAAAAGATTTCATCGAGAAGCAGAAGCTATGAAAACTCTACATCATCCCAATATCGTGTGTATTTTGGATGTGGGTAAAGATGAGGACAATCACTTTTTAGTAATGGAATTTTTAAAGGGTAAGGGTTTAGATGACTATTTACGCGAAAAAGGTATGCTTTCAGAAGAGGAATCTTTAAACATTGCCTTGCAGATTGCCCAGGGATTAAAACATGCACATGATAAAGGGATCATTCATCGTGATCTTAAGCCAGGGAATATCATCCTTACTCCTCAAGGGGCAAAAATTGTAGACTTTGGGTTGGCCAAAGACCTTTCCAGTGAAGCTACCAAACTTACCACTACAGGAACTATAATGGGTACACCGGAATATATGGCCCCAGAACAATTCCGAGGAGAAGAAGCAGATCCACGAGCTGATATTTATGCATTAGGAGTGGTTCTTTATGAAATGCTTACAGGTATTCCACCTTTTACTGGGGAAAGTATTGGAGAAATAATGAATAAACATCTGTGGGAGCAACCAGATTTTTCGGGAATAAACAAGAAAATTGCGAAAGTTTTGAGTAAAATGTTAGCAAAGGGAAAGGAGGAAAGATACAAGAGTATGGAGGAGGTGATAGAGGAGTTAGAGAGGGTGAAAGGGGGGGATAGATGAAACTCTTTATAAGATCTCCGGGTGGGGAATTAAAAGAGATAGAATTGGAAAGAAAGGGATATATAGTGGGAAGAGCCAAGGAGTGTGATATCGTAATTCCTGATCCAAGGGTTTCTTCCCGTCATTTTTTTCTTACACCCAGAGGGGCGGAATGGTGGGTAAGAGATTTAGGCTCTACTAATGGGACCTTTTTAAACGGAAGGAAAATTAGTGTTTCAAAGATTGCTGAGGGTGATACCCTACGGGTGGGACAAACGCTAATTACTGTGGGAAAGAAAGAATCAAAAGAAATTAATCGGTCACTTGCTCTTCAAACCACACGAATGGAGGCTCTTTTAGCACCACCATCCAGTTTAGATGAAGCAATGAGATTACATCGACATTTAGAAATTCTCTGCAAAGTAAGTAAAGTACTCCATTCTGTTCAGACACTGGAGGAAGCTTTAGAAAAAACCTTAGATTTGATTTTCCAAGTCTTGAAAGCAGATCGAGGGGTGATTTTCTTAAAGGAAGATGAAGGGTTTAAAAAAGTGGCTGAAAGGAGGGGTGAAGATGATAAATCTCCCTTGAGAATTAGTTTTACCATAGTGGAGGAAGTTTTTAAAAAGGGAGAGTCAGTGATTACTTCAGACGCCATGCAGGATGAAAGATTCCGGAATAGAAAAAGTGTAATTTCTTCTCATATCCATTCAGCAATGTGTGTCCCTCTTGTGGGAAAGGAAAATATTCTGGGAGTGATTTATACAGATACTTTACTATCCAAAGGAGTTTTCAAAAGTGAAGATCTCGAACTACTCACTATCATAGGACACCAGGCAGGTATGGCTATTGAAAATGCACGATTATATGAGGAGAATCTTAAAAAGGAACGTCTGGCAGGTATAGGGATGGCAGTAGCTGGGATGGCACATTATGTAAAAAATATTATTCAGGGGATAAAAGGAGGCGAAACCTTAGTTGATCTGGGTATAACTCAAAAGAAACCTCTATTGCTGGAAAGAGGATGGGATGTGGTTAAAAAAGCTTTGGGGAAAGTTGAAGATTTAGTTCTCAATATGCTGACATATTCCAAAGAGAGGGAACCAATAAAAACCCCGGTTTTACTCAATGAATTATTAGAAGAAGTAAGGCAACTTTTCAGTGAAAGAGCAAAAGAAAGGGGGATTATCCTTAAAGGAGTTTATGATCCTGAAGTTAAGACAATGATGGTAGATCCCATGGGCATTCATAGAGCACTAACAAATCTCATTATTAATGCAATAGATGCAATAGGAGAAAATGGCGAAATAGTTATTTCTTCCCAGAAAATTGAGGAGGGTGTTGAA
This sequence comes from Candidatus Calescibacteriota bacterium, assembly GCA_021162785.1. GTDB lineage: Bacteria > CAIJMQ01 > CAIJMQ01 > JAADFP01 > JAADFP01 > JAGGYA01. The sequence goes on from JAGGYA010000003.1 coordinate 17,610, forward strand.
ATACGGGTGAAAGATAATGGAAGAGGGATTCCGCCTGAGATATTACCCCATCTTTTCACACCCTTCACCTCAGGTAAAGGAATGGAAGGGACGGGTTTGGGGCTTGCTGTTACCAAGAAAATTGTGGATGAACATAAAGGGGAAATTAGGGTGGAATCGGAGGTGGGTAAAGGAACCACCTTTATTATCTCTTTACCCGCCCAGTGAAGATACTTCTCTTAAAAAGTGGCACGCTGGGGGATATTGTTTTACTCTTCCCCATACTCAATTCTTTAAAAGAAAAAGGTATTCAAACTACCTTAATGATAAGGAGAGAATTTATTCCTCTCATAAATACGCTTAATCTTGCTTCTCTGACCCTACCCTTAGATACTCCAGAGACTTTATTTCTCTATTTGAATCATCAATTTCCATCTTCTTGGGAGAGATTTTTCAGGTCTCACGATTGGGTAATCTCCTTTTCCTTAGGAAAAGCAGAAGAGAGACTTAGTGCCCTCTTGGGTGAGAAACTTGTGAAAATACCTTTGAAAGAACAAGAAAATACTCATGTTTTGGATTTTTATACCAGAACCTTTAATAAAATTTTAAATGGATTTTCACCCACTTTTCCAGATTTATGGGAAAAGGGAGATTACTTAATCATGCATCCGGGAAGTGGTAGCAAACACAAGAGATGGCCTAAGGAATATTTCCAAGAATTATATAAAATTTTATCCTTTCCAACAAAAATTCTTTTAGGAGAAGCAGAGAGGGAGGAAAAAAATGAGTGGGAAAAATTGGGAGAAGTGATTTTTCATCCTCCTTATCCCCAGCTTATTAACCTACTTGTAAACTCACGCCTATACATAGGGAACGATTCTGGTGTAACACATCTTTCTGCTTTCTTGGGTGTTCCTACTTTAGCAATTTTTGGTCCTACTTCCCCCTTTCACTGGGGACCAAAGGGTAAAAGGGTAAGAATTATTTACTCCAATTTCCCCTGTTCTCCCTGTAAGAATTATTGTGAAACCAGAGAATGTCTATTTTCTCTAAGGCCTGAAAGGATTGCTGAAGAAGTAAAGATATTATGGAAGGTTAAAGTTTATCTTTTTTAAATTTTTTCTTATACCATTCTATTAATCCGCCACATGAAATTATTTCTCGCAAAAATTCAGGGAAAGGCTCAACATAAACTGTAAAATTCTTTGTAAGATTTACAACTACTCCCTTCTCCAAATCTATTTCCAGCCAATCTCCTTCCTCTGTTGAAGAAGAAATTTGTGGGGAGACGATAACGGGAAGCCCCACATTTATTGAATTTCTGAGAAATATACGAGCAAAAGAAGCTGCAATCACTGCTGAAATTCCACATCCTTTAATAGCAAGTGGTGCATGCTCTCTGGAGGAACCGCACCCAAAGTTTTCTCCAGCCACAATAATGTCTCCAAGGCTAACTTTCTTGTGGAATTCCGGAATTATACCTTCCAAGCAGTGATAAGAAAGTTCTTTTAAATCGGTAGTTACGAGGTATCGTGCAGGAATTATAACATCAGTGTCAATATTATCTCCCAATTTATGAACTCGACCTTTTATAATCATTCCTCTCTAAAATAATAAATCCTTTTCTTTTAATCAAGGGTTAAATTTTTCTTTAAGATGCTTTCTGGTAAAATTTTTAGCGGAGAGGTGGCTGAGTGGCCGAAAGCGCCCCGCTCGAAACGGGGTTTCCGACGAAGAGTCGGAACGTGGGTTCGAATCCCACCCTCTCCGCTATAATGAAAATCAAAGAGATACGAGAAACCTGGATACATACACATTTCCTGACGGATGGAGAAAGATTATCCGTTTATGAGACCAAAAGAATTAAAAGAGAAATGGAAGATTTCTTACGCAAATTAGGAATAGTTTTTGGAATCCATTTTCGCCATTTTCCTTCAGAAAAGGGTATAAGGATAGTCCTTGAGTGCAGACCATTTCCAGAAGTGTTAGAAAAAATTAAAAAGAAATTGAGTCAATTATTGGAACCTATACCTTCATCTCAGTATGAAACTAAGGTGAAAGTAAGAGATGAGTGTAAAGAGAGATAGACCGATTTTTCTGGTTTCGTATGCAGGTTATCCCTTTTCTCCTACAAATTTTTTACCGGATAATGGCCTTGCCAATCTTGCGGGGGCATTAATTGAAGAGGGTTATAGAGTAAAGATATTTGACTACAATTTACCCCAGATTATCCGGAGACTCTATCCCCATCGATTTTCTAAAAAGATTGAACCATTATTGAAACGGATTTTAGAAGGTGGAAAGGTAGGGTTGAAAGAAGGGTGGAGATTGATGAGATGGGAGAAAATTCTACGTGCCCATTGGGAAAGAGAAGTGGAAAGAATGGCTCGTGAATTTTGTGGACTCCTTGAGAAAGAAAATCCTTTATTTGTAGGATTTAAACTTTGGAATGGTGATGGATTTAAGGGTTCAGTGACTTTTGCTCGAACCATAAAGAAATATCTCCCTCATCTACCCGTTCTGGGAGGAGGACCCCATGTGGATATATTCCGGGAATATATTTTAAAATTCTATCCATACTTTGACATTTTGGTTTATGGAGAGGGAGAAAAGACCATTGTTAAATTGGCTGATTTCTTTTCTGGGAAAGGCAGATTACTGGATATACCTAATTTGATCTTCAAAGAAGGTAATCAACTCATCACTACTGCTGTGGAATGGATCAAAGACTTAGACGACCTTCCCTTCCCAGTATATGATCCCGAGATATATCCGGTTATGGAAGGGAACTGCCAAAAGATAAAAATGTTTGTTATAGATGAAAGCAGGGGTTGCAATAATTCTTGTCATTTTTGTATTCATCCTGTAAAAAGTGGTAGGCTTAGATTAAAATCTCCGGAAAGAATAGTTGAGGAAATAAAAAGGTTGAAAGAAAAATTCGGAACAAAAATTTTTCGATATGCTGGCTCTTCCACGCCTACTAAGGTTTTAAGGAATATTGCCGAAGCTATAATTAGAAACAATTTAAATATTGAATACACCACATTTGGCCATGTGAGGGGTGGTAATTCCGAAGATTTTAAAAAACTGAAAGAGTCGGGTTGCTACGCTATATTTTTTGGGATTGAATCTGGCAGTCAGAAAATATTAGACCACACTATGAATAAAAGGGTGAGTGTGGAGAAGATAAAATATTCTTTAAAAAGTGCCAAGGATGCAGGTATATTTGTGGCAGGAAGCTTGATATATCCCACCCCAATGGATGATGAAGAAACAATGAAGGAAACCTTAGAATTGCTTGAAGAAGTGAGACCCCATTCTACTCCGGTTCAATTTCCCCTTTTAACTCCTCAAACTACCTGGGGGAAAAATCCGGAGAAATTTGGCTTTAAATTGACTTGCTCTTATGAGAAATTTTTAAAGATAGGATTGGAGTACAAAGTAAAATTTTTGTTTCCTCCCCAGTTTTGGGTCCCTTTTCCTTATTTGATAGGCGGGAAACCCTTTAAGGTATATATGAAAGACTTAGCAGAGTTTGAAAATGAAATAGAAAAACTAAATATTCTCACCACTATTTCAGATGAAATGGCTCTTCTTGCCAAGTATAGTGGTTTATCCCCAAGAGAATATCGGGATACATACCGTGATTTGGCTTTGCTGGGAAGGTCCGAGGAGATAGAAGAAAAATTTGTCAGAAAGGTGAATGAAAATTTAAGCAGGGATGAAAAAAGAAGGTAAAATTTGGTAAAATTAGGTTGAAAAAGGAGAGGTGGCCGAGTGGCTTAAGGCGGCGCCCTGCTAAGGCGTTTTCCGACGAAGAGTCGGAACGTGGGTTCGAATCCCACCCTCTCCGCTATTTTACGGAGATACTTAAAATGATTTGTGGCTCCGGTGGCCGTGCTACACGGGGAGGTAGCGGTGCCCTGTACCTGCAATCCGCTATAGCAGGGTGGAATTCCTCTCCCGAGGCTGGTTCTTTCTTCAGAAACGGCCTGGATAAGGGATGTTGAAGGCTGGATCCTGTGCACTGAAGGGCTACGAACCCCGCCAGGCCCGGAAGGGAGCAACGGTAAGTAGTTCCTTCAGGTGCTGCAGGGTAGTCTGGCTGGAGTCACCTGTCCGGGTACGCCTGGGGGAAGAGGTCGACGGAGAGGTGCACGGCCACCGGATCCCTGAATAAAGTCTTTTGAAGAATGGCATATCAGGTAATCTCAAGGAAATGGAGGCCTCAATTTTTTCGTGATGTTGTGGGACAATCCCATGTGGTGGTTACTCTCCAAAATGCCATACGACGGGGAAGGATTGCTCATGCCTACTTATTTGCGGGCCCAAGAGGGGTAGGGAAGACGACTACAGCTCGGATTCTTTCTAAGGCTTTAAATTGTGAAAAAGGTCCTACTCCTGAACCCTGTAATCAATGTCTGCAGTGTAAAAGCATTACCGAGGGTAAGAATATGGATGTTTTAGAAATTGATGGGGCTTCAAATCGTGGAATTGATGAAGTAAGGGCATTACGAGAAAATGTCAAATTTGCTCCCACTCAATCCAGATATAAAATCTACATAATAGACGAGGTCCATATGCTTACCACAGAGGCTTTTAATGCTTTGCTCAAGACCCTTGAGGAACCACCCCCTCATGTATGTTTTATTTTTGCTACTACTGCACCTCATAAAGTTCCTTTAACTATCCTTTCCCGATGCCAGAGATTTGATTTCCATAAAATACCCACAACTCTTTTAATGGAGAGACTCCAACACATTGCCAATGCTGAGGGTATAAAAATAAGAAAGGAAGCTCTTAAGATAATTGCGGAAGTTTCGGATGGAAGTCTTAGAGATGCTGAAAGCATTTTAGATCAACTGGCCTCTTTTGTGGAAGGTGAAATAAAGGAGGAAGATGTAAATAACTTATTGGGGAAGGTGGGAAAAGATTTTCTTTTGAAATTTGTGCAAAAACTAAAAGAAGGGAATTTCCCGGAAATCTGGACACTTACCCAAACTTTTCTTTCCCAAGGAAAACCCATGGAGGGGTTTTTAGAGGAAATTGCAAATTTTTTAAAACTCATGCTTTTTTATAAACTGGGAGTGAAAGATAAAAACTGGGAAGAAGAAGCTGAGGGTTTGAGTGCATTGATTGATGATTGGGAGGAAAGAGAAATTGTAGAATTAGTAGAAAGGTTCTTAGAAATAAGAGAAAAAGTAAAAAGGTCAGATACACCAATCTTGACTTTAGAAGCAAGTCTCTTGAAGTTAAAAAATTGGCAAAAGAAAGAAAGCAAGGATCCTTGGCTACAAATATTGGAAAAAGCCAAAGATTTGGGTAAGACTCTTTATGCTACATTAAAACAAAGTAAACCTTTAAAAGTCACAGAAAAGGAGATAGTGATTTCTCTTCCCTGTATTTCCCATTATTTTGAAAATATCCCGGGAAGAAAGGAATTAGAAGAGTGGGCAAAGAAAAATATCGGTAAATCTTTATCCTACAAATTCAAAGAAAGACAAAGGGAAGAAGAAAAAAAGTATGATAAAATTGTGGAAAAAGCCATGGAACTCTTTAATGCAAAAGTAATTAGGGAGGAGAAGAATGGGTAAAGGTTGGGGAATTTTATTTCAGAAAATTCAAGAAATCCAAAAGAATCTGGAACAAATTAAAGAGGAACTAACGGAGAAAAGAGTGGAGGCAACTTCTGGAGGAGGAGTGGTGAAGGCAGTGGTGGATGGAAATCAAAATTTAGTGTCATTAAAGATTGATAAAGAAGTATTGGAAATGGGGGATGTAGAAATGCTGGAAGGACTTATAATAGCAGCAGTGAATGAAGCCATGAGGAAAGCAAGGGAGATATGGATGGAGGAATTGACAAAACTAACGGGAGGACTTCCTATCCCTCCCTTATTCTAAGAAAGATGTATCCTGAAAGTTTTCAGGAAGTTGTTGTTTTTCTCTCCAAATTACCGGGTTTAGGACCACGCAGTGGAGAAAGAATAGCTTTTCATTTATTTAAGTGCGGGGAAATAGAAAAATTTGCTACCCTTCTCCTTAAGTTAAAGGAAAGGGTTAAATTCTGCTCGCAGTGTCGAAATCTCACTGAAGAAGACCCCTGTAAAATCTGCCGAGATCCAGAGAGAGATTCTTCTTTACTTCTAATTGTGGAAGAGCCCTCTCAGTTAGAAGTAATTGAGAACTCCAAAGAATATAAAGGAAAGTATTTTGTTTTAGGTAGTAAAATTTCACCTTGGGAAGGGGAAAAACCCCAGGAACTCCCTTTGAAAGAGATGGAAGAGATTCTTAGAGAAAGAAAAGTGAAGGAAGTGATCTTAGGTGTGAATGAAGAATTAACCGCTCTTTTCCTGAAAGATTTTTTGAAAAAGTTTCCCCTAAAAATCACACGATTGGGAAGGGGTATACCTGTAGGTGCAAGGATTGAATATGTAGATGAAGCTACAATTAGAGAAGCTTTAAGAAATCGGAGTGAGCTATGAAAGGGAAAATTGTCAGAGTCGCAGGTCCTTTAGTGATTGCCCGGGGTATTCCGGGTGCTAAGATGTATGATGTGGTAAGAGTGGGGAATGCAGGTCTTGTAGGAGAGATTATTGAATTAAAAGGGGATGAAGCCTCCATTCAAGTCTATGAAAATACATCTGGAATTGGCCCGGGTGAGCCTGTAATCACCACTGGCGCACCTCTCAGTGTGGAATTAGGCCCTGGACTCCTTACTTCAATATTTGATGGTATTCAGAGACCACTGGATGTAATGAGAGAAAAAGTAGGAGATTTTATAACTCGGGGATTGGATATACCCCCTTTGTCTCGGGAGAAAAAATGGGATTTTGAACCTGCAGTTAAAGAGGGCGAGGAAATAGGAGAAGGAGATATTTTAGGAGAGGTTCAGGAGACTAAATATATAAGACACAGGATACTCGTCCCCCCTGGAATTAAAGGGAAAGTCAGAAAAATAAGAGGTGGTTCCTTCACCATTGAGGAAGAAATTGCAGTCATAAAAACTGATGATGGGAAAGAAACATCTCTCACTATGCTTCAAAAATGGCCGGTTAGGAGACCCCGACCTTTTAAGAAGAAACTTCCTCCCGAAAAAATACTTATCACAGGGCAAAGGGTAATAGATGCTTTCTTCCCCCTTGCAAAAGGGGGAACAGCCTGTGTTCCAGGGCCGTTTGGTTCAGGGAAAACTGTATTACAACATCAATTGGCTAAATGGAGCGATGCTCACATCATCATCTACATAGGATGTGGCGAGAGGGGAAATGAAATGGCTTCAGTGCTTCTTGAATTTCCTGAATTGGAGGATCCCTACACAGGAGAACCTCTTATAAATAGGACAGTTCTTATTGCCAATACATCTAATATGCCCGTAGCTGCTCGAGAAGCTTCTATATATACCGGGGTGACAATTGCAGAGTATTTCAGAGACATGGGTTATAATGTTGCGGTGATGGCTGATTCTACTTCCCGCTGGGCAGAAGCATTAAGAGAAATATCCGGTAGGCTGGAAGAAATGCCTGGAGAGGAAGGATATCCAGCCTATCTTCCTCAAAGAGTGGCTGAATTTTATGAAAGAGCAGGTAGAGTAATATGCATAGGGAAAGATGGTAGGGAAGGGACACTATCAATAATTGGTGCTGTCTCTCCTCCAGGTGGTGATCTTTCAGATCCTGTAGTCCAGGCAACGCTGAAAGTGGTGAAAGTTTTTTGGTCCTTGGAGGATTGGTTAGCTTACCGGAGACATTTTCCTGCAATTAATTGGCTTACCAGTTATTCCTTATATGTGGAGAATCTGGAAAGTTATTTGAAGAAAGAAATAGCAGAAGACTGGCTAAACTTGAGGAAAGAAGCACTAAAAATCCTTGAGAAAGAAGCAGATCTTCAAGAAATTGTGAGGTTAGTAGGGGTAGAGAGTCTATCTCCTAAGGATCGCCTACTTTTAGAGACTGCTCGGTCAATTAGAGAAGATTTCTTGCACCAAAATGCTTTTGACCCTGTGGATACCTATTCGCCTTTGAAGAAACAGTATCTTATGCTGAAAATTGTTTTAGAATTCCATCATCAACTCATTAAATTACTGGAAGAAGGGAAAGATATTCAAGATTTACTTTCTCACCCTCTTAGAGAGGAGATTGCCAGGATGAGATATGTAAAAAATGAAGATGAGAAGACTTTATCTGACCTTTTGGAAAGAGTAAGAAAAATAGGAGAAGTAGCCCATGTTTAAAGAATATCTTACGGTAAGGGAAATCTCTGGTCCATTGGTATTGGTGGAAGAAGTAGAGGGTGTGAAATATGATGAACTGATAGAAATAACTGCACCGGATGGTAGTTTGAGAAGAGGAAGGGTTCTGGAGGTTCATGAGGATAAAGCACTGGTGCAGTTGTTTGAAGGAGCAACGGGTATTGATATCTACCGCACAAGAGTTCGCTTCTTAGGGAGGGGAATTGAAATTGGTTTGAGCTTGGATATGCTGGGAAGAGTTTTTGATGGAATGGGAAGGGTGAGGGATGATGGCCCTCCTATAATTCCAGAAATAACCTTGGATATCAATGGAAGTCCGATAAATCCTTATTCACGGGATTATCCCTCTGAGTTTATTCAAACAGGTATCTCTGCAATTGATGGTTTAAATACATTGGTTAGAGGACAGAAACTCCCTATCTTTTCTGGCTCAGGACTTCCCCATGCCCGTGTAGCTGCTCAGATTGTAAGACAGGCAAAGGTTCTGGGTAAAGAAGAGAAATTTGCTGTAGTTTTTGCTGGTATGGGGATAACCTTTGAAGAAGCTGACTTTTTTCTTAAAAGTTTTGAGAAAGGAGTGGCTCTTTCCCGCACGGTAGTTTTTCTCAATCTTGCTGATGACCCTTCTATTGAAAGAATAGCTACTCCTCGGGTTGCTTTGACCTGTGCTGAATATTTAGCTTTTTACAAGGATATGCATGTCCTGGTTATTCTTCTGGATATGACCAATTACTGTGAAGCCCTAAGGGAAATTTCAGCTGCAAGGAAAGAAGTTCCAGGGAGACGGGGGTATCCAGGATACATGTATACAGACTTAGCCAGTATTTATGAAAGAGCAGGAAGGATAAAAGGGAAAAAAGGTTCAATAACTCAAATGCCAATTCTTACTATGCCTGAAGACGACAAAACACATCCCATTCCTGACCTTACAGGATACATTACTGAGGGACAGATAATCCTTTCTCGTTCCCTCCATCGAAAGGGTATTTACCCTCCTATCGATGTATTGCCTTCCCTTTCCCGTTTAAAAGACAGAGGAATTGGAAAAGGGAAGACAAGAGAAGACCATGCGGATCTTTTCAATCAGCTTTTCTCTGCCTATGCCCATGGAAAAGAGGTTCAGGAATTAGCAGTAATCCTGGGAGAGGAATCCTTAAGCGAGTTAGACCGTATTTACTACAAATTCGCTGAGATTTTTGAGGAAGTCTATGTAAATCAAGGTGAATATGAAGAAAGAAGTATTGAAGAAACTTTAGATCTTGGCTGGAAACTCTTAACACTCTTACCTCAGTCTGAGCTTAAAAGGGTGAGACCAGAATTTATAGAAAAATACCTACCCAAGGAGAAATTTACTCCAGAAAGAGGTGGGTAAAAGACCTTAATGGATATACTAAGCAAACTTCAAGAAAATAAAGAAAAAATAGGAGATAAACCCTTCCTCTTTACGGAAAAAGAAACCTATACTTTCCGAGAAGTCTGGGAAAAAAGCTGTGAAATATCTGCTTTCTTGAAGAAAAAGGGATTGAAAAGAGGGGATAGAGTAGCCATAATTTCTGAGAACTCCCCTTATTTTGTATTTTCACTTTTTGGTGTAATGCATGCTGGAGGTATTCCTGTCCCCATTAATTACCTTCTAAGCGAAGAAATGGTGGAGATAATAAAAGATGTCTCACCAGCAGTAATTTTAATCTCCCCAAAATTTGAAGAAAAACAGAAGTTATTCAGTAATATTGCTGATGTATATTTCCTGCCGGAATGTAAAGAAAAAGGGGGTTCCTCACCTTCACTTACTGAAGAGGCTGTAATTATTTATACTTCAGGAAGTACCGGTTTCCCAAGGGGTGTAATTCTTACCCATCAAAATTTAATTGCAGACATAACAGGTTGTTTAAAAAGAATAAAGGTATATCCGGAAGACAGATTTTCTGTAGTTTTACCCCTTTTCCATTCTTTTTCCCTTACCACCACACTTTTAACTCCCCTTTTTTCAGGTGCAGGAGTGGTTATCTCACCCGAGATAAAATTCTTTGAAAAGGCTTTGGAAATCCTTCTCCGACATAAAACCACCATTTTTATTTCCATCCCTTTCATTTACAAACTTCTGGTTGATTTACCTATTTCCTCTTTACCTTTTCGTTTTTGCGTCTCCGGCGGTGAAAAACTGCTTCCTTCCTTAGAAAGGGAATTTGAAACCAAATTTAACATACCCATCTTACAAGGGTATGGACTTACAGAAGCTTCTCCGGTAGTATCTCTCAATCCTTTAGGAAGAGAAAAAGAGGGTTCAGTGGGGCCACCTCTGGAAGGTATAAAAATTAAAATCCACAAAGAGAAGAGTAAGAGCAGAATAGGGGAGATAATAATTAAGGGCCCCACAATTATGAAAGGATACTGGGGAAAACCAGAGATAACACAGGAAGTCATTCGTGAAGGATGGCTATACACTGGAGATTTGGGGTTCATGGACGAAGAAGGTTATCTTTTCCTTGTGGAAAGAAAAAAGGATATGGTAATTTTGAAAGGTTTAAATGTTTATCCTTCAGAGATAGAAAGAGTTTTAATGGAAATTCCTCAGATTAAGGAGTGTGCAGTGGTGGGAGTAAAAAAGAAAGATAAGGAAATTATAGTGGCTTTTGTTAAGAAAGTCGGTGAAATAAGTGAGAAAGAGATAAAAAGGTACTTGCATAAAAAGGTCGCTTCGTATAAAATTCCACGCATAATTGAGTTTGTAGAAGATTTCCCTTATACTCCCACGGGAAAAATTGATAAGAGAAAATTGCGAATGAGTTATGGTGAGGGTTAGATTTGCTCCATCTCCCACTGGTTTCTTGCATATCGGTGGAGCACGCACTGCTCTTTTTAATTGGTTATTTGCCAGACATGAAGGTGGGAAATTTATTTTAAGAATAGAAGACACTGATATCACCAGGTCGGATGAAAAGTTGATAGGGAAAATAATAGAGAGTTTAAAATGGCTAAGTATTGACTGGGATGAAGGGCCAGAAGTGGGTGGAAGATACGGCCCTTACTTTCAAAGCCAGAGATTTGAAATTTATCGTAAATATGCAGAGAAACTCCTGAAGGAAGGGAAGGCCTATCTCTGTTACTGTCTTCCGGAGGAACTGGAAGCCAGAAGGAAGGAGATGATCAAAAGGAAAGAAGTTCCTCGATATGATGGCCGTTGCAGAAACTTAACCCTTAAGCAGAGAGAAAAATTTGAAAAAGAAGGAAGAAAACCAGTAATAAGATTTCGCTGGGATGAAGCAGTGGAAGGATTTCAAGATGAAATCCATGGATACTTGGATTTTCAAAAACATTCCTTTGACGATTTCATCATAATAAAAAGAGACGGTTCTCCCACTTATAATTTTGCCTGCGTGATTGATGACCATCTCATGGAAATAACCCATGTAATAAGAGGAGATGACCATATAACCAATACTCCTCGACAAATTGCTATTTATAGAGCTTTTGGATGGACTCCTCCTCGTTTTGCTCATCTTCCTCTAATTTTGGGCCCGGATAGAAGCAGACTCTCTAAGAGACATGGAGCTACAGATGTCCTGGAATATAAAAAAATGGGGTATCTTCCAGAAGCACTCCTAAACTACATAGCCCTTTTAGGATGGTCTCCTGATACTGATGAAGAAATTCTCTCCAGAGAAGAGCTCATAAGGAAATTCAATTTAAAAGGGATAACCAAGAGAAATGCTGTGTTCAATATAGATAAACTTAACTGGATAAACAGCCAATACATTAAGAGACTTGAATTTGAAGAATGGAAAAAAATTGCTCTCAAATATCTGGAAGAAAAGGGAATATCAATAAAATCACGAACTGAAGAATGGTGGAAGAAATTTCTCAAGATTTATCAGCCACGCACAAGAACCTTAGAAGAACTATATAAAAACTCTCAGTTTTTCTTTAATTCAAATTATCCTTACAATGTAGAAGCAGTGGAAAAAGTCCTATCTAAAAGCTATGTTCCTTCTCTTCTTGAAGATTTAAAGGAAGAGATTTCAGAAATTACCCCTTTTACAGTGGAAAATATAGAGAATGTATTGAGGGAATCTTGTTCACATAAAGGGTTATCGGGAAGAGAATTTATCCATCCTTTGAGAGTTGCAGTTACGGGGCAAATGGTAAGCCCCCCCATTTTTGATGTTCTTTTTCTCTTAGGGAAAGAGGAATGTCTCAGGAGAATAGAAAGGACAATTCAATTCTTAAAGACTCATATCAAAAAGGAGGAATAAGAATGTTTCTTTCTATTTTGGGAGATAGTATTTCGGAAGATTTACTGGAACAGTTAGGGGCTATGGAAAGTGAGGGAATCAAATATTTAGAATTAAGGGAAATCTGGGGAAAAAATGTGCTTGAATTAACCGATGAAGAAGCAAAAATGGTCAAGCACATTTTGGATGAGAGAGGGTTTAAAGTATCTTCTATTTTTTCCTATATAGGAGATGCTGAAATTAAAGAAGATTTTCAAAACCATTTAAGACTTTTACGAAAGGCCATCGATTTGGCAAAATTTTTAGGGATACATTTTATACGCATTTTTTCCTATCGTATTCCAGAGGAAGAGAAACCGGAGAAATGGAGAGAAGAAGTTATGGAAAGGATGAAAGAAAAAGTAAGGATGGCAGAAAGAGAGGATATAATTCTTGTCCATGAGAATGAAAAAGGCTCTTATGGTGATACTCCAGAAAGATGCAGGGATATAATGGAAACAGTAAACTCGCCCTATCTTAGAATGAGCTTTAATCCAGCCAATTTTGTTATCCAAAATATAAAGCCTTTTCAGGTAGCCTATCCCATTTTAGAAGAATATATTTCCTATGTTCACATTAAAGATGCTCGGCGCACAGAAAGTAATTTCCAATTTGTTCCCTCTGGAGAAGGGGAAGGGGAAATAAGGGAGTTTTTATCTGCATTAAGAGAAAAAGATTACCATGGTTTTCTTTCTTTGGAACCACAGATAGAGGGTAAATTTTCTTCAGGAGTAGAGAGATTCCGGGTGGCCAGCAGGGCCTTGAAAAGGATATTGGAAGAATTACAAATTGAATACCAATAGGATTTGAGAGAAATAGAGATTTTAGCTCCTGCAAAGGTAAACCTTTTTTTAGAAGCAAAGTTTAAAAGAGATGATGGATATTGGGAGGTGGAGACTATTCTTCAAACTATAGATGTATGTGACCGAATTATACTTAAAAAGGCACCTCATTTCCAATTTGAATGTAATCGAAAGGAGCTGGAAACCAAAGATAATTTAGTAGTGCAAGCATTTAAAATAATGCAGGAGAAATTCAAGATGAAAGAGGGAATCAAAATAATTCTGGAGAAAAAAATACCCGTGGGAGCAGGATTAGGGGGTGGAAGCAGTGATGCTGCTGCTACCATAAAGGGGATTAACCTTCTTTACGGTATGGAAATAGAGAAAAAAGTATTAGAGGAGATTGCCTCTTCTTTGGGTTCAGATGTTAATTTTTTCCTTTACGGAGGAACATGTTTGGGAAAAGGGCGAGGAGAGAGAATAACACCTTTATCTTCTTTGCCATCTTGGGAGATTTTTTTAATCTTCTTTCCCTTCCCAGTTTATACCCGCCAGATTTATTCTAAATTAAAAGTTCCTTCAGTTATCCATTCCTCCCAACCTTTGATCAAAGCAATTGAGGAGAAAGATCGAGAAAAGGTTAAGAAAAACCTTTTTAACAGACTAACCGGAATTGTAGAAAATATTTACCCAGATATAAGAAGAATAAGAAGAAATTTAGAGCAAAGGAAAATAAAGAGTATAGTGAGTGGTTCAGGTCCCACTGTTTATGGTATATTAAATCATCCAGACGAAAAAGAAGTTCTACTTCATCTTATGAAGGAAGAAAAAGGTCAAGTAATTTTTTCTCAGTTCCTTTCTTTTTCAGATAAAGGAGGTGCGAATGGAAGTAACTGATGTAAAGATAAAACTCGTCTCTAAGAAAAGAGAAAAAGTTAAAGCGGTAGCTACAGTCACTTTTGATAACTGCTTTGTTGTAAGGAACATAAAACTTATTGAAGGGAATAATGGACTTTTTGTAGCAATGCCAGCAGAAGAAGTAAAGAAAACATGTCCCCAATGTTCTTCCCGGATACCTATCTCTTGTAGATTTTGCCCAAGATGTGGAGCTCACTTAGGAGATACTCCTACCCAGTTCAGGTCTACGACAAGGGATCTGGCTCATCCTATTAATCAGGAAATGCGGAAGTACTTAACGGAGAAAGTCATCGCTGCATACCAGGAAAAACTCAATGGCACTCCTTCTTCCCCAAAGTAGTGAGATGGCTCGAATAGTGGTGGCAAATTCTATTGGGGTTGATGAAGAAGGATACTACATAATCCATTCCCCATCCCGTTGGTCATCCGGCGTAAAAAAAGAGAATCATTTTACTTATTATCCTTGGGAATTAGCTTATCTTTCCTCCCTTTTAAAAAAGAAAACAGACCATCAGGTGAAATTTGTAGATGGCAATCTCAACAGATGGAATTGGAAAAGACTTGCTGATGAAATCTGCCAATTTTCTCCCCATTTTCTCATCATGGAACCATCAACTCGCACCATTTTAGATGACCTGAAATGTATTAAAAAAGTGAAAAAGGAAACAGGAAGCAAAATAATTTTGGTGGGGCAACATGCTTCTGCCCTTCCGGAATGGGTAAAAACAGAAGGAGCTGATTATGTTGTAATAGGTGAGTATGAGAAGCCACTTCTCAGATTTTTCCAAGGGGAGGGAGTAGAAAAAATCCCCGGATTTTATCCAAATCCACCGAAAGAACTGATTGATCTTGATGAACTTCCTTTTCCTGAAGATGAAGATGTTCAAAGAATTGCTTATGGAATACCTGGGGAGCCATCTTCTGATTACTTAGAGATCCAGGCTTATGCCTCCCGTGGGTGTTGGAGGTCCTGTTCTTTCTGCGTTGCACGACACATATACTATCGCAAACCCCTCTGGAGAAAGAGGGGTATCCAAAAAATCATTGAGGAGATAAAGTATTTGAAAAAGAAGTACCCCCAAATGCAGGGAATATTTTTTGATGAAGAATGTCACAATGGGAGTGAGGAATTTATTTTAGAACTTAGTAAAGCCATTATTGAAAACAGATTAAATAAATTGAAGTTTGAAGCAATGTGCGATGTGGGTTTCCTTAATAAAAAGATATTAGAAGCCATGAAAGAAGCAGGATATTATCAAATTAGAGTGGGGATTGAAAGTGCAAGTGAAAAAGTTCTTAAAGGAATGAATAAAAAAATAGAAATCCATAAAGTGATAAAGGTTTTAAAAACGGCTAAAGATTTAAACTTTCTTACTTATGGAACCTTTATCGTGGGTGGCCCTCTTTCCACGAAGGAAGAGGATATGAAAACTCTGGAATTAATGAAATATCTTCTTATGGAAGGTTATTTAGATAAACTCCAAGTCTCTATCCTTACCCCCTTTCCAGGCACACCTTTTTATAAATGGGTGAAAGAAAAAGGATATCTCCTACCTGTGGAATTCTGGCAGTTTGACGGAGAAAACTTTGCAGTTGTTTCCTATCCCAATTATTCTTCCTCACAAATTAAAAAAATGAAAGAGAAAATGTTAAAAGAAAGAGATAGATTGATTTTAAAAATGAGGATAAAAAAAGGTGAATTTCTCAGCTGGGTCAAGGATAGATTCCATAAATACGGTTTTATAGGTGGGGTAAAAAAAGGAGTAGTAAGAATTTTAAAAACACTTTAATTCAGAAATATAGAAAAGATGACCCCTACATTTACAGTCCGTCGCACCGAAATTTTCTACAACCCGGAATCTCTCCCCAAGCAAATTTGATACTTCGCATTCTCCTCTTTCTCCACAATTAAAAAGGAAGGCAAACTCTAAACATGCTTTCTCCAGAAGAAAATCTATATGCCATTTCTTCCTCTTATTCTTTCTAAAATGGCGATCCACTCGCTTTTCCATATGTTTCATACCACTTCCCACATATACATACCATCCTGCTGGAAAGAACTTCTCCCATCTTTTTCCATATTTAAGTTTGCTGGGATTATCTTTACGAATGAAAAGGAGGTAAAAACCTTTAAAATTACTCACGAGTAGTAAGTCTTAAAAACACATCCTCTAAGCTTATCCCTACCGGTCTAAATTCTAATATTATTCCACCGTTTTTAACTATTGTATGGAAAATATCTTCTCTCAAATCTTTCCCCAATTCAGTCTCAACTTCTAAGATAGTAAGGGAATTGGTAATTGAAACTTCTATATTCTTTATACCCTCGATTTTCTTGATTTTCTCACTGTTAACCGGTGGGAAATTCTTAACTTTTAAATGGAAACGGTGGCTTCGAGTAATCCTTTTGGAAAGATTTTCTGGCGTATCTTCTGCTTTAATTTCTCCTTTGTCAATAATAACCACCCGATCAGAAGTCATTTCAACTTCAGGAAGAATATGGCTTGAGAGAATGATAGTTCTCTCTCCTTTCCAACTTTTTATTAACTCCCTTATTTCCTTAATTTGTTTGGGATCCAATCCAAGAGTAGGCTCATCCAGAACTAATACTGGAGGGTCATGAACAATTGCCTGCGCCAGACCCACTCTTTGTTTGTATCCACGGGATATATGACCTAAAAGACGATGGGCAACTTCAGTAACTCCAGTTTTCTCCATAGCTTCTTCTACCCTTTTCTTTCTTTCTTTTCTTGGAACACCTTTAATCTCTGCCACGAAATAAAGATAGTCTTTAACTCTCATTTCTGGATAAATTAAGGGATTTTCTGGTAAATAACCCACCATCTTCTTCACTTCCATAGGATTTTCAAATACATCCCACTCCCCTACTTTTACTTCACCCGAGGTAGGGGGGATGAAACCTGTAATAATTCTCATGGTTGTAGTCTTCCCAGCTGCATTTGGACCCAAGAATCCCAATATTTCACCCTTTTTAACTGAAAAGCTTATCCCTTTTAACGCAGGGAAACTTCCATAATACTTAACCAAATTTTTTACACTAATCATAGCTTGAAATTTTTAAGGATTACCAGAACATAAGAAAATCCATTCAATTAAAACCTTCCCCACCTTTTCATTTTCCCACCATCTTGACCTATTATTATAAATTTACATTTTAATCTGTCAAGTTAAGGGAGGGAGGTAAGAAAGTGAAACAGGATATCTTTGGGTCTCTTATGCAATGGGAAGGGACGAAAATTTCCATTTTTACTCCTTCAAATCTTTCAGCATCTTTTTGAACTTATGCCTTCCCTTCCCTCTTTGGATTATAAAAGGTAAAAAGGACGGGAATGGGAAGGAGGTT
The DNA here is from genome assembly GCA_021162785.1 of Candidatus Calescibacteriota bacterium. Classification (GTDB taxonomy): domain Bacteria; phylum CAIJMQ01; class CAIJMQ01; order JAADFP01; family JAADFP01; genus JAGGYA01. The sequence continues at coordinate 35,172 of JAGGYA010000003.1, forward strand.
GAAATTGAGAGGTTCTAAGCTTTTTATCACTCTCCAGGAAATCCTCCCTTGTGTATCGCAAGATCATCCTTCCTCTTCAAGAATTTTCAAGAAAATATCCACAATTCTTGGGTCAAACTGCTTCCCCTTTTCTCGCTTCAACTCCTCAATGGCTTCCTCTTTGCTTTTTGCCCTTTTATAAAGCCTCTCGGAGGTCATTGCTTCATAAGACTCTATTACCGTTATAATTCTCGCCAAGAGGGGAATTTCCTCTCCTTTCAATCCCTTTGGATAACCCTTTCCATCGTATCTTTCGTGATGATATAGAATTATGGGTTCCACCCTCTCCAAAAATTCCACTCCTTTTATTATCTCTGCCCCTATCTCCGGATGTTTTTTTATCTCCTCAAATTCCTCCGGTGTGAGTTTGCCGGGTTTAAAAAGTATCTTACCATCCACGCCGATTTTTCCTATATCGTGGAGTACTGCACCAAACTTCAGTGCTTCCATATCCTTTTCATCCAGCCCCAATTTCTCCCCAATCAAAATAGCATACTTTATGCTTCTTTCCAGGTGTCTCTTAATTGCCGGGTCTCTCGCTTCCACAGCCTGTGCAAGCGCCATGACGGTCTGTAAATAGCTTTTTTGAAGGTTCCTCTGAAGGACGAGAAGCCTTTTCAACCTTCCCTGAAGGCGTTGAATGAGGCTGGAGGTGAGATATAGAGAGAGTCCAAGGGCACCACCCAAGGCCATGGAGAGAAGGAAGACTCGTTCTCTTAGCGAAATGGTCATCAAAAAAGGGGGATTCAATTTCCAGCGACATTCTGCAAATAGAAGGAAGACAAAAAGGGAAAAGGTAAAAAGGGCACGAAGGTAGTTCTTTGGGGGTGTAAGAATCAAAGTGGAGGAGATGGGTGGGAAAATTAGAAGGATGAAGAAGGGAGATTCCACTCCCCCTGTGAAATGAAAGACAAAAAGGTAAAAGAAGATATCGTAATAAAGCTGTAAATTTAAAGCCCTATTTAAATAGGTTATCTCTCCAGGAGCATTGTGTTTTCTCACATCTATATGGAGTGCTAAATTAAAAAGGAGAGTGAGGAAGAGAAGGAAAAAGAGAGGGATGGATGGGAACCCCTCTTTTTGAGATAACATTGCATAGGGGAGAAGAGTGACGAGTAATAGTATCCCTCCCCATCTTAACCTTATAAGCAAATTTACCCTTTCATGAAGGTCTTCGAAAATCGTTGTAGAAAAACCCTGAGGATATCTGTTCTCTCTCACTTCGATGGTTTAAGTGGGGGAGGGGTAGAAGACCAAGAAACATGCCCATCCGCATAAAGGATGTTATATCCTCCTAAGTGGGAAGAAACCCTTTTATCCACTGCAGTGATATCCACCATCATCCATACTTTTGAAGGGTTTCTTATACGGGAAGGGGGTTTACCGCTCAATTCATCATTCCACAAGTAGGTCAACCCTTTATTCCTCAGAACTGGAGGAGCAGTAGGACAGATGAACACATTTTCATTCACACCATATGGTCTAAGTAGAACAACAATGCTACGCGGATCTTTCAAAGGCTCTTTAGGATAGAAAAGGGCATTCGGATATTTTCCCTCGCTCATGATGAACATCTTCACAGCTAAACCTATCTGCCTTAGATTTGAAGCACATTGAATCTGCAAGGCTTTGTTTTTGACCCCAATGTAGCTTGTTGCAGGAATGGAAGAAAGAAGAGCAGTAACTACCAAAAGCTCTGTAGCAGTAAATCCTCTTACTCCCTTTATAAATCGCACTTTTAATTTTACCACAAACATTTAACATGATAAATAGGCCAGAATTAAAATTTGACATCTTAAATTAACCTTTATAATATGGAGACAAGTTAAAAACAATCAATCTCGAGGATGAAACCTTGTGTGCGGTATTAGAGAAATTAGGATAAGTAAAATGGGAGAAAAGATCCCCAAATTTGCAGATTTATCAGAAGCCAGGAACATCATCTCTTTATTAGGGAAAGAATTTGCAATAGTGCACAACCCCAGTTATCTCTTCCCGCGCTTTGAAATTTATCCTTTAGCCCCAAAAATCTCTACGCCCAGAAAAAAGTTGGTAGCAGTGGTTAAAGATATGGATGGTACAACAACTACTACTGAACAGTTATGCCTCCATTCACAGGAATATATGATAGGGCAAATCACAGGTAGATGGGGTGACCCTACTTGGAAAGGATTGGATAAAGTAAATGACTATCCTCATATCATTGGCAACAGTACCACTCGACATGTGGAATACTTAATCAATAAATACGGGAAATTCATTAAAATGGAGAATTTCCGAAAATCTTACCTTACAGCTATTCTTTGGACCCTTTCCCGGGGAAAAGATGAGGGCAGAAAGAGAGAAGTTCGTAACAATATGGTAGCCTTGGGTTGGGGGAATATGTTAACCGATAATGAGTTTCTAACCATTATTACTAAGCAAAATTTTGAAGAAAATAGACACCAAAAGGAGATTAAACATTTACTGCAAAAATACCGCCAATTCTTTCATCCTGAAGATTTTACTGATAAGGTTCGTGCAGCCATTGATATTTACTATTATCGTTATCATCAAATCCTTTCTTTGATAGATAAAGGAGAAGGGAAAAGACTCTCTAAGGAATTACTTCATGAGGAAGGGCGAAGACTTATTGAACCCATGCCGGGAGTAGAAATTTTCTTAAGTCTAATAAAAGGTTGGTTAGGAGAAGACCTTGCTTTATTCTATGAAGAATTAGCAGAAGATCTAATTAATTCTCCTTATGTATCTTATACAAAAAAAGAATTGGACAAATTCAGAAAAAGACTTGCTCCATTGGGAAGATACTTCTCTATGCATCCAATCAAAGTAGGTATAGTCACCTCATCTATTGCTTATGAAGCAAATGTGGTTTTAAAAGAAGTATTCCGTGTAGCTTACGAAAGGATTTCCAACTGGAAAATACCCAGTGAGAAAAAAGAGAAAATTCTGGAAAACTTCAGTGATTACAAAAAACTTTATGACAGCATTATCACAGCTAATGACTCCAGTGAAATCCGATTAAAGCCTCACCATGACCTCTATAGTATGGCCCTCCATGAAATGGGAGTATCCAAAGATGAATTTCCTTTTGTAATAGGATTTGAAGACAGTGAATCCGGGACCATTGCATTAAGGGCAGCAGGAATTGGATTATGTATAGCTCTGCCATTTACAGGCACTTCGGGTCATGATTTTACTGCTGCTACTCACATTATTTGGGGAGGACTTCCCGAAGTTATTTTAGTAAATAACCTCTTCTTAGACCCTTCTGTGCTTAAAAATTTTGAGTAAAATCCCAAAGGGGAGATGATCAAGACTCTTTTTCTAAGATAAATTTACCCTCTTCCTCTGGTTAATTTTTCCAATGAATTATCCGGTCCAATAACCACTAAAACATCACCTTCTTCCATAACATACTCCGGAGAAGGAACGTTTATTATTTCCTTTTTCTCACCCTCCTTTTTAATGGCTACTACATTAATCCCGTATCTTTTTCGGAGTTCCAGGTCTTTTAACTTTTTCCCTTGAAACTCTTTCAAACACTGCATCTGGGCAATGGAATACCCAGGAGATAAAGGAATAGAATCCAGTAGGGAAGGAAAAAGTAATTTTTGCGCTACTCTTTTTCCCATTTCCTCATCAGGAAGAACTACCCAGTCCACCCCTATTTTTTCCAATATCTCCTTCTGAGTATGTGTGTTAGCCCGGGCAATTATTTCCTTTATCCCCAGCTGTTTGAGATTCACTGCAGTAAGAAGATTTGCCTCAAAATCTTCTCTAATACAGACCACAGCTATATCTACATTTTCCACTCCTTGGGCTTTAAGAGCTTCTATTTCACGTGCATCAATGGCTACTGCAAGAGCTACTCTATCTTTTATTTCTTCTACCTTTTTCAAATCTTTATCAATTGCTAAAACTTCAGCTCCTTTTTCTGCAAGTGTAAGGGCTAAGGAAAACCCAAACCTACCTAATCCAATTACTGCTATCCTTTTCATGACATTTCCAAGCCCTATTAGTGTTAGCCTCTCCGTCTGGGACAGTAGTGGAGGAAATCCCTTTATAATCCTGAAGATAGCGACAACTATTTTCTCTACTCATTCCTTTCTTCAAGAGAGGATTAACACAAAAACTGGGGGTTGTCAAGTTAACGTACTGACCCCTAAAATCGCAATAGAAGATGAAAGGAAGGGTAAAAGAAGAGAAAAGAGGGAAAAATAATTAAAAACAAAGGATAAAAGACATCGAAAAGGGTAAGAAATTGGGGAAAAAATGGAAGAAGAGACATAAAAGAAGAAAAGAGACAATATTTCTCCTATGAAGAAGTCAGAAACCCAGGAGAGAATACTTGTTTTTCAGGAAGTATCAAGAAGAGGAAGCATTTGTGTAGATTTTTCAAAAAGAAGAAAGATTTCTTTATGAATGCTCCAGAGTTTAATCAGGTAGTGTCTTAAAATTCCTGTAAAAAGAGAGAAAAGGCCTGATAAAATGGGAAGAATTATTAATCTTAATAAAGAAAGGAAACTCCCATGAGAAAGATACCACCATCAGAGAAGATACGCAAGAGGATATGGG
>JAGGYA010000027.1 GCA_021162785.1 Candidatus Calescibacteriota bacterium
GGATAGGATAGCCTTTACTAATTGAGTATCTTTTTCAATTATGAGTATATCTACATCTGGAAAAATCTTACCCCAATTTTGGATAACTATTTGATCTTTGTAATTTGAAGCTTCATCTCCTATCATCACGAAAATTTTATCTTTTAACTTTTTGTTTTTTTCCAGTATTTGTTGAATATATCTAAACACCGCGTATTCATATAATGAACCTTTACAGGTTCTCCATGCTGAATCTCTACTTCTTTGGTTCTGATAGTACCGAATTAGTACCCCACGTAATTGGTTTTCAGCCAGTGAATCGAATTGTTTAAGTGCCTCTAAAAAGTTTTGATTAAATTTGTTGATAACTATTTGGTTGTATTCCCTTTTTAGATCTTCAAATACTTTCTTTTTACATTTGAAACCTCGCCTCATCTTACACACTCCATAACTTTTTCTGGTTTATGTGAGCTTCTCTTATCAATCGATCCCTTGCCAGTGCACAATAATTTTCGTCAATTTCTATTCCTACCCCTTTCCTGTTTAACAAAGCACAAGCAATTAAAGTGCTTCCGCTTCCTAAGAATGGATCTAACACTATATCACCTATGAAACTAAAGAGTTTGATACACCGCTTTGGTAATTCAACCGGAAAAGGAGCAGGATGTTTAACTTTCTTTTTGCTTTCACCGGTGAAAGTCCAAAGCCCATTAGTCCATTCCATAAACTCTTTTCTACTTACATCTGATTTTCCGTTTCTAACTTTTTGCCATCTTTCTTTATAAAAAATTATGATGACTTCTACTGGGGCTATAACATAAGGAGCCCTTGCGCTAAGCCAAGATCCCCATGCAGTCCTCCTGGAAATGTTCCCTTCGTTCCATATTATAGTAGAGAAATATTTCCATCCAACCTTTTTAGCAATGTGTACAATATCTGCATATACACTCTGGAAACCTGCTCCCTTTCTCCCCTTACTTTTATCTAATGGGATATTAAGACACAATCTTCCATCACATTTCATTAACAAAAACGCTTTTCTTAACCATTTTTCTGTAAATTCAAGATATTTGTCATAAGGAATGTCATCCTTAAATTGATTATAATGAATATCCACGTTATAAGGTGGTGAAGTGACTATTAAATCGATTGAGTTTTCCTTTACTAAATTCGTCGTGAGGAAATCATCATGGATTACCCTAATACTTCCTCCCATTGCCTCGTAGAAAACCTTCCCTTTTCCGATTTTAAGCAGTTCCATTTATTGAATGAAGAATGTTTCTCTCTGGTCTTCTTAATTCAGTTTTATTCACTCAACTGGTTTTCATCATTGGAAATATTTCAATTCGAAAATTTCTTGGAAAACAGAAAAATTCATCCATCCTCATTTAAAATTTTTATCAAATTTCATTTTTTATACCAATTCCCTTGCTACCCACCTAACAATCTGATAAATTCTATCAGTCTGGGGGTTTAGTGTCAAATAAAAGGAGGAAGAAAATGCGTTCAGATGTTGTCAAGAAGGGAAGACAAAGAGCACCCCACCGTTCTCTGCTTTTTGCAGTGGGACTTACAAGGAGTGATCTTGATAAACCTTTTATTGGAATTGCCAATGCCTGGAATGACCTGGTTCCTGGTCATACTCACTTGAGAGAAATTGCACGAGCAGTGAGAGAAGGAATAAGAGAAGCAGGAGGAGTTCCCTTAGAATTTGGTGTGATAGGTGTTTGTGATGGTATTGCTATGGGGCATGATGGAATGAAATATTCTTTGCCTTCCAGAGAGCTTATAGCTGATTCTGTTGAGATTATGGTTATGGCACATGCATTGGATGGCCTTGTTTTAATTCCCAACTGCGACAAAATCGTCCCCGGAATGATGATGGCTGCTTTAAGACTTAATATCCCTTCCCTGCTTGTAAGTGGTGGCCCCATGCTGGCTGGTTTCTTTGAAGGAAGAGCAGTAGATCTCATCAGTGCCTTTGAAGGGGTGGGGAAGGTGGAGAAGGGAGAGTGGGATGAGAAGAAACTGGAGGAACTGGAAGAAGAAGCTTGTCCAACCTGCGGTTCCTGCTCAGGAATGTTTACCGCAAATTCCATGAACTGTATTGCTGAAGCTCTGGGACTTGCCTTACCGGGTAATGGAACTATTCCAGCCATACACTCCGCTCGTATAAGGTTGGCGAAGGAAGCAGGTAGGAGAATAGTTGATCTTGTAAGAAGAGGTATAAAATCAAGAGATATTGTCACTCTTTCTTCCTTCCGCAATGCCATTTGCGTAGAGATGGCACTTGGAAGTTCTACAAATACTGTTCTTCATCTTCCTGCTATTGCTAAGGAAGGTGGAATAGATCTTCCCTTGGAGGTCTTCGAGGAAATAAGTAAACTCACTCCTAATCTTTGCAGACTTTCTCCTGCAGGGACTCATCATATGGAGGATCTTCACCGGGCAGGTGGAGTTTATGCAGTGATGAAAGAATTAAGTAAGAAAGGATTGATAGATGAGGAAGTCCTCACTGTGGCAGGTAGATTGAGAGACCTTCTTCCCAAGTTTGAAGTAAAAGATTACCAAGTTATTCGTCCTGTAGATAATCCTTACTATCCGGAAGGAGGAATAGCAATTTTAAGAGGAAATCTTGCCCCAGGAGGGGCAGTTGTCAAACAGTCAGCTGTCAATCGGGATGTTTTGAAGTTTGAAGGAAAGGCAAGAGTTTTCAATTCTGAAGAGGAAGCTACCCAGGCAATCAGGCAAGGGAAAATAAAGAAAGGAGAGGTTGTGGTTATTCGGTTTGAAGGACCCAAAGGAGGTCCTGGGATGAGAGAAATGCTTGCACCTACTTCCCTTATTGCAGGTATGGGACTGGACAGAGAAGTGGCTCTTATAACTGATGGGAGATTTTCAGGAGGCACACGAGGGCTTGCTATTGGACATATTTCTCCTGAGGCTCAGGAAGGTGGACCAATTGCTAAACTCAGGGATGGGGATTGGATAAGAATAGATATACCATCACGAAAGATTGAGGTTTCTGAAGAAGTTTTGAAGAGGGAGCCGGTAAGAATTGAGAAAGAACTTCCCCTTGACCGAAGTTACCTTTCACGCTATCGGAAACTGGTGACCTCCGCAGGGGAAGGAGGAAGCTTCCAGGAATTGTGAGGAAAGTTGTTATTTTTATAATTGTCCTCTTAGGTGTTTTTCTGCGTGGATGGGGATTGGGGAATAAGGGATTATGGCTTGATGAGACCATAAGTTTTCATTACGCAGACCCTTTTCACAGAACTTTTCTTTCTTTGATTAGAGAGGTTAGAGAAGTTGATGCTCATCCTCCTTTTTATTATCTTCTTCTCCACGGGTGGCTCCTTCCCCTGAAGAAGATTTATAAGGATAGACTCATCATTGCTCCCTGTGAAGTGGTTAGAGAAGGGTATCTCCGTTTCCCTTCTTTCCTCTTTGCTTCGCTTTCCATCTTCATGTTCTGGCTGGTGGAAAGGGAACTGAAGGGTAAGGGATGGGGAACACTTCTTTTCTCTCTATCTTCTTACCACATTTATTATGCCCAGGAAGCTCGGCTCTATAGTCTTGTTGTCCTTTTTTCCTTGCTTTCCCTTTTCTTCCTGCTTAGAGCAGAAAATATGCCCTTATACTGGATACCCCTTACACTTATCTGGTGCTTTGCTCTATATACATACATTTTTTTCCTCTTTTTTATAATTGCCCTGGATATTTGGTGGTGGTTTGAGAAAAAGAGAAAGTTTTTACCCTGGTTTCTTTCCCATGTGTTCCTTATCTTATCTTTTCTCCCCTATCTTCCCTTTGTTATAAGGCGGTTGATGACTCTTCCCACTTTCCCTGTAAAGGTTTCCCTCAAGCAAAAGATCCTTTCCTTCATTTCAGTGCCTTTAAATTTCTCTTTGGGTGAAGTTTTGCCTTTTCCTCTCTCCTTAAAGATTCTCCTATTTTTGCTAATCCTTTTTTTCCTTTTTTTCCCATTTTTCACCTCTTTTACTCGACGGGAAAAACTACCTCTCTTTGGGTTCTTCATTCCCTTTTTCTTATTGCCATTTCTTCCTTACCGCTCTCATATCTTTAACCCCAAATTCCTTATTTTTTCTTTTCCCTGTGTTTTCCTCATTTTTTCGCTAAGTTTGGAAAAGATGAGAAAAGAGGGGAGATGGCTACTAATTGCTCTTTTAGTGATAGGGAATGCAGTAAGTTTTTCGCTTTACAGAATGCCTTCCCTCCAGAAGGAACGGTGGAGAGAATGCACTGAATGGGTGGTTTTGAGAGAAAAAGAAAAGGAAATAGTGATCTTTAATCCTCCTTATGTAGGATATGCTTTTGATTTTTACTACAGAGGAAAACTGGAAAGGCGAGGATTTATCCATGATTCTTCACTCCAAGATATAGAGAAATTCTCAGGAGTTTTTCTCATTGAGAACCTAAGCCCTGTAGCATTCCCATCCTCTAAACCTTCCCAGCTTCTTAAAAAAGATTTTCTTCCAGTGGAAGCTGAGATTTTTCAGGGATATATTGGTTTAATCAGAGTTTCTCTATGGAGGAGAAAAGATTTAAAGTAGAGGAAGGGGGAAAGAGACTGGATATTTATTTAAGGGAGAAACTTGATTTTTCCCGTTCTCTTATTCAGGAGTGGATAAAGGAAGGACGGGTAATGGTTCCTGGGAGGAAAGTTACTTCTCACTACCGGGTAAGAGAGGGGGATGAAATTGTGGTAAACATTCCTCCTCTTTCCCCTCAACCTGAGCCGGAAGAAATACCTCTCCCCATAATTTATCAGGATGAGGATATAGTGGTAATAGATAAACCACCAGGTCTAATCGTCCATCCAGCAGGAAGAAGGAGGAAAGGGACCTTAGTGAATGCACTCCTTTATTACTTTCCAAACTCTCTTTCCCGCTTAGGGGGTGAGACAAGAAGGGGATTGGTTCATCGTTTAGATAAGGGGACATCTGGGGTTATGATTGTGGCTCGTAATGATATTTCCCATGAAAGACTTGCCCGGCAGTTTCAGGAGAGAAAGGTGAAGAAGGTTTATCTTGCTTTGGTTTGGGGAGAACCGGAGAATGAGGAAGGAGAAGTATTTGCGCCTGTAGGAAGGGATTTGAGGAATCGAAAGAAAATGAGTATTTATTCACCGCATGGAAAAACAGCCTTTACTAAGTTTAGAGTGAAGGAAAGGTTTCCAGGTTTAGCGTTTTTGGAAGTCTACCCTCTCACAGGTAGGACCCATCAGATAAGAGTCCATCTCTCTTCCATAGGTCATCCCATAGTGGGTGATGAACTTTACGGAGGTAAAAAATTCTCAGGTAGTGTTTTAGAGATATTGAGAAAAAAAATCAACCGACCACTACTTCATGCTTATCAGATTACCTTTATTCATCCGAAAAGCGGGAAAGAGATGACCTTTACTGCACCTTTACCGGAAGATTTTAAAACCGTTCTGGGATTTTTGAGGAAGGAGCTATGGAGAAAAAAGTAATACTTCTTCTTTCCCACTGCCTTCTCAATCAAAAGGTGAGAGCTCGGGGACTTTTCCGGGAGGGGGTGGAGAAAAGAGTTTTGGCTTGGCTGGAAAAAATGGCTTTTCCAGTTTTTCAACTTCCCTGTCCCGAATTTCTTTTCTTAGGGGAGAGAGAAAAAAGGACCTATCCAGAGTATCTTAAACTTAAAGGTTTTAAAGATTTCACTTTAACTCTTGCCAAAGAAGTAAAGGAGTTTGTGGAAAAGATAGGACTCTATCCTGTAATTATAGGAATTAAGGGATCTCCTTCCTGTTCACTTTCCATTGTAAAGGTAGGCGAGGAGTGGAGGGAGGGGAAGGGTATATTTATGGAAGCCCTTCTAAATATTTTGGAAGGTAAGTATGTAGAGATAGATTATGATGATTTGGGGGTTTCTCTGAAAAGAATTGAAAGAGTCATTGAGAGTTTAATTAAGGGTGATTAGGGGAAAGATAAGGGGGAGAATAAATCGTTTTACCGTGGAAGTAGATTTGGAAGGGGAAAGAGTCCGCTCTTACCTTGCCAATTCTGGAAGGCTACCCCAGTTAATAATTCCGGGTAAGGAAGTTCTTTTGATCAAGAAGAATAAAGGCTTACCTTATAAAATTCTTGCAGTCCTGGAAAGAAATAACTGGGTATGTGTGGATAGTTTCCTCTCCAATCGTTTTGTTTGGGAGAAGCTCAAAGAAAATGTTCTACCTTTTTTGGAAGGATGGAAAAGGGTGAGGAAAGAGGTAAGGATAGGGGATGTTACTCTCGATTTTCTACTGGAAAAGGAAGGGAAATGGGGATATTTGGAGGTGAAGACATCCACACTTTTACATGGCACTATTTCCCTTTTTCCCGATGCTCCCACCGAGCGAGGGAGAAGACATCTTGAGTTTCTTAAGGAGAAAGCAGAAAAAGGAGAGCCTTCTTTTCTTTTAGTTGTCACTTCTGGAGGAAATGTTTCATACTTTGCTCCCAATTACCAATGTGATCCTGCCTTTACTCTTTCTTTCTACCAGGCTCTGGAGAAGGGGGTTAAAACCTATCTTTTAATAGTGCGGTACTCTCCCCTCCAGAATAAACTCTTTTTAAGAAAAATTATACCCATAAGCATAGAAGGAGTTTTTCTTGCAGAACTCTCCATTTATTTTTCACTTAATGGAAAAGTGGAAGGTGGAAAAATAATCATTGAAAATGGTAAGGAGAAAGTGAAAGAAATTCTTGAATTTGCCGAAAAAAGAGGGGTAATACTGAAAGTTTGTGAAAATAAAAAGGGTATAATCCTTCATATCCTGAGATGAAATTCCTTCTTATAAATCCCCCTGTATATGATTTTGCCTGTTATGACCTCTGGATGAGACCCTTAGGACTCCTTAGACTTGCTACAATGCTTGAAAAGATGGGTGATGTTTTTTATCTGGATTGTATGGATAGGGGAGAGGAAGGAGTGAGTGAGAGGGAAGACGAGTTTGGCTGTGGTAAGTTTTATAAAGAAGAAGTAGAGAAGCCTGAATGTTTGAAAGGAATTTCCAGACCTTACTTTCGTTATGGTTTGAAAAAGGGAAGAGTAATAGAAATTCTGGATACTTTCCCTACTCCAGATTTTGTATTCATCACCACAGGTATGACTTACTGGTATCCAGGTGTGGAAGAAATGGTTCAAATGTTAAGGAGAAGGTATCCAGGTATCCCCATTTATGCGGGAGGGATCTATGCTACCCTTCTTCCTGAACATGCAAAACAGAGGGGGGTGAATGGTGTATTTGTAGGAGAAGATTACCAGCTTCTTGAGAAGTTCCTAAGGGAAATTACAGGGAAAGAGGTGAGGATAACCAAGATTCCTTTTCCTCGGCTGGAATTTCTGAAAAGGAGAGATTCTTTTGTGCTGGAAACTTCTCAAGGTTGCCCATTTCGCTGTGCCTATTGTGCTTCTTATCTTCTCCATCCCACCTTTTCTACCCGATCAGTGGAAGAAGTGATGGAGGAGCTGGATTATTTTCAGGATATAGGAGTGAAACATATAGCTTTATATGATGATGCTTTCCTTTTTCGCCCTGAAACTCACGCCTTACCCATTTTGAAGGAAATAGAAAAAAGAAACTATAACTTTACATTTCATACTCCAAACGGTCTCCATGCAAGGTTCCTTAATGAGGAGATAGCCTACCTTTTAAAGAAAACTGGATTCATCACTGTGAGACTCAGTTTAGAGACATCCAGAAAAGATCTACAGGAAAAAACCGGGAGTAAGGTGAAAAACGAAGAATTAGAAAGAGCAGTGAAGAATCTTCAAAAAGCTGGATATTTACCTTCTCAGATTGATGTTTATCTGATGCTGGGATTACCGGGATCAGAAAAAGAAGATTTAAGAGAAAGTATACTTTATGTAAATTCCTTAGGCTGTCGGGTTATTTTGGCTAATTTTTCTCCCATACCAGGCACCCCTCTCTGGAGAGAGCTTGAAGAAGAAGGAATAGTAAAGGAAAAAATGGATCCACTCTGGCATAATAATACCATCTTCCCATTAAGATTGGGTTGGAGTCTTCAGGAGATAAGAGAATGGAGGCTCTGGGTAAAGGAGCTCAATGGAAGAGTTTAGGAGGAAAAAATATTTATCTTATTGGTTTCATGGGTAGTGGGAAGAGTTTAGTGGGTAGAAAACTTGCTGAGAGGATGGGGAGAGAGTTTATAGATATGGATGAAGAAATAGAAAAGATGGAAGGGATGAAGATTAAAGAAATTTTTGCCAGAAAGGGAGAGGAATATTTCCGGATGCAGGAAGAAAGACTTCTTGAGGAATTGGGGAGGTTCAAAGGCAGAGTAATATCTACGGGTGGAGGGGTGGTAATGCGAGAAAGAAATTGGAAAATTCTTAGAAAGGGAGTTACTGTTTACTTGGAAATATCTGAGGAAGAAGCCATTAAAAGATTGAAGGATGTGAAGGATCGTCCTATACTGGAAAGGGGGAAAAGAGAAGAAATAATAAAGACTTTACTTCCCATCCGAAGACCTTATTATGAAAAAGCAGATATTAAGGTTAAAGCAGAGGGGAAAAAGGTGGAGGAAATTGTGGAGGAGATTTTGAGTAAGTTAGCAAATTTTTAAAATGAAAGAAATAGTAATTAACCTGGGGGAAAGAAGTTATAAAGTGGTTGTAGGAGTAAATCTAAGAGAAAAAATTAATGAAGAGATAAGAAGATTGGCTCCCTCTTCTCTTTTACTTATCACTGATAAATACCTTTATCCAATGTATGGAAAGAAAATAGAAGAGATATGTTCCCAGACACCATTTTTTAAAGTTCTTCTTCCCCCAGGGGAAAAAGGGAAAAACCTCAAATGGGTAATAAAGATTTATACCCAGGCCATAAAGAATAATCTGGATAGGGATTCTGTTTTTCTCATCTTAGGAGGAGGGAGTGTAGGGGATACAGGAGGATTTTCTGCCTCCACTTATCTTCGAGGTGTTAGGTATATTCAACTTCCCACCACCCTCCTCAGTATGGTAGATTCCAGTATTGGCGGGAAAACCGGTGTGGATTTCCTGGCCAAAAATATAGTAGGGACTTTCTACCAACCCTCATCCGTTATAGCGGATATTCGCACATTAGAAACTTTGCCTTTTAGGACATATAGGAATGGTATTGCGGAAGTGGTTAAATATGGATTTATAAAAGATGGAGAAATTCTCCAGATTCTTGAAAGAAGGAAAAAGGAAATCTTGGGAAAGGATGAGGAGGTGCTTGAGGAAATTATTACTCGTTCCGTGAGGATTAAAGGAGAGATTGTGGAGAAAGACGAAAAAGAGAAAGGACTTCGAGCCATACTAAATTTTGGACATACTCTGGGACATGCAATTGAATATGCAAGCAGGTTCAAGATTTGGCATGGTGAGGCTGTAAGTCTGGGAATGGTTGGAGCATTATACATCTCCTGGCAAATGGGCATTACTGGAAAGGAAAACCTGGAAAGACTGGAAAGAATACTCACAATCTATGAACTACCCATAAGATGGAAAGGGAAAGATTATGAGGCGCTTTATCCATTACTTCTTAAGGATAAGAAGAGAAAAGAAGGTAAGATTAAGTTTGTTCTTCTCAGGAATATTGGAGAAACAGAAATAAGGGATGATGTTCCTGAGGAACTGATAAGGGAAACTCTGTATTACCTTCAAAAATGAAAGAGAGACTGGAAGAACTCTTTGACGAGGCTAAGACCCTATCACTTCTTGGAAGGTGGAAAGAAGCTAAGGAGAAATATCTTCAGATACTTGAAATTTCTCCAGATTATCCTGGAGTCTATGCTGGATTGGGAGAAATTGAATTAAAGGAGAATAAGCCAAGAAGGGCGGAGGAGTATTTAAAAAAAGCCATTTCTGGGGGAAAACCCCATCCACGTTTGCACCAGCTCCTGGCAATCTCCTTAATTCAGCAGGAAAAATGGAAGGAAGCAGAGGAAGAACTGGAAAAATCACTTGCAAAGAATCCATCCGACCCTCGTCCTTATGTATTTCTGGGATATATAGCTATAGAAAGGGGAGAAATAGAGAAAGCAAAAGGATTGCTGGAACTTGCTAAAAATGAAGGTGAGAGAAGCTTCCCCTTAACTCTCTACCTCATGGAAGTTTACTTTTTTCTTGAGGAGGGAGAAAGATTAAAGGAGATGGTGAAGGAGGTAAAAGCTAATTTTGAGAGTTCTAAGGAATTCTTACCCAAGGGGCTCCGAGATTTTCTTAAGTGTGAAATAGCTCTCTGCGAAGGGAATATAAGAGAAGTTAGAAGTTTATGGGAAAAACTAAAAAAATCTTCTTTTGACTTGAGGATATACCATGCGGGATTGATATATTCCCCTTCCCGTCTTCAGGAAATGATTGCTAAACTATGGTAATACCCCCTTTCCCTCTACCAAGAGATTTAGAAGAAGGGCGATTATGGCAGGAAAATTTACGGAGTAAGGTGATTCTGAAACCCTTCCCTATTGAAAATCTTAAGACTATAGGAGGAGTGGATGTTACCTATAAAGAAGGCAAAGGTAATGCGTGTATAGTAGTTTTCTCTTTTCCCTCCCTGGAAATTAAAGAAGTGGTTTATGGTGATAAAGAAGTGGATTTCCCTTATGTTCCGGGTTATCTCGCTTACCGGGAGATTCCACCTATTCTTGAAGCCCTAAGGAAACTCTCTACACTACCTCAAATTTTGGTTCTTGATGCTCATGGAATTGCTCATCCTTTAAGATTTGGATTAGCTTCCCACTTGGGGGTCCATATTAATCACCCCACTATTGGCTGTGCAAAGCGGAAATTCGTAGGGTCTTATGAAATTAAAGAAGGAGAAAACTGGGGATATCTGGTGGAGAAGGGAGAAACCCTTGGTGTGGCAGTCCTCCCTCAGAAAGGCAAAAAGCCCTTTTTTGTATCTCCAGGTCATCTTGTGGATGTGGAAACAAGCTTTGAGATCATAATAAGAACTCTTAAGGGATATTCTTTGCCAGAAGTTACAAGGATTCCTCACCTTTATCTTAAAAGAGTTTTACTCTAAAATTTAAGATTATGAAACCAAAAATAGTTTCTTTTGATGTAGATGGAACACTGGTAGACCAAAGGTTTAACGATATTATCTGGGAGGAGGAGATTCCCCGGCATGTGGCGAAAATCAAAGGTTGGAAATTTGAGAAAGCAAGAAAATATGTGATTGAGGAGTATGCAAAGATAGGAGATAAGGATCTCCGCTGGTATGATATAAATTACTGGTTAAAAAGATTTGGTATAAAAGTCTCTGCAAAGGATATTCTAAAAAAATGGGAAAAAGAAATAAGACTCTATCCTGATGTAATTCCCGTTCTTGAGAAATTAAAGAAGGAGTATTCTTTGATTATCATTACCTGCATGCCCAGAATTTTTCTGGATGAAAAAATTCACACAATTTCTCACTATTTTCTTAGTGTGTTTTCCACGGTAAGTGATTTCCATAGCGTGAAATCTCCTCAAGTTTATAAAAAAATTGCTTCACTTATAGGAGAAAAAGAGGAAAACATCCTTCACATTGGTGATCATCCGATACTGGATTATGAATATTCCCGTCAGGCAGGATATAGGAGTCTTCTTTTGAGACGAGGGGGAGGAGGGGGAGACTGTATAAAAACCTTAGAAGAAGTATTTAATTACCTATGCGAGTAATCACATTTATCACCGATTTTGGGAGTAGAGAACCTTTTGTCGGTATTATGAAAGGAGTAATTTATACTATAAATCCAAATGTTAAAATTGTGGATATAACCCATGAAGTTCATCCTCATAATCTTCAAGAAGCCTGTTTTGTCCTTCTTACATCCTATCATTATTTTCCCCAGGATACCATCCATACCATAATAGTGGATCCTGGAGTGGGAGGAGAAAGAAGGGCTGTAGCATGTAAAAGTGAAAAATTTTACTTTGTTGCACCAGACAATGGTGTGCTAACACCAGTGAAAAAGAAAATTGTAGAAGCGGTGGTGCTGGAGAATTCCGAATACTTTTTGAAACCAGTGAGTTATACTTTCCATGGCCGGGATATTTTTTCTCCTGTAGCAGCCCATATTTCTCTGGGAAGAAAACTTGAGGAATTTGGTAGATCAATTTCTCCCCAAGAGCTTGTAGAAATACCCTTTCCACAGGCCTTTTTTGGAAAAAGGGAAGTTAAAGGAGAAGTCCTGTATGTGGATAGGTTTGGAAATCTTATCACCAATATTCCAGTGGAGGAATTTTTTGAATGGAAAGGAAGTAACCAGATAAAAGCCCTCCTAAGAAATAAAGAAATTAATCGGATTGCAAAGTCATACAAAGAAGGAGGTGTTGAACCTTTCCTCATACCTGGAAGCAGCGGATTTCTGGAAGTCAGTATTTACGGGAAAAGTGCTTACCAGCATTTTGAAGCAAGGGTTGGAGATGGGATAATCATAAAAAAATTGTGATATAATTTCAAGAGGAGCCGGGGTGGCGGAATTGGTAGACGCGCAGGCTTGAGGGGCTTGTGGGCTTAGTCCCGTGCGGGTTCAAGTCCCGCCCCCGGCACAGATGGAGACTCCTTTTGCCTTAATAAGCAAATTTCTTATTCTTACTGGTTTAATCTTAATTTTGATGGGAATCTTTTTTAATCTTGCCTTTAAAATTCCAGGTTTTGGGAAACTGCCCGGTGATATTCTCATCAAAAAGAAAAACTTCACCTTTTATTTCCCTCTTGCTACCTGTCTCATCCTTAGCATTTTATTAACCCTAATTTTAAACCTTATCTTCCGCAGATAATGAAAAAATTTCTCCTTCCCTTTTTCCTTTTTTCCTCTTTTTCTCTTTTTTCTTTTGAAGTTCGGGTGAAACTTGAGGAGCCTCTTTATATTGAGGTAAAGGGAAATGCAGTTTTAAAGGGAGAAAAATTTAGCCAGGAAATACTTTCCCCCTGGGGATGGATAAAGGTGAGGGAAGGTAAGATCTTTTTCCGCTGGAAATCCTGGGGAAAAGAACTGGAGATTATTCCCAAAAATAGAATGTTTAAACTTGGGAAAAGATGGTATCCCGGGAAACTCAAAATTCTGGTTAAAGATGGAGAGGCAATCCCTGTAAATATTCTGGATATAGAAAATTACCTGGAAGGTGTGGTGGGTGCAGAAATGCCTTATTATTTTCCCCTTGAAGCACTAAAAACTCAGGCAGTTGTTTCCCGAACCTATGCCCTTTACTCACTTAATCCTCAGGCTCCCTATGATCTTACCCAGGAAGTCTCGGATCAGTGTTATCTGGGCCTTTCCAGAAGAACCCATAAAGTTATAGAAGCAGTAAGAGAAACAAAAGGAGAAATTTTAACCAAAAACGGGAAGATAATTCCTGCTCATTTTTGTGCCTGTTGTGGTGGGTATACAGAGTGGGCAAAAGAGGTGTGGAAAGATTCTCCCCCTTACTTATGTGGAGTCCCTGACCCTTATTGCCGAAATGCTCCTGTATTTCAATGGAGTTATCGGATATCCTGGCGAAAACTTGGCCAGATTCTGGGAGGGAGAATTGAAGGATTGGAAATTCTGGAAAAGTCGCGTTCAGGTAGGGTGAAGAAACTGAAGATTTTTTTCAGAAATGGCGAGAAAATAATTTCGGGCGTGGAACTAAGAAGAATTCTCGGGTATTCCCATCTCAAAAGCACACTTTTTCGCATAGTAGAAGGAAGATTTTTTGTGCGATTTATTGGCCAGGGATGGGGACATGGTGTGGGGATGTGTCAGTGGGGAGCAAAAGGAATGGCTGAAAAGGGCTATAATTATCGGGAAATTCTCAAGTTTTACTTTCCATTTGCTGAGATAAGTAAATATGAGAATTGAAGAATTCGATTATCCTCTCCCTTCCCACCTTATTGCTCAGGAACCTCCTGCCCGAAGAGGGACTTCTCGTCTTCTGGTTTTGGAGAGAGGGAAGGGGATATCTCATCATAGATTTTCTGAAATAGTGAATTATCTGAGGGAAGGGGATGTTCTTGTCCTCAATGATGCAAAGGTGATCCCAGCAAGACTTCATGGTTTAAAAAAGGGAACAGGGGGAAAAGTGGAAGTATTGCTCCTGGAAAAATTAGAGGAGAAAGTTTGGAAAGTAGCTGTTAGAGGGAGAAAAATACTTCCAGGCACTTGGATAGAATTTCCGGAAGGAATTATGGCGGAAGTTATTGATGATGTTGAAGGGAAAAGAATAGTGAAATTTCATTCCTCTTTAAGTATGAGGGAGATCCTTAACCGAATAGGAGAGGTTCCTCTTCCTCCTTACATAAAATTTCCTACAGACAGAAGTTTTCGTAAATACCAGACTGTATATGCCCGAAAAAATGGAGCAGTAGCTGCACCCACTGCGGGTTTCCATTTCACTAAAGGAATTCTGGAGAAAATCAGGAAAAAAGGGGTGGAGATAGTTTCCCTTACCCTTTATGTTGGATGGGGGACTTTTGCTCCCGTAAAAGTAGAAGAAGTGGAAAAACACAAAATGGAAAGGGAATTTTATGAATTAAGTGAAGAAACCGCTCGCATAATAAACGAAAGGAAAGAAAAAGGTGGAAGGATAGTAGCAGTGGGGACCACAGTAGTGAGGGTATTGGAAACCTGTAGAAAAGAGGGGAGGCTCATTCCAGGAAAAGGCTGGACAGAACTCTTCATTTATCCTGGCTACCAATTTAAAGCAGTGGATTTATTACTCACCAATTTCCATCTTCCTCGTTCAACCCCTCTTCTTCTCGTGTGCGCCTTTGCAGGAAAGGAAGCCATATTCTCTGCTTACCAAGAAGCTATTAAGGAAGGATATCGATTTTATTCTTTTGGTGACGCCATGCTGATAATATAATATTAAAAAGGAGGTGCAGGATGAAATTAGGAGTCTTCACAGTTCTCTTTCAGGACAGACCTCTCTTTGAGGTGCTGGATTATCTAAAAGGTTTGGGGATAGAAATGGTAGAGTTGGGTACAGGCAACTATCCAGGAAATGCCCACTGTCCTCTTGAAGAACTCCTTCAAGATGAAGATGCACGCAAGAAGTTGAAAGAGGAATTGGGAAAGAGAGGAATGGAGATTTCTGCTCTTTCCTGTCATGGAAACCCCCTACATCCGGATAAAGAATTTGCAGAAAGGAATCGAAAAATACAGAGGGACACCATTCTTCTGGCTGAGAAATTGGGAGTGAATGTTGTAATAACCTTTTCCGGTTGTCCGGGAGATCATCCGGGAGCGAAATATCCCAACTGGGTAACCTGTGCCTGGCCAGAAGATTATCTGGAGATACTTAAATACCAGTGGGAAGAAGTGGCTATCCCTTACTGGAAAGAAGAAGCAAAATTTGCTCGGGAGCATGGAGTAAAAATTGCTCTGGAGATGCATCCAGGATTCATTGTGTATAATCCGGAGACTCTACTCAAACTCAGAAGGGAATGCGGGGACAATATTGGAGCAAACTTTGACCCTTCCCATCTTTTCTGGCAGGGAATAGACCCTATATGTGCAGTAAGGGAACTTAAAGGAGCTATCTACCATGTGCATGCAAAAGATACACGCCTTGATCCCTATAACACTTCCCGCAATGGAGTTCTGGATACTAAGCATTATTCACTGGTAGGTGAACGTTCTTGGGTTTTCCGAACAGTGGGATACGGCCATGATTACAAATTCTGGAAAGATTTTATCTCTGCATTGAGAGAAACAGGCTATGATTATGTTCTTTCCATTGAGCATGAAGATAGTTTAATGAGTGCAAGAGAAGGTTTTGAAAAAGCAGTAAGTTTTCTTAAAGAAGTTATGCTAAAAGAAACACCAGGTGAGATGTGGTGGGCTTAAGGAAGGGTTGAGAAAGATGAAATGGCTCTCTCTATCCCTTCTGCAGAAATAGAAGGAAGAAGGGTATGCGCATTCTTTAAAAAAGAAGGTGGGAAAATATGGGTGATACCAATGCACCAGGCTCCTGCTTCTATTCCTGCCCGAACACCAGAAGGAGAATCTTCAACCACCACACATTCCCTGGGATTAACCTTAAGTCTTTTGAAAGCTAAAAGATAAATATCAGGATATGGCTTAGGTCTGGCTACATCTTCACCTGTTACTATTACTGAGAAAAAGGGAGAAAGGTAAAAATGGGAAATTAATTTTTCCACATATCTCCGAGAAGAATTAGTAGCAAGCCCCAGCAAATATTTCTTAGAAAGTTTCATCAGTGTTTCTTTTGCCTCTGGGAAAAGCTTAATTTCAGGAACTAATCTCAAAATTTGGGAAATTTTTTCTTCTAAAAGTGTCTCTGTGGAAAGGTATGGAGGGATCTTGTTTTCTTCTTTAAGACGGGAAATGAACTCTTTATCCGCAATACCTATTCTTCCTTTTTCCTCTAAAAGAGAAAGATTAAGCCCTCTTTTCCGGAAGACCATTTCCCAAGCCTTTTTATGTATATCTTCAGAATCAAAAATTACCCCATCCCCATCGAAGATGATAGCCTTTATCATACTGCGTTCCCGATTTTACCACAGAAAAATTCTCTTAGTCTCAACTTTGGCAGTTTCCGCTAAAAATCCTCAAAGGGAGCTTCCAAAAACAAAGAAATAAAAGGGATTTAGGAGAGAAATGGATAGAGCAAGTGTGGTGAAACTAAGGAGGGAAATGCGAGACCTTTCCAGAACTCAAAATAAGTTTTCCTCCCCAAATCCTCGCCTGTAATGATCTTTCTCCCAATCCCTTTATTCATGCTCTTTTCAAAAATCAGGGTGTCAAAGTTAAGTTTAACCATTTTTTAATCACCTCCTCAAACCGAACCTTATGTAAGTACTTTAAATATTTTTAATTCAGCTGGACTTATTCTAATAACAAATTTATTGTTTTTTACTCTTATATTTCTATTTACGCTAATATCTGTTATGGTCTTATATTTTGTAATTAAATTAATTTCAACAATGGCAGATTTTTCACTGTCTGTATTTATCAAAACTAAGTATTTTTTTCTTCCTTCATCAATAATTGTCCACTCAAGATAATCTAAGGCTGGCTTTATACAAATAGGA
>JAGGYA010000017.1 GCA_021162785.1 Candidatus Calescibacteriota bacterium
ATTGTACAAAATTTTTTCCCCTTTTTTCAAAGGTAAGGAATTGGATTTGCTTTTACTGAATGAAGCTCCTCTTTCTTTGAAATGGGAGATAGTAAATACAGGGAAAGTGTTGTTTGAAAAGAAGAAAAGATTTTCTCTGGATTATAAAGAAAAGATTTTAAAAGAGTATGTGGATTTCCAATTTCATTTGAAAAGGTTTAATCGCGCAGTTCTGGAGAAAATAGCATGAGAGAAATTTCTGTTAACCAGGAGTTAATTTTTGCGAGGTTAGAGGAAATTTTGAGGGATATTGAAGAGCTGAGATGTTTTCAGAAAATTTCCCTGGAGGAATTTAAAAGGGGAAAGAATTTTGCTATCGCTGAGCATTACCTGAGAAGAGCTCTTGAAGCAATTTTTGATATCGGGAGCCACATTCTTTCAAGGATACCAGGGGTTAGACCTTCTTCTTACAAAGAAATAGCTCTTCTTTTAGGAGAAAATGAGATAGTAAAGGAAGAATTTGCAAGAGATAAACTGCTAAAAATGGCTGGATACCGTAATAGACTTGTTCATTTCTATCTGGAAGTGAAAAAAGATGAGCTTTATAGCATAATAAAAAATAATCTCTCAGATATAGAGGAATTTTGTAAATTCATTAAAAGTTTTTTAACTTCCCTGAAGGGATAGCCTCTCCGTTTTCGGAATCAAATGTGAATTGCCTCATCAAAAATCCACATGAAACTGGAAAAATCCTCACAGAAAGGATATCAAACACCTCCTCTTTAGGGAAAACAACGAAGAAAAGTAGCCTGTCCCCTTTTTCAAAATGGACACAAAAAACGAAAAATTGAAGGGTGAATTTTTACTTTCAACTGTCAAACTCAGGACATATTGTTTAGTCTTCTAAAATTAGGTAAATGCTGACCGAATAATATCCAGATTGTCTTTTATCCATCTGAGGAGTCTCTCTATGCCTTCTTCAACATTCACTCTGGGTTTCCATCCCAGTTGATTTTTTGCTTTCCTTATATCACAGATAAACACTTTTTGATCGCCTGGCCGAGGGTCGGAGAATGAGACTCTGGGTTTCATTCCCTTTCTTTCCATTGTTTCAAGCAGTTCCAGAAGAGAAATGGTATTATATTTCCCTCCTCCTACGTTAAATATCTCACCCTTTACTTTTTCTATGTTATCTTTACACTTCCAGCATAGCTCCACTAAATCATCTATATAAAGAAGGTCTCTCACCTGTTTACCATTGCCATAGATGAAAAGCGGCTTATCAAGGAGGGTTGAGATGAAGAAATGGGCTACCCATCCCTGGTCTTCTATACCAAATTGCCGTGGACCATATATACAAGATTGACGCAGGACTACTGTATTCATCCCATATATACGGGCATAATCTCTTACATACTGGTCAGCACATCCCTTGGAGCATCCATAGGGTGAATGGAAGTCTAAAGGGAAATCTTCGCCTATTCCTTCTGGATAATCTGGGAGAACATACCTCTTTTCTTTTTCTTCCACTTTTACTTTCTCCATCCCTCCATAAACTTTATTGGTGGAAGAAAATATAAAAGGTGGATTTATTCCTTCTTCCCGTACTGCTTCAAGAATATTGAATGTCCCAAGAGCATTGATTTCAAAGTCTTTTCTGGGATTATCAACAGATAAAGTAACTGCTACCTGCGCAGCGAAATGGAAGATGATATCCACATCTCTATGCAAATGTATGATTTCTTTAACTCCAGAGTAATGCCTGATATCAGTTTGAAAGAATCGAACTCTCCCTTTTTCTCTCAGCCATTCCAGATTTAAACGACTTCCTGTACGGGAGAGGTCATCAGAGATTAACACCTCTCCTCCTTCTTCCAGGATTTTCCGTGCTATATTTGCACCAATGAACCCTGCACCACCAAAGATTAAAACTTTCACTCTACTAACCTCCTTCCTTCCAGTTCCTGGAGTGCCTGGAGCAGGTTATCTTCTGGCTTTTCTTTTTGCATCCAGTAGAGTAATTCCTCCATTCCTTCTTCCAATGAGTAACGTGGCTCAAACGAAAGTAACTTTTTTAATTTTGAGATATCTGCTATGCAGTGTCGAATATCTCCCCTTCTAAACCTCCCTGTGATTTCCTCTCCTACTTCTTTCTTAAGTATTTTTTGCAGAAGACGTGATATCTCTCTTATACTTACTGGCTTACCCCTTCCTACATTGAAAACCTGGAAATTTGCTTCTTCTTTCTCGTAAGATAAAAAACAGGCTTCTGCTACATCCTTTACATGGATGAAGTCTCTCGTCTGTTTTCCATCTTCAAATATTACTGGTGGATTACCATTCATAATTCGAGAGGAAAAAATGGCTACAACCCCGGTGTAAGGATTGGAAAGAGCCTGTCGAGAACCAAAGACATTAAAAAACCTAAGGGCAACTGTAGGAATACCGTAGGTTTTTCCTATAAGAAGAGACATCTCTTCCTGGTCTCTTTTTGTTTGGGCATAGATAGAAGTGGGATGCAGAGGTTTGTCTTCAGAAGTGGGGATGGGTTCTACTGTAGTATTACAATCAGGACACTTTAACTCCCAGATTCTCTCTCTAAGGTCATTTTCTTCTCTTTCAACTGGATATATTACTCCACATCTCTCACATTTGTAAGCACCTTCACCATATATACTCATAGAAGAGGCAACCACTAATTTTTGTATATTATGTTTTTCGTTTGCCAAGATATCCAGAAGAACAGATGTGCCTCTCACGTTCTCATCCACATACTCCTCCACCTGATACATGGATTG
>JAGGYA010000019.1 GCA_021162785.1 Candidatus Calescibacteriota bacterium
CATCCCAATTATATTATAGCCAATCCTAAATTAATCCCAAATTTGGATTTTTTCAAATTTCTTTAAGAAGGAGACTCTATAGACTCATTCCACTTTAACTCGCCAGATATTGCTCACCCCCTCTTCTTCACGAAGATAATAAATGTAGCCTTCGGGCCTCCACTCCAAATTGAATTCCCTGTATAAATCACAGGTTATCTGTTTGAGACTCTTATCTGAGAGATTTATGATCCAAATATCGTATTGTCCGGTCCGGGTGGAAACAAAAGCAATTTTATCCCCGGAAGGGGAGAACACAGGATAGCCAGCCCAAGCTTTCTCTTTTAGCACTTCGGTTATATTGCCTGTTCTCACATTTACTATGGCTATACTTCCATCTGAAGAGAATACTATCTTTTTACCATCCGGCGACCATGATGGATGCACATTAAAACCTTCCATGGTAAGAAAACGAAAATCACTCCCGTCAATATTCATTGTCCAGATGTTGTGTTGATAGGTGAGAGCAATTAAATCTCCCAAAGGGGACCATACAGGAGATTCCCCTTCTCTGCCCGTATCTTTTAATCCGTGTCCACCTGCAGTTACTAAGAAAATTCTGGAAGATAAAGTCTCTGGATCGAAGGAATTAAAGACTAAACGATCCCCTCGAGGAGACCAGGAAGGATGATCCCCCTGGATATTGGTAATCTTTTTCATCTCACCACTATTTAAAGTCTTCACATATATATGCACTCCTCCATCCTTCCAGTAACTTATAGCGATTTTCTCCCCATCAGGGGAGAAAGCAAATGAAGTCTTAGGAATATTGTCCACTATAACTGGTTCAGGGGAAGGCAGGGGAGGTTTTTTGTTTTTTTCTCCATATAAAACAAATGTTGCGAGAAGGATTAAAAGAATTGTCCATCGCATTTTTCAATTTTAAACAAGGGTATACTTCAAGTCAAGGAAGTTTCTTCCCACTCGGGAAATCTTTCCTTCACAATCTTAAGATAAAGGGGGAGCAAATTCTTCTCCTTCATAAACCTCTTCGCTTCTTCTCTCGCTTTTTCTAAAAGATTTACAGCCTTTAAGATATTCACCACTCTAAATCCTTTAAACCCGTGCTGAAGCGTCCCCAAGAGCTCTCCTGGACCTCTCAGCTTTAAATCCTCCTCCGCTATTTGAAACCCATCCTGAGTGGTAAGTATCTTTTCCAATCTTACACCACCAGATGGTGTCTGGGGAGTGCCTATCAGGAAGCAGTATCCAGGATATTTACCTCTCCCAACTCTACCCCTTAACTGATGAAGCTGGGAAAGCCCAAATCTTTCAGCATTTTCAATTACCATCACTGTTGCGTCGGGGACATCAATTCCCACTTCAATTACCGGGGTGGAGAGAAGAATCTGAATTTTACCTTTCCTGAAATCATCCAGAATTTTTTTCTGCTTTTCCTTTTTTAATCTTCCATGAAGAACCCCTAAGGATACCTGAGGAAGTCTCTTTTCAAGAAGTAGGGCTATTCTCTCCAGAGATTCCATCTCTTTGTTTTTGTCTTTAATTCGGGGAACCACATAGTAAATTAACCTCCCTTTTCCAATTTCCTCAAGTATGAAGGGGAATATTTTTTCCCGTTCTTCCTCCTTCAACCAGTATGTCTCCACTTCTCTTTTGCCTCCTGGAATTTCCTCAAGAGTGGAAATATCCATTTCTCCATAGAGGGCAAGAGCTAAACTGCGGGGAATTGGAGTAGCACTCATTACCAGAACATGGGCTTTTTCTCCTTTCTTTATCAACTCACTTCTCTGGACTACTCCAAATCTGTGCTGTTCATCTATCACCACTAATCCCAAATTTTTGAATACTATCTCTTCGTTTAAAAGGGAATGAGTTCCGATGACCACATTTGCCTCTCCACCTCTAATTTTCTCAATCACTTCTTCTCTTGCCTTCTTCTTCTCCTTTCCAGTAATAAGCACTACCTCAAACCCTAAGGGTGCAAGGAAACGTATGAAATTCCAATAATGTTGCTCCGCAAGGATATGGGTGGGTGCCAGAAAAGCAACTTGATATCCGTGTTTGAGAACCATTAAAGAAGCACCCAGTGCTACAACTGTCTTTCCAGAACCCACATCCCCCTGTAATAAACGATACATTCGTTTACCCGAGGTAAGATCCTGGCGAATCTCTTCCAGAACTTTTCTCTGGGAAGGAGTGAGAGTAAAAGGGAGTATTCTATTAAGATCTTCCCAGATGGAAGCATTAAAGATGCTTCCCTCCTCCTTCTCTCTCCATCCCCTTTTGGAAAGAATCCCTAATTGAAATAGGAATAGTTCCTCCCAGGCAAATCTCAGCCTGGCCTTCTTAAGGTTCTTGACAGAGGTAGGAAAATGGATTTCTCGGATAGCATCCTTCACACTGGGAAGTGCATATTTTTTCAATAGGTTGGGAGGTAAAGGATCAAATAGAAAGGGAGCAAATTCTTTTACTGTGCGGTAAAGAATTTGTCTCAATCTCCCCTGGGTAAGGGAGGTAGTGGCAGGATAAAAAGGTATGATTCTTCCACCATATAAAAACTCTTTCTTTTCTTTCTCTTCCTCCCACAATTCAAATTCTGGATGTATTATTTCCAATCCAGAAAAATAACTCACTCTACCTGTAAATATCCCTTCTTTACCCGGCTTTATAATTTCTTTAATACCCTTAAAATAAAACCAGGTAAGAACAATCTTCCCCGTGCCATCATCTACAATGGCACGAAATATTTTCTTCCCTTTCCTGGTTCTTTCCTCACCCACTACAACTATCTTCCCTTGAATGGTAACTTTTTCACCCGGTTTTACCTGGCTAATTCTGGTTATCTTCCTCCTGTCTTCATAACCGCGTGGAAAATGATAGAGGAGGTCTTTTACACTGCAAATACCCAGTTTCTCCAACTCTCTTGCTGTTTTCTTACCAATCCCTTTTATTTTTTGGATGTTTACATGCAGGGTTATCTCCTCTCTTAATTTCTCTAAAAGGGACTGGAGTTCTAATAGTAGAGAGCGTTTTTCTTCTTCTGGCAGAGTGGGATATTGAAGAATTCTCTGTTGAATTAATTTAAGAGAGGGAAGAACTCCTTCTCCGCTGGATAAAGAAGAGGTTATCTTCCTGAGCTCTTCCTCGCAGAATTTGTTAAAGCCTCCCATTACTGATGTATTTCTCAAATTTTTGGCTTCATAAGGGAGAATTTTAAGGAGCCTATTTATGGTGCTGAGTAACTTATCATTCACAAACACTTTTTCCAAAATACTCTTCAATAGCCCGAGGATGGGAAATTACTTCCTCCCTCCTCCCTTGAATTACAATTTCTCCATCCAGAATCAAATAAGCTCTATCGGTAATTTCTAAAGTATCCCTAATGTTATGATCTGTAAGAAGGATTCCTATTCCTTTCTCTTTTAAACCTTTTATGACTTCTTTTATTTCTTCCACTCCCCTTGGATCAATTCCAGTAAAAGGTTCATCCAGGAGAAGGAACCTTGGAGAAAGAAGCAAGAGTCTTGCAATTTCTAATCGTCTTTTCTCCCCGCCCGATAATGATGATGCTTTTTGAGTGGATAATCGAGCAAGATTAAGCGTCTCCAAAATTTCCTCTATTTTCCCACTTTTAAGAATAAAAGGATAAAACTCTGCTACTACAATAAGATTTTCATAAACATTTAATTCTTCAAAAAGAGTATGTTCCTGAGGAAGATAGCCGATGCCTTTCCTTGCTCTTACATAAAGAGGAAGATGGGTAAGATTCTCCCCATCCAAAAAGACCTCCCCTTCATCCGGGAATATTAAACCTGCCAAAATATGGAAAGTGGTGGTTTTCCCTGCCCCATTGGGGCCTAAAAGACCCACCACCTCCCCTCCTCTCACCATTACATTTATTCCTTTAATTATCTTCCGTCTCCCTAACCTTTTATGGAGATTTTCTCCTCTCAGCATTTTTCCATATAACTGAAATTTTCCCCTTCAAAAATAGCTGGTTTTCCTTCAGGTCAAATACTGCACTTTCACCTTTAAGAATTAACTTTTCTTTTTCCACCTCTACATTCCCTCCCAGATAGAGTTTGTTTTCTTCTACGCGGAAAAGAAAAGTATCTGCTTTTATCTCTTCGTTTTCCTTCAAAATTCGCACTCCCTCTTTACTCTCTAAGCTCTTAATTTCCCCCTCTTTTAAAATTGCTTTTACCTCAGGGGAAAAGAGGGTAAATTCATCTTCCACAATCTTAGTATGCCCTGAAAAAATTGCTATTCCTTCTTTCTCCTTCCACATTGCAGTATCGCTTATAATCTCCTTTATTTCGCCCTGCAATAAGAGGGGGAAGAAGAGGAAAAGGAGGTTAATCATCCACTTTATACCACTTAGCCCCTTCCTGAACATAAACAATCTTATTTTCCAGATCAATTTCACCTCTCTCTCCTTTTAATTTCCATCCCTCGCCTTCAATGAAAAAAGGACCATCCAGCACCAACCAGCCGGATTCTTCCTGGAAAACAAATTTTTCACCTTTAAGAACCAGCCCCTCCCAAAAATTTATTTCTCCTTCTTCAAAAAAAATCCTTTCTTCATATATTTCACCTTCTC
The DNA here is from genome assembly GCA_021162785.1 of Candidatus Calescibacteriota bacterium. Classification (GTDB taxonomy): domain Bacteria; phylum CAIJMQ01; class CAIJMQ01; order JAADFP01; family JAADFP01; genus JAGGYA01. The sequence goes on from JAGGYA010000019.1 coordinate 4,601, forward strand.
GAGCATTCAATGAAAATTCTTCTCCCTTTCGGTGAATAACCATTTTAATCTCTTTCAACTTCTTATGATTACTTTTTTCCATTACAGTTTGTGCCCACAATTCCCAGCTTTCCTCCCTCCCCTTTTTTTCAAGGTAAAAATTTTTGCTCTGGAATCCCATTAAGAGAAGAATTACCAGAAGACTACCTATTATCCTCATCCTTTTTAAGAAACTTCTCTTCTAACTTCAGGGGGAAAGTAGCCATACCTCCTGAAATCACAAAACTGAAAGCCTCTTGAACACTAACAGAAAGAGGTATGGTTTCCTCCTCTGGCAAGATGATGAGAAAACCACTTGTGGGATTGGGAGCAGTAGGGACAAACACCGATACCATACTTGAGCCTTCTGGAAGTGCTTTTTCCCATCGCGAAGTCACAAATCCCACGGTATAGGAACCTTTCCTTGGAAATTCTACAAGAACAACCTGTAAAAAGGCATGTCTTTCTCTTCCCAGGATAGCAAGACTGATTTTTTGGACAAGCGTGTAAATGCGGGAAAGGAGAGGGATTCGAGTAAAGGGTAATTCCACAAGTCTCAGGAGTCTCTTTCCCATGAAATTACGGGTGAAAGCTCCTACAAAGGAAATACCAAGGAAAGCTACCAGAACCACAAAAAGTGTCCATAAGGCATAAGCCCATCTATATTCTCGGAAATACCTTTCCAGTTGGGGAGGAAGAATCACTAAGGAAAACTGTAGAAGATGGGTAACTACCCAATAGAGGAACCATAAAGTTACCGCTAAAGGTAAAAGAACTAAAATTCCTGCAACAAAGTTATCCCTTACTCTCCTCATCGGATAACCTTATGATTTTTACTCGTTTTACTCTTCTTTCATCCGCATCAAGGACAATAAATCTTAAATTCTCATGTTCTACCACTTCACCCTTAGTAGGAACTTTTTGAAGTTTCTCCAAAATAAATCCACCTACTGTATCAAAATCATTTTTTGGCAAATTTAAATTGAGTTCCTCATTAGCGGTATCAATATTCAATCGAGCATCTACAATATAAACATTGGGCGAGATTTCCTCCCAGAGTTTTTCCTCTCGATCGTATTCATCAGAAATTTCTCCTACAATTTCTTCCAGAACATCCTCCAGTGTTACCAGGCCAGCTGTCCCTCCATATTCATCCACAACAATAGCCACATGTGTTTTTTCTCTTTTGAATTCCTGTAGAAGTTCATCCAGCCTTTTACTTTCAGGGACAAATATGGGCTTTCTTATAAGGTTTTCTAATTTTATTTCCATGAGTTCCTTTCCTTTAATACAGTTGAGTAGATCCCTGGCATACAAAATACCCACAATATTATCAATGTTCTTACGATAAACTGGTATGCGGGAGAATCCTCTCTTTTTCACCTCTTCAATGACTTCCTCTAATGGGGTTTCTATATCTAAAGCAAAAATCTCTATACGAGGAACCATAACATCGTTAGCCCTTTTTTCTCCAAATTCAAAAACTCCCTCTATCATTTCTCTCTCCTCTTCTTCAATAAGTTTCTCCCTTTCAGCAGCTGCAATAAGTGTTTTAATCTCCTGATCTGTGAGGAAAGGAGTGGTAGGTGTTACCTTACCCCCCATTGCACGAATAACTATGTTGGAAAGAAAAGTAAGAGCTTTAACCAAGGGTAGAAGGAGTAGGGAAAATAACTTTATAAATCGGAGAGCAAAGAAAGTGATCTTTTCTGGATTTTGCTGAGCATATATCTTAGGAATAATCTCTCCAAACATTAAAATTAGGAAAGTCATTATTCCAATAGAAAGCCCAATAGCACGGGCATCGGTAAATCCTCTGAGTTCTGCATATTTTATGCTCAGAGATGCTGCTAAGGTTGAAGCAGAAATATTCACCACATTGTTTCCCACAAGAATAGTGGTAAGTATACGGTGAGGATCATGGGTCCAAAGTGAAAGTAAAGGAATTTTTTCCGGGAAAAGTTCTTCCAGTCTCTTTATCCTGAGTTTTCCCAATGCAGTCAAAGCAGTCTCCGAACCTGAGAATATTCCGGAAAGGATAAGAAGAGCAAAGAGTGAAATAATCTTTAATATAAACGACTCATCCAATCCTTTCTACCTCCTCTCCCACCTCTTTTATTCTTTTGTACTCTTTAAGCAATTCTTCCTGTTTGCTAAACATTCTTCTTCGTTCCTCCCGGGAATAATCCCTTTCCCCTTTTAAATGTAGAATTCCATGGATTAACACACGTAATAGTTCTTCTCTCTCTTCCACATTATATTTTAAAGCATTTTCCCTTATTCTTTCCAGAGAGATAACTATCTCTCCCCAGAGGTTTTTTTCGTGATAAGGGAAACTAAGCACATCTGTGGGCTGATTTATTTTTCTAAACTGGTAATTCATTTCTCTTATTCTTTTGTCATTGGTAATGAAAACATTCACCTTTTTGTTTCTACCTATTTTCTCTAATACCCATTCTCCACATTTTTTAATTTCTTCTTCCAAATCCTTGGGAAGTTCTATCTCTTCAACTATTACCCTTATCACTTTTTTCCCCTTGATTCTTTTGAGGGTATTCCACTCGGGTATGAAATATACTACTCAATGTCCGGATAAAACTCTCCTTTATAAGGTCAATCTCTTTTAGCGACAGGGGAGCATCATAGAGTTGCCCATCCTGTATTTTCTCATTTATAATCCTTTCCACTAAGTTCCTTATCCGGGAAGTGGTAGGGTTTTCCAAAGTGCGTGAAGCTGCTTCCACAGCATCTGCAAGCATTACTATTGCTGCCTCCTTGCTCATAGGTTTGGGGCCGGGATACCGAAAATCTTCTTCCCTTACTTCCTCTTTCCCTTTAATCTCTTTTGCCTTTTCATAGAAAAAGGAGGTAAGAGTGGTGCCATGATGTTGAGCAATTATATCTAAAACCGCCTGGGGAAGTTTATATTTTTTCCCAAGATGGATCCCTTCCTTGACATGGGAAGTGAGGATAAGGGCGCTAAGATTTGGATTTACCCGGTCATGAATATTTCTGAATCGAGGAAAAAAGGAAAGGTTTTCCCCATAAAACTGAGGATTTTTTAACTTCCCTATATCATGGTAATAGGCTCCTACACGGGCAAGGAGAGGATTAGCTCCTACAGCTTGTGCAGCAGATTCTGCCAGAATTCCCACCATTAAAGAGGATTGAAAGGTTCCGGGTGCTTCTTTTCTTAACCTCTGAAGAAGAGGATGATTAATGTCGGAGAGCTCAAGAAGTTTTGCATCCGTAACCATACCTGAAATATTTTCCAAAAGTGGAAGGATACCAAAAGTAACCATGGACCATAGGATACCGTTCAAGAAACCCCAGGAAGGTATCAACCACAACTTCTCTTTATAACCTTCAATTAATCCAAAAGCAGATAGATAAAGAGCAGAAAAAATTCCTACCACAAATCCTACTCTTAAAACTTCCATCCTTCTGTGAGTAAAAGAAACCCCTATGGTAGCTACACTTCCCCCAATAAGGGCGTAGGTGAAGGAGGCCCAAGATAATCCATTTATCAGGGAAATGAGAAAGGAAACCAAAATCACTGCTACAAAAGAAACACCGCTCCCAAAAAAGGGAGTTAATACCATTCCCAATAGAGGGAGGGGTAAGAAAAAATAATGATGAAAAAATTTAAGAGAACCCCAAGCCAAGTAATAAATAAAAACAACTATTAAGGTAAAGAGGGAAAGATGTGAAGGTTGGGGGAAGGAATCCTTTCTATAACGGTAAAGGAAAGCTAAGGAGAGAAATAGCACCAATCCCAATACAATCCCTTTACCCCAGAGTGTCTTTATCTCTCCACTACCTTTACAAGAATAAATCAGGGGGAGGAGAAGAAAAGCATAAAGAAAGACTCCTACAATCCACCAGGCTCTATTCCTTTCCTTCTCTTTCTGCTTAAGGGTTTTCTTATCCCCTTTCCCTATTTTCCGTGTTTTTTTCTTCTTTCTTCTTAGCCCTTTCATATGCCAGAACAATCTCCTGAACTAAGGGATGTCTGACCACATCCTTTTCTGTAAAATGGAAGAAAGTAATCCCCTTTATTTCCTTTAAAATCCTCTCAGCATGGATAAGTCCAGAAACAACATTTTTGGGAAGATCTACCTGAGTGATATCTCCCGTAATCACTACCTTAGAATCGAATCCCAGACGGGTTAAAAACATCTTCATCTGTTCAGGGGTGGAATTCTGTGCTTCATCCAGAACTATGAAGGAATCATTGAAGGTTCGACCCCTCATATAAGCGAGGGGAGCAATTTCAATAATACCTCTATCCACATACTCTTTAAGTCTATCTGCTTCCATCATATCATATAGGGCATCATAAAGTGGGCGTAGATAGGGAGCAATCTTCTGGTAAATATCTCCGGGCAGATATCCCAGTTTTTCTCCTGCTTCCACAGCTGGTCTTACAAGAATAACCCTATTTACCATCTTTTCTTTCAGGAAATTAACCGCCATAGCCATTGCCAGATAAGTTTTTCCCGTGCCTGCAGGCCCTATGGCAAAGACAATTTCATTCTCAAGGATTGCTTTAATATACTTTTCCTGAGCAGGATTTTTGGGTCTAATAATTCTTCCTGAATATACTTCCACCCCTATTAAACTCACTTCTTTTCCTTCCTTCACATCTTTACTGACCTTTTCCAAGTCATCAGGTTGAAGGACTCTCCCTCTCCTAATCTCCTTAAGCATTCCTTTTATTGCTTTCATTGCTTTTTCCACATCTTCTTCTTCCCCTCTAATGGAAAGTCTCCCCCCTCTCCCTATAATCTTTACATTAAACTCTTTCTCCAGTAACTTAAGTCCCCTGTCGTTCCCCCCTAAGAGGGAAAGAACCTCAAGCTGAGTAATAGGAGGAAGTTGACGAACAACAGTACTCATGAAAGTTTCCTAACCCCTCCGGAGATTGCTTGGTTATTTTTGAATTTTTCCATGAATTCCTCGTAGTATTTTAGATTATAAATACAGCCTGGATCTGGTGCTTTCAAATCACCAAAATAGGCATAGGCACGGGCTCTACAACCGCCACATATGGCATTGTATTCACACTCCCCACAATGACCTTTAAGATCGCTTCTATCCCTCAACATATTGAGCACGGGAGATTCATCCCAGATCTGCTGAAAGGAGTTTTCCAAAATATGACCTATAGTAAGTTGTGGCATATAGACACAGGGCGTTATTCTCCCATCCGGCTGTATAACTGCATAGGCTCTTCCTGCACCACATCCACCTATAACATCTACTATTGCCCCCAATTCTTCACTTCTTGCACATCCATAATGGGAAATACTCACAAATTTGCTTCCGTTTTGCTTACAGAATCTTCCAAACTGAGGTGCAGTAGTAGCCACGGTAAGATGTTCATTTTTAAGTTCTTTCAGCATAATTCGGTAAGCCTCTTCTCTCTCCAGAGGGGAGAGGTCATCAGCAATATCTCCCCTTCCCACTGGGACAAAATTATACACAAGGACTTTATAAGCACCAAGTTCTTCTCTCAGTTTCAGTAATTTTGGAAGTTCATCTTTGTTAACCCGGGTAAGGGTATATGCTATACAGGTAGTAACCCCTTCCTTTACCAAATTCTGGATACCCCTTACTGCCCTTTCCCACATCCCTTTCACACCACGAAAATTATCGTGCAGTTCAGGGGAAGCAGCATCCAGACTTATTGCCACATAGCCAACTCCCAAATCTTTTATTTTCTTAGCCATTTCCTCATCTATAAGAGTTCCATTAGTAGCTATGGAAATATAAAATCCATACTCTTTAGCTTTATAAGCAATGTCCCAGAAGTCAGGATGGATTAAAGGTTCACCGCCGGAGAAGAAAAGGGTGGGTATATGACTTTCCGCAAGGTTTTCCAGTGCCCTAAACTTCTCTTCCTTGGTTAGTTCTCGTGGTTTTTCCCCTCTTAAAACTCCTGCATTTTCATAGCAGTGTCTACACTTTAAATTACATCGATAAGTAAAATTCCATACAATCATTAAGGGGGCTACAAAAATTTGGGGTGTAGTGACCCCATATTTTTCCAGCGATTTTACTGCATTAAGAAGTATCTTTTTCACGGTAAGATTCCTGAGCTCTTTTCCAAACTCTTCCGGAGTCCGGTTAAATGCTCTTCTCACAATATCTAATACTTTATAAATTGGATAATCCCTGATTCTCTCCAGGACTGGGACATCCTTCCCATAGTTTTCTATAATCTTTTCCAGACGGGTTTTCCCATCCACTTCTTCAAGTGCCCTTCTCACAATACTCCGTGAAATAGCGTTCTCCAGGAGAAACTTCGTCTTTACAATATCAAACCTCCTGCGCGAAACTACCCACAAACCCATTCCGGCTTCACCTCCTTCCCTCTATTATACACCAACCTCTTCTTCAGGCGGGTTTTCCACATATCCCTTCACAAGATCCCCTACTTCCTCAGTGGAATACCCCATCTTACCAGCTGAAAGACTCTTTAAATGATCCCTCACTACCTTAATCACTGCTTTTTCCAGTCTCTCAGCTCCTTTCTCTTCACCCAGGAATTCCAACATCATCATCCCTGCACATATCGCTGCCAGAGGATTGATTACTCCTTTCCCTGTATATTTTGGAGCTGAACCACCAATTGGTTCAAACATTCCCAGTTTCCCCGGATGAATATTTCCACCCGCAGCAATTCCCATTCCTCCCTGCAAAATAGCACCCAAGTCTGTTATTATATCTCCAAACATATTGTCAGTGACTATCACATCAAAGTACTCAGGGTTTTTGACCATCCACATACAAATAGCATCCACATGTGCATAATCTTTTTCAATATCCGGATATTCTTCCCCCACTTCATAAAATACTCTCTCCCAGAGGTCCCATGCATAGGTAAGAACATTTGTCTTACCACATAGAGTTACCTTTTTCTTCCTATTCCTTTTCCGAGCAAATTCATATGCATACCTCACACATCTCTCCACACCTTTACGGGTAACCAGCATTTCTTGAATAGCCACTTCATCAACTGTGCCTTTCTTGAAAAAACCACCTATCCCCACATACAGACTTTCTGTATTTTCTCGAACTACCACGAAATCTATATCTTCAGGACCTTTATCCCTTAAAGGCGTCCAAACACCTGGATAAAGTTTAACAGGCCTTAAGTTTATATAGAGGTCCAGTGAAAACCGCAGTTTCAAAAGTATTCCTTTCTCAAGAACTCCTGGTTTTACCCTGGGATCTCCAATAGCTCCTAAGTAAATAGCATCCATTTTTTCCATTTCAGCAAGGGCACTATCAGGCAGAGTCTCTCCAGTTTTAAGATATCTCTCCGCACCAAAATCGTAGAAATGGAAGTTGAGTTTGAAACCTTCCTTCCCTGCAACTGCTTCCAGGACCTTTACCCCTTCCCGGATAACCTCAGGCCCTGTCCCATCACCAGGAATAACCGCTATTTCATAACTCTTCATTTCTTACCTCTCCTTTCTGCTTCTTTAAATAATCCTTAATTGCTTCTCTTAAGGCATCCGTTGCCAGATTGGAACAATGCATTTTGATAGGAGGAAGCCCCTCTAAAGCGTCTGCAATGTCATTCCTGGTTATTTTCATTGCTTCTTCAATAGTCTTTCCCTTTGCAAGTTCCGTTATCATACTTGAGGTGGCTATTGCTGCAGCACAACCAAATGTCTTAAATTTTATATCTTTTATCCTCCCATTTTCCACTTTTATCATTACCTCCATAAGATCACCACAGATGGGGTTCCCAACTCTTCCTACTCCATCAGGATTCTCAATTCTCCCCATATTTCGAGGATTCATAAAATGCTCAATCACTTTTTTTGAATACTGCATAGGACTTAATGATACCAGATTTTACTCTCCATTTTAAATCATGCCAGTGTTTCCACCATTCTCTGGATAGCCTTGTAGGCTCTCTTTACTATATCTTCAGGTAAAGTTATCTTAGGGGAAAGTGTCTCAAGTGAGTGGAGAACCTTTTCCAGAGTTATTTTCTTCATATCTTCACAAATTGCTTGAGGATTGGCTGGATAGAAAGATTTCTCAGGATTTTCTTTTTTCAATCTATAAAGTATTCCTGTCTCTGTCCCCACAATAAACTCCTCCTTAGAGCTTTCCCGAGCTATCTTGACCATACCACCTGTGGAAAGCACTTCATCTGCAAGTTTTCTTACTTCTCTCCGACATTCCGGATGCACCATTACCAGTGCTTGAGGATGTTTTTCTTTTTCTCTCCAGATATCTTCAGGAAGTATTTTCATATGTACCGGACAATAGCCTGGCCAGATGTGAATTTCTTTTTCTCTTACCTTATATTTCACATGGTCTCCAAGATGCTCGTCTGGGAAAAAGAGGATTTCTTTTTGAGGAATTTTTTTCACCACTTCCACAGCATTAGCAGAAGTGCAACAATAATCGGATTCAGCTTTCACCTCTGCATTGGTATTCACATAAGTAACTGCGGGAACACCAGGATAGAATTCCTTTTTTCTCCTCACATCATCGGGTGTAACTGTTTCTGCTAAGGGACATCCAGCAGTAGTATCCGGGAGCAAAACAGTTTTTTCAGGAGCAAGAATATAAGCTATCTCAGCCATGAATTTTACCCCGCAAAAAACAATAACCTTTTGAGGCACCTTAGAAGCTACACGAGAAAGTTCAAGGGAATCACCAATAAAATCAGCAATATCCTGAATTTCTGGAGATTGATAATTATGAGCCAGGATTACCGCATTTCTTTCTTTTTTAAGCTTTATAATCTCCTCAATGATTTCCATTTTCTCTTACCCCTCTTCTTATCCATCCTCCTGCAATAACTCTATCCTCCCTGTAAAGGACCACAGCCTGACCAGGAGTAACTGCCCATTGAGGATGGAAAAATCGGAGCCGAATCCTTCTCCCATCCCAGTAAATAACCTCTGCTTTCTCTGGTTTCACCAGATACCTTATCTTTGCTTCCACTATATCTCCTTGTTTTAAAGGAAAATTTTTATCTGCTATAACCTCTTCTGCTTCCAATATTGAAGAGTAAATTTCTTCCCTTTTCCCTATTACAATTTTATTCTCTTCTGGTATGATCTCTTTTATATAATAAGGCTCTCCCAGCTTGATCTTCAATCCTCTTCTCTGTCCAATGGTAAAGAAATAAACTCCAGGATGTTCTCCCACTATTTTCCCCTCGGTTGTAATAATGGGACCGGGACAGATACTTACTCCACCTTCCTTAGTCAAAAATTCTTTTATTCCCCTCCCTTCCAAGAAACAAACTTCCTGTGATTCATGAAAAAGTGCAGGGATCCCTATCCTTCTTGCTTCTTGGTGGACTCTTTCCTTTCTCCATTCCCCTAAGGGGAAGTAAATCTTTGAAAGAGGTTTTTCCAGAAGGGGGAAGAGAAAATAGGATTGGTCTTTATCTACATCCACCCCTCTAAATAATCCCCATTCCCCATTTTCCTCTTTTATTCTGGCATAATGTCCAGTAACCAGACATTCACCTCCCAGTTCTAAAGCTTTATTAAGAAGATAACCAAATTTTATATATCTATTGCAAACTATACAGGGATTGGGGGTTTCTCCTTTGAGGTAAGAGTTAATGAAGTAAGATATCACCTTTTTTTCAAACTTTTCTCTAAAATTGAGCGAGTAAAAGGGGATTTTGAGGAATTCAGCTACTTTACGAGCCCTACTTTCCGAAAACCATCCTGAATACTCACTACCAAAAAGCTTTAGAAAAATTCCTATCACTTCATAACCTGATTCCAGCATCAAATATGCTGAAAAGGCAGAGTCTACTCCTCCACTTAAAGCTACTACTGCTCTTTTTTTTCTCATAATAGGTTCATACTCCCACAGAATATAACAATCAAAACTTTACCATAACTCACCATTATCCAACTTTTTCATTTTCCTGAGTAAAGAGGGCTCATTTTCCTGAGTCTTTCAATTATGGGTGGGAGAACCTCCAGAAGATAATCTATATCTTCTTCCCTATTATCCTTACCCAGAGAAAATCTTACACTTCCCTGTGCAGTTACTGCAGGAACTCCCATAGCCATTAGGACATGTGAAGGTTCTAATGTCCCAGATGTGCAAGCTGAACCAGAAGATACTGCTATCCCTTCCAGATCCAGGTTTAATATTATTGATTCACCCTCAACATATTCAAAGGAAACATTGAGAGTATTGGGTAATCGGTATTGTGGATGGCCATTAATACGAACATAGGGAATCCGTTCCAAAATACCTTTTTCCAGTTTGTCTCTGAGATTTTTTATCCTCTCACTTTCTTCCTTCCATTCCTTTCGGGCAATTTTTGCTGCTTCTCCCAACCCCACTATAGCTGGAACATTTTCTGTCCCTGCCCTCAAGTTTTTCTCATGATGCCCACCAGTAATAAGTGGCTCAATTTTTCTCCCTTTTTTTATGTAGAGAACCCCTATTCCCTTGGGACCATAGATTTTATGTCCGGAAAGGGAAAGGAAATCCACACCCAACTTTTTCACATCCACTTTAATCTTTCCCACTGCCTGAACTGCATCTGTATGGAAGGCAATCCCCCTTTCCTGAGAAATTTTGGCCAGTTCCCTTATAGGCTCTATTGTCCCCACTTCATTATTAGCCATCATGATGGAAACCAGAATTGTTTCCCGGGTAATAGCCTTTTTTAGATCCTCCAAATCCACCCTGCCATACTTATCCACTGGAAGGTAAGTTACACGAAACCCCTCTTTTTCCAATTGTTTTACAGGATTCAAAACAGCATGATGCTCAATCTTGGTAGTGATTATGTGATTGCCCCTTTCTCGGTTTCTCCAGCAGTACCCTTTGATTGCCAAGTTGTTGGATTCAGTTCCTCCAGAGGTAAAGATTATCTCCTGGGGTTCTGCATTGAGAAGTCTTGCCACTTCTTCTCTTGCTTTTTCCACAGCGTCTCTTGCTTCTCTTCCAAAGGAGTGTAGACTTGAAGCATTTCCAAATTTCTCCTCAAAATAAGGAATCATAGCTTCTATTACTCTTTCATCCATTGGACAGGTAGCATTGTGATCCATGTATACTCTTCTCATAACCTCTCCCTCCTTCCTCAGATATGAAAAATATAATTGTGGGAAATCTCCCTGCCTCCTTCTGGAAAAACGAGAAAATCTTGAAGAGTAAGTTCTTTAAGCCATTTATGAAACTTTTCCTGTAGAGTTTTCCATAGATTAAAGGCAGGACAGTAATTCTTTCTCGGACATCCTCTTCTATCATTCAGACAATCTACAAAGGGGAAGTCTTCCCCCGTAGCCCTGAGAATTTTCTCCAGAGTAATTTCTTGAGGAGCATGGAGGAGATAATAACCTCCTTTCCTCCCACGAAAACTTCCCAGGAGTCCTTCCTTCTTGAGTCTATTAAGTAACCTTTCCAGATAATCTCGGGGAATACCCTCCTCTCTTGCAATTTCACTCACGGATACTGGGGTATTCTTTCCTTTACGAGCAAGATAGAGAAGGGCTCTCACACTGTAACGGGTGCGTGTGGAAAGATACATTCCTTCCCTCCTCACAAAAGTATTTCCATAGCCTGATAGGGACAGGCAGGAATACAAAGTTCACAAGCAATGCATTTTTCTTTATCAAATCTAACTTCCCAGCTCTCTCGATCCACAGAAAGTGCACCGGTGGGACATATGGTTATACAGGCAGTGCAATGTGTGCATCTTTCCTTTCTCCAAACCACATCCCTGGCCAGAGGCTGGATATGAACACCTATTTTTTGAAGATACTCTATGCCTTTGTTGAGAGCGTCGCTACTTCCCTCAAGATCGATTACCAGTTTACCTTCCTCCTCCGGAGTTACTCGTGCACGAAGAATATTAACTACCAGATGATAATCCTTTACCAGATGGTAGGTGACTGGTTTATTAACCAGAGAAGGGGGAAAGGTAAGGACTAATCTTCTCTTGGCCATTCTACCCTCCTTTTTTAACCTCCTGAAACCACTCTCATTACCTCTATTTCCTCATTTTCCTCCACCCATTCACTTTCTGTAAGGAGTTCTCCATTTTTGATTACCAGCACCTCTTCTCGGTTAAGTCCCAGTTCCTCAAGAATTTCACCCACTCTTTTCCTTCCTTTCACTTCTTTAATTTCACCGTTAACTTTCACCTGCATAATTTCTCACCTCTTCTTTCCTGAATGTTTTGCAAAAAGAACAAATTTCTGTCACTGTAGGGAAACCGCATAAAGCACATTCTCTCAAAGTAACTTTCCCCTCCCCAAATAATTGTTTGTTTTTAAGGAATCCCAGGTAGAAAGAATATTTTGTCCCTGGAGAAGAAACTTCCAGCTGATTGAGAAGATGTTTAATCTTGAGGAAAGAAGCAGTATAAGCATAAGGACAATCCTGGCGAGAAAAGGGAATTCTCTGAAGAAAAGCATAGGCTGCTATCTCCCTTTCTGTAAGATACACCAAAGGTTTAATCCTTTTTTTAAGTTTCCCTTCCTCGGGTAAGACGGGTGTCTGTTTTGCAATATAACTTATCCTCCACCCCAAAAGATTTGCCATTAACGCGGAAACCATATCATCTAAATTATGACCGGTAGCCACACAGGAAAAACCATTTTCATAAGCAAACTTATTAAAGTAGTATCTTTTAACTAATCCGCAAAGTGAACAGGGGGACTTGTAAGTCTCCCGAGCCAGTTCCTTTATTCCCTTTCCCCATTCTTTCTTGATAGAAATTACTTGAAGAGGAAGCTGGTAGAGATGGGCAAACTCCTCACAGAACTTCCGTGAAATTTCAGAGTATCCGTCTATTCCCAGGTCAATGTGAAGGAGGGAAATTTTGTATCCAAGTTTTCTAAGGAGGAAGGCCAAGGTAAGGCTGTCTTTTCCCCCAGAGATAACTACTAAAACCCTTTCCTTCTTCCTAACCATCCCAAAATCAGTTATGGCCTTCTGAACCCTTCCTTCCACAAACTCAAGAAAATGTTCCTTGCATAAAGGTAAATTATGCTCATAAAGCTTGATGATGGCCTTTTCTTTGCATTTCCTGCATTTCATCTTTCACTCCAGTATTTTTACTTTTTTTAAGGCTGTTTTCAGAATGATACGGGATAAAATAAAAGCAATGCCTAATCCTACAAGAAAAAAGATAAAAGTGGTAAGTAGTGAAAATCTCTGAGAGGTGAAGAATTTTTCTCCTACCCATGCTCCCATCATAAGGAAAAGTAAGGGGGGTAGGAAACTGGCAATAGAAACTAAAGCAAATCTACCTTCCGGGATACCCACTTTTATCCTTTCTCCCACCTTAAACTCTCTTCTTTCCTCAATCTCAAGAACCTGACCTCCACCTTTGCAAATACCACATCTTTCACAATAGGGAGACCTTAACAGCCTTACCTTTACCTTCCCTTCCTTAGCTCCTTCCACTATTCCTTCCTCAATCCTCATATCATTCTCCCTTTTCTCTCAGGTTCAACCCAGAATCTGCCCTCTTCTTTTCCCCGCTTCCACTTTACCTCCACAAGCTCCCAACTCCTTTTCTTGCTGTAGAAAGCGGCTATTGCTCCTCCCTCTAAAAGTTCTTCCTCATCCACAGGAGAAGATAGAAAAACTACTGCACCTTTTCCCTCTATCTCCTGTAGAAGATAATCTTCAGGTCCAGCAAGAGAAAGTAATTTTCTGTTCTCTTCCCTATTCCTCCCTACAATAAGTTTTTTTCCGGAGGGGAGTCTGAAATGTCTTCCCACTTTTAAAAGTTCAACTTCCTTTAACCCAAAATTGGGATTTTTCTCCATAAGATCCTTAAGTCGACGGGAAAAAATGGGATCGGTTAAGAGGCATCCTCCTGCAGGAGAAGAATAATTTGTTAGCCCTATCTTCTCAGCAAGAGCCAGTTGAATTTTCCTCCCTCTTCCCTGAATATCCAAGAGTTCTTCCCTTTTAATCCATCCTTCTTCCTCTGGAATAGTGGGTGGTAAAAGTTTTGCAGAGAGAGGCCGAAGCACCCTCTTCTCAAGGCCTGCTTCCCTCTCCATTAAAGGGAATACCTCTCTTCTCTGAGACATAGGCCTTTGTCCAAGAACCTCGCCGGTAATCACAAATTCAGCTCCCACTTCCTCCATTATCTCCTTTGCCTTTTTAAGCATGAGTATCCGGCAATCAATACACGGATTCATCCCCTGTCCATACCCATAGCAGGGATTTTTAATAACCTCAATCATTTCTTCTCCCAAGAAAATCTCCTTAAAAGGTATACCAAGGAATTCCCTCACTTTCTCCATATCCTTAAGTGTAAGGAAAGGAGTATGGAAATTCACTCCTATAACTTCTACCCCCTGGAGTTTCACCAGATATACTGCAAGAATAGAATCCAACCCTCCGGATACCAAAGCAACTGCTTTTGGTTTTCCCATAATTTTCTTGTGTATTATTTCACCTCCCTCATCTTCATCTTTTTAAGGACAATCCCTGACTCTTTTCCAGGCAGTGGAGCAACGGGTTCGGTAAGGAAAAACTTCCCTTCCTTTATCCAATCCTTTAGAATCCGGGCAATTTCCCTGGCCTTCCTGTAACTGGAGAGAGAACCCGTGGGAATTTCCTTACCTTTGAATTTTATCTTCCCGCTCCTTAACTCTGCATAACTTACCTCTCCCAATACTTCTCCCGTACATTCAGGATAAGCCTTACTGTAATCAACAATGGGAGCGTAAATCTCGCTATCCTTGACTGAAGTAAACTCTGCCATTTCCTCATCAAGTATAGGTATGGGGATACCTATTCCCACCGTGAGAGATACTCCATAACCAGTTATAGTTGTCCCCCGGAGCCATTCCGGTGACATCTGTTTTAAATCACCTATTACTGCAAGGGTCCCTGCACCTTCACAGGGGACTCCATTCTCCTTCCTCTTTGCACAAGGATTGTGTTGGGTTCCCTGCCAGATAACATAACCAATACCTCCTCCCAGAAATATTCTCGTTCCAATTCCCACTGTTCTGTAATATGGATCGTTAAGGAGAGGAGAAAGTTGTCCAGCACTGGAATAGGAAGCATTTCCCAAATGAGGTTTTAGAATGCCCATGTAAGTGTAAAGGGTTCTATCAGAAAGATTCACCGCAACATTATAGTTCTGGTAGGCGTTTCGAGGATTGAAAAGAACTGCCTCATTCACATCCTTAATGTTTATCCATACTTTAAGATTTCTTCTTGGATAACAATCCGTCCCATAAGCCTCTGCTTCTAAGAGAACATCCTCACCAGCAACAAACGCTTCTATCACATGTCCACCACCATACCGGAATGATCCTGGATGAATGGTGTTTCGTGGATCATTATCAGGCAATGCTGTGCACCCGAGATATATATCCACTGCTCCCCATCCTGCATAAGCAGGTACACCATTTAGATAACACCTTCCACCACCCAATTTTATCCGGGGTTGAGCATGACCAAGATTGAGGTATATACCGCTGGAACACATGGGACCAAAAGTTCCCGTGGTTACCACATCCACTTCCTCTGCAGCTTTTTTAGCCCCCTTCTCCTCCACTATTTCAATCATCTCCTCCGCGGTTACCACCACCACCTCCCCCTTTCTTATCTTCTCGTTTATTTCGCAAATGGTTTTTTTCATTTTTCCCCTCCCAGTCTTTATACTTTAAAAATTCCAGTAGTAAGGTATCTCTCTCCTCGATCTGGCAAAATCACTACAATAACTTTATCCTTATTTTCTTTTCGAGAAGCTACTTCCATAGCTGCATATACAGCTGCTCCTGATGATATCCCAGCAAAAATTCCTTCTTCTCGAGCCAGTCTCCGGGTCATCTCTTCTGCATCTTCATCCCTTACCTTAATTACTTCATCAATTATATCCACATTCAGAACTTGAGGGATAAAACCTGCTCCAATACCCTGGATTCCATGAGGTCCTGGTTTGCCTCCGGAGAGTACGGGAGAGGAAGCAGGTTCTACCGCTACGACTTTAAGGTGTGGTTTCCTCTTCTTTAGAACTTCCCCCACTCCAGTAAGAGTGCCACCTGTTCCTACTCCCGCCACAAAAATATCCACACTCCCTTCTGTATCCTTCCAGATTTCTTCAGCAGTTGTTTTCCTGTGTATCTCAGGATTGGCTGGATTTTTGAATTGCTGAGGCATATAAGCTCCTGAAATCTCTCGCACAATTTCCTCTGCCTTTTTCACTGCTCCTTTCATACCCTCTTCTCCCGGCGTGAGCACCACTTCTGCACCAAGCGCTTTCAAGATCAATATTCTTTCTTCACTCATCGTCTCCGGCATAGTAAGAATTAGCCGATAACCTTTAACTGCACACACAAAGGCTAAAGCTATACCAGTATTTCCACTTGTAGGCTCAACAATAACTGTTCCCTCCTTGATCCAGCCTTTCCTTTCCCCATCTTCTATCATTGCCACACCTATCCTATCCTTCACACTCCCTGTAGGGTTAAAAAATTCGCATTTTCCCAGGATGATTCCTTTCAGCCCCTTTCCTAACCTGGAAAATCTTACCAGTGGTGTTTTTCCTACCGTTTCCAAAATACTTTTATATACCCTCATTTTATGACCAAATTAATCATAATTTTAAAGTATAATTCAACCAATTATTACTTGAATTGTCAAGTTTTAGGGATTAAGAGTAAAAACATCAAGATTGGCCTGGAAGAAAAGGGATTGAAGAAACTGTAATGGAAGAAGCCAGGTTAAAATGTTTTTCTCATCAATCTCAATAGCTGGCAGGAAAAACAAGGGATAGAGAAACATCCATAACCTTGCTACTTCAGAAAGTGATATCCCCGAAAAATTGAGAAAAAGAAAAATGGCAAGGAAAGACCAGCCATAATTTTTTTCCATCTTCCTAACTCCCTTAAGGAAGAGATAAGAAAGAGGTATTCCAGCAAAAATGAGAAACTCCAGTGGATCATAAAGAACCCAGAAAGGATAAGAACGATGGATATTTACACCTACGAAATTGGCTCTACCTTTTTCAGTAAAGGCTGGAAGAAGGCGATAGAGAAAATTTAATATTGAGAAACCCGTCAAAATCCAGAAAAGAAAGTGGATAAGAAGGAATCCTCCTCCCATCCAGAGTAAACTTTCTTTCTTATTTTCTTCTTTCAGAGTTAGAAGAATGAGAAAGAGGAAGACCAGTCCCACAGATAAGGAAGAAAGCATACCCAGACCTAACCAAAACCCTGCCCAGAACCTCTTTTTCCCACCTTGATAAAAGAAGTAGAGGGCAAGGATGACAAAGAGTGGAAGTATCTGCTCAAATCCCGGAGAAAAGAGTAAAAGAGATGGAATTAAGGGATAAAAGGTTGCCAGTAAGAAAGCACTTCCTTTTTCCTTCAATAAAAGATATAAGGGTATTGCTCCTAAGGAAGCTAAGAAGGGGAGAAGAATACTTAGGAAAATTAATGCTGCCCTTTCATAATTCTTAGATTTCCAACCTAACTTTTCCTCCATATATTTGAAAGCATGGGAAGCATCATAGATTGTGTGATGGGAAAAATTTAAAATCGCATGGCTGAGAAAAGGGAACCGATAGAAAATCCATAGACATCCTCTGCAAATGAGCATATTTAAAGGGGGATGCAACTTGGCGTGTTTATAACTCACATTTTGAGGATATGTGCGAAAATATCTCCTGTCGCATTTTGAAACCATTGCTTCTGTAAAATAACCTCCCATCCAGGGCAAACTCAAAACCAGCACATTACGATTCATACCTATAGGTGAGAAGTATTCAAAGGAAACTTGCAGGGAAAAGGAGAATAAGAGGAGGAAGAAAAGGATAAAAGAAATAGGGAGTAATTTATTTTTGATGAAGCAAAGGATAAGAAAAAAAAGGAGGAAAAGAGAAATAGGGAAAAAGGCTCTCCACCAAAAGTTAAATTTATGATACTTCCAAACCCATTCTTCTTCTTTTCCCAGTTTTATCAAATGAAAATGAACCAGGAGAATAATGAGAAGGGTAAAGATGAGAGGGATAAGAACTTTTTTGATCATTTAGCAAAAGACGAGCCAGTTTGGACTTAAAAGTCCCATAATCCTTTGGCTTTAAGAATTATCTCCACAACTTCTCTGACTGCTCCTTCTCCCCCTTTTGCAGAAGTGACATAATCAGCTTTCTTTTTCACTTCTTCCCTGGCATTTGCCACTGCAAACCTTACCCCCACCAATTCAAATACTGGTAAATCATTGACATCATCGCCAATATAAGCCACTTCTTCTCTCTTCAATCCTTCTTTTTCCATAATTTCCTCAACCGCCTTTGCCTTATTCTCCCTTCCCAGATAGAGATAGGTCACTCCCAAATTTTCTCCCCGGGTGAGTAAAGAAAGTGAATGCCTGCGAGAAACCCAACCCACTTTTAACCCCTTTTCTTGAGCCACTACAATACCCAAGCCATCCTGAACATGGAAAGAAGTGAGTTCTTCCCTTCCCAGGTAACTTATCTTTCCATCAGTAACCACTCCATCAACATCCATGAGAAGGAGTTTTATATGGGAAAGTTTCTCCTTATTCATTCTTCTTCCTCTGGGAATGCTTCAAATCTGAATTCTCCTCTACCCAGAATATCGTGCAAATGGATTACTCCTTCCACTCCCCCTTTTCTGTCTTTTATTATTAGGGAAGTTATGGCATTTTTTTCCATTATCTCCAAAGCTTCATGAGCATATTTATTCTTGCTAATAGTTATGGGACTTTTCGTCATGACTTCAAAAGCCTTCGCTTTCTCAAATTTAATCCCTCTTTCCCAAGCCCGTCTTAAATCTCCATCCGTAATGATACCCACAAGTCTTCCCTCTTTATTAACTACCGTAGTGAATCCCAGCATCTTCCTGCTTATTTCTTTAATTGCATCCTTCATCAAAGTATCTTCCTCAACTATTGGTATTGCATCTCCAGTTCTCATCACATCCTTAACTTTAAGCATCAACCTTTTTCCCAATGAACCACCGGGATGAATGCGAGCAAAATCCTTCTTCCCAAATCCCTTTCTTTTAAGAAGTGCAATAGCCAGTGCATCTCCCATAGCCAGTGTAGCAGTGGTGGAAGAAGTGGGAGCTAACCCAAGAGGACAGGCTTCTTTCTTAACTCCCACATTGATTATCGCATCTGCATTTCTTCCCAGTGTGGAACGTGGATTACCTGTGAATGCAATTATTGAATTTCCCTGCCTTTTGAAAAAGGGTAAAAGTCGTGTTATCTCTTCCGTCTCTCCAGAATTGGAGATGGCAAGTATCACATCCTCTGGGGAAACCATACCTAAATCCCCGTGGACTGCTTCCCCTGGATGGAGGAAAAAAGAAGGAGTTCCTGTAGAAGAAAGGGTAGCTGAAATCTTCTTCCCCACAATACCCGATTTTCCCACACCAGTTACCACAACCCTCCCCCTTGAAGATAAAATTATTTCCACTGCTTTTTCAAATTCTTCATCCAGTTTCTCTGCTACCCCTAATATTGCCTTTGCTTCTTCCTCAAGTACCTCCTTTGCCCATTCTATGCATCTTTTCCCCATAATTCCCTCTCCATAAATAAAAAATTACTATTGCACACATAACCCCTGCTACCCCAACAATTATGAGAAATGCTGGAAGGAAATAACCTTTAAGCCGGAGAATAACAGAGAGGGCGGTAGCTCCCACACTTAAGGAAAAAAGGAATCGTATTTTCGTCCCGGGCGCATACTTGGTAGCCAATGCTCCTATCCTGGCTCCAATTCCCCCTCCTGCAAGGAGTAATAACCCACCCAGAACATCCACATTCCCCTTTAGAGCATGGGTGAATGTCCCAAAAGCTCCTCCTACCATAATATTGAAGAGCCCTGTCCCAACAGCCATTTTTGTGGGTAGCCCCAGAAGATAGATCATTAATGGCAAAAGTATAATTCCTCCCCCTATACCCATCAATCCTGAAAAAAAACCGCCAAGAATTCCCACCAGCACTCCACTCCAGATTGAGACCTTCATACCCCTACAGGAGAGGAAGGGTGGAAGTAAGGAAAGGGGGAACTTTTCCTTCCAGGAAATCACTGCCTCTTCACTCTGTTTTCTCTGGGCTTTGGAGGATTCAAAGAAAGTGAAAGCAAAAATTAAGAGAAGGAAAAAGAAATAGAAATAACCAAGATAAGTATCAATCTCTCCCCGATTTTTAAGAAAATCTACCACCCGGGCTCCTATCTCCACGGAAGGGAGCATCCCAATAAACAAAAGAAGTCCCAGAGGGAGATTTATATTCCCCAATTTTTTATGAGTAAGAGAAGAAACTATAGCCTGAGCATAGATGAAAGAAAGTGAAGTCCCCACAGCTAAATTCATAGGAAAACCAAGTATAAAAAGAGCGGGTGTGATGACCCAGCCTCCTCCCACTCCCCAGAAACCAGAAGATACTCCCGCAGTAAATCCCAGGAAGGGTAAAACCCAACCTTTTACATGAACTTCAGCAAAAGGGAAATACATTTCTTATTATTCTCTTTTTTCAAAAAAATGGAAAAACCCGGCAAAAACCATAGAAGTCAATCCCAGAAAAACCACTGTGAAAACTGCATAAATACCAGGATGGGTTTTCAGGAAATTTACTATATTTTGCATTTTACTAAAGCAAACAACTCTTTTAACTCTTTAAGTAATCCTTCCATCTCCTTCAAGGGCCACATATTTGGGCCATCTGAAAGAGCATTATCTGGTTCTGGATGGGTCTCCAGAAAGATTCCATCCACTCCACAGGCTATCCCTGCCCTTGCAAGATAAGGAACAAACTCCCTTCTCCCACCTGAAGCTTCTCCCAATCCGCCAGGTGATTGGACAGAATGAGTTACATCAAAGATAACCGGATATCCAAAACTCCTCATAATAGGGAAATTCCTCATATCCACCACCAGATCTCCATATCCAAAAAATGTTCCCCTTTCAGTAAGCAAAACTCTGTGATTACCAGTAGAGGTAACTTTCTCCAAAGCAAACCTCATTTGATGGGGTGAAAGGAACTGTCCCTTTTTGATATTCACTGCTCTCCCCGTCTTTCCTGCTTCTACCAGAAGATCCGTCTGACGGGAAAGGAAAGCAGGTATCTGGATAACATCCACCACCTCTTTTACTTCTTTCAGGTGGGAAGTGCAATGGACATCGGTAAGGAGAGGTATCTCAAAAAGATCCTTTACCTTTTTGAGTATCCTCAATCCTTCTTTAAGTCCTGGCCCACGGAAGGAACGAATTGAGGTTCTATTGGCTTTATCATAGGAAGCTTTAAAGATAAAGGGAAGAGAAACCTTCTCTGTAATCTTTTTTAACTCTTCCGCAATGTTAAGGGTGAGTTTCTCACTCTCTATCACACATGGCCCAGCTATTACCAGAAGCTCCCCACCACCTACTTTAATATTCTCTATCTCCACTATATTCATTTTTTCATCAAGATTTTTTTCCCTTTCTCTATTTCTTTTTTTACCTCGGAAGTAGCTGTCCCACCCAAAACTTTCTTTCTCTCTACAGAATCTTTAAACGAAAGAATCTCCTTTACCTCTTCCTCCTCAAAACCAAAACACCTTTTCCACTCATCTTGAGTAAGAGAAGAAAAATCCCTTCCTTCCTCTTCCAGTTTTTTCACCATTTCTCCAACTTTACGATAAGCACTTCTGAATGCCATCCCTTTTTCCACAAGCCTTTCCACAATATCTGTGGCCATCAAATAATATCCCTTTGCTCCTCCTTCCATTTTCCCTTTTTCCACTTCCATCCCTTCAATTATCCCTTTCATCATGGAAAGAATAGAAACGGTGAGTTTATATCCCTCCCAGAGGGGTATTTTATCTTCCTGAAGATCCCGATTATAGGTAAGAGGCAATCCTTTCATAACCATACTCATAGAAACCACATATCCCAAAATTCTTCCTGTTCTTCCCCTTATAAGTTCCAGAACATCCGGATTCATTTTCTGAGGCATTATGCTTGACCCGGTCATGTATTCTTGAGGAATTTTAATCCAGGAAAAATAAGGAGAAGAAAAAATGATGAGTTCCTCAGCAAGACGGGAAAGGTGAAGAATAACCTGAAGAGTAGCAGTCAGAAACTCCAGTATGAAATCGCGGTCCGATACTGCATCCATACTGTTGGGAGAAACCTTCTTAAACCCCAATTTCCCTGCCATAAATTCCCTGTCAATGGTCAGAGAAGTTCCTGCAAGTGCCAGGCTTCCCCCTGGAAACTCATCCACTCTTTTCAAAACATCCTCAAACCTCCCCTTATCCCTTTCCAGCATCCAGAAATAAACCATCAACCAGTGTGAGAAAAGAACAGGTTGTGCAGGTCGAAAATGTGTAAATCCCGCCATTACAACTCCCAAGTATTCTTCTGCCTTCCCAAGAATGACTCTTTGAATAGCTTCTATCCTCTCAATTATCTCCGGTATTTTATCCTTAAGAAAGAGTTTCTCATCCAGAACAACCTGGTCATTTCTGCTACGAGCAGTATGGAGTTTCTCTGCTAAATCACCCACAATCTCTTTCAACCTTCTTTCCACTGCCATATGAACATCCTCATCTCCCTTTACCTCAAATTTCCCTTCCTCCATTTCCTTCTTGACCCTTTCCAGACCTTCAATAAGTTTTTCTTTTTCTTCAGAGGTCAAATATCCAGCCTTCTCCAGCATCAAAACATGTGCTTTACTTCCCTCTATGTCATAAGGGAAAAGAAAATTATCTTCATTGAAAGAAGATGTAAACTCCTCGATTTCCTTATCCGGTAGTTTCCTGAAACGCTTTTCCCATACCTTCATGAGAGATAATATAACAGAATTCTCTCCCTCTCTCAAAATTTATGTTATACTGGTGTATCTTCCCTTATCTCTATTGGTGGAGGTAGAGGGGAAGAGAGTGGGGAGTTTTTTCAAATGGGAGGTTAATATGATTAAAAGGGGTTCAAAAGTGAAATTTTTTTATGAGTTGAGAGTGGATGGAAAAAAGGTTGACAGTGGGCGCGCTGAATATGTTCAGGGTGAAGGGGATATCTTCCCTGCCTTAGAAGAAGAAATGGGAAAGATGAAGGAAGGGGAAAGGAAAATCATCACCCTTCCTCCTGAAAAAGCTTTTGGAGAATGGAGTGAAGAAGCAGTGAAGAGAATCCCATTGAGTCTTTTCTATAAGCCTGAAGAGATCCCCAATGAAGGCCCCATGGATATCCAGGATGAAAAAGGGAGAGTATACTCCGTGCAGGTGAAAGAAAAGGGGAACGATTATGTGATCCTTGATTTCAATCATCCCTTGGCAGGAAAGACCCTGACTTTCGAGGTAGAGATTATTAAGGTGGAAGAGCCTTAAAAGTTTCTACCAGTTTTTCAGCATTTCCTCAAAATCCTTCTTCTTTTTCTCTTCTTCCCACCATTTCTTTAAATATCTGGCAAGAAAATCCACCTCTAAATTAACTTCTTCTCCCACCCTCTTTTCACCCAAAATGGTGTTTTCTGCAGTATGAGGAATTATATGGGTGGAAAATCTGTCCTTCTCAAGTTTCTGAATGGTCAGACTAACCCCATCTACAGCTATTGAACCTTTCACCACAAGATAGGGAAAAAGAGTTTCCGGATAAGAAATTTCTAAGGGAAACTCCTTCCCTCCTCCTTTCTTCAATATCTTACCCTTTCCATCCACATGTCCGGTGACAAAATGCCCCCCAAGGGGTTTATCCAGAGTAAGAGGTCTTTCAAGATTAACTCTTCTTCCCGGAAATACCTTCCCCAGAGTAGTTGTCAACTGGGTGGGTCGACTAACATCAACTTTAAAAAGAGGAGGAGAAATTTCCACCACCGTAAGACAAACACCATCCACCGCTATACTTCCACCCAACTCAAGAGATGAGGATATCTTTTCAGCAAGAATAGTGAGAGTAATTACCTCCCCCTTTTTCTCAACCCTTTTCACTACACCAACCTCTTCAATTATTCCAGTAAACATTCAACCCTCTATGTATCCGGAAATTATCATATCCTCCCCTTTCCTCAACCATTCAATCTTTTTCAATCTCAACCCATCCTTTATCCTCTCAAAACCTTTACCACCAAAAGGCGTGGGAGAATCCTTCCCTCCCAGAAGAAGTGGAGAAACTATTGCATAAACCTTATCCACACAACCTTCCTCCAGAAACGAAGTAAAAACTTTTTCTCCACCCTCCACCAGAAGAGAAACCACCTCCATCTCCCCCAGAGCTTCCAGAAGTTTCTTAATCCTGATTCTCTCCCCTTCCATTTCTATAACTTCCACACCCTTATCTTGAAGGAAAGATACCTTCTCCTCATCCACTCCGGAAAGAGTGAAAATCACCACCTTTCCCCCTTCCTCTTTAAGTAACCTGGCCTGGGGAGAAATCTCAAGCCGGGGATCTATTATTACCCTTAAGGGTTGTTTTTCAGAGGGAACGAGTCTCACTGTAAGTAAAGGATCATCCTTTTTCACTGTCCCTATCCCCACAAGCACAGCATCCACACCCTTCCTCAGTGAGTGGACAAATTTCCTCGCCTCTTCCCCTGATATCCAGCGAGAATCACCTGTGGAAGTGGCTATTTTCCCATCCAGACTCATTGCCCATTTAAGAATTACAAAAGGGATTTTCCGGGTGATATACTTTATGTAAAATTCATTTAACTTCCTGGCTTTTTCCTCCTCTATCCCGGTTATCACCTCAATTCCTGCCTTCTCAAGCATCTTAACCCCTTTACCTTTCACAATTGGATTTGGATCCATCATGGCTATTACCACTCTTTTTATCCCTGAAGAAACAATTCTGGGAACACAGGGAGGTGTTCTCCCATAGTGGATACAGGGTTCAAGAGTTACATAAAGGGTAGCTCCCTTCGCCTTTGTCCCTGCATCTTCCAGAGCAATAACTTCTGCATGGGGAGAACCTGCTCTTTTATGGTATCCCCTGCCCACTATCCGGTTACCCTTCACCACCACCGCACCCACCATGGGGTTAGGGCTGGTGGTGCCTCTCCCTTTCTCCGCAAGCCTTAAAGCTTCCTTCATGAACTTAATGTCTTTTTCTCTCTGCATGGAAAATATTATGGGATAGTAAAGGTTAAAATGCAAGAAAGAGGATTCTGATAAAATTGGAAAAATGACCAGAAGACTTTCTCAGGAAGAACTTCTGAGAAGAAAAGAATCCCTTTACGCACTCCTTTCCCCCTGCCGGCTTTGTCCTCGAGAATGCGGAGTGGATAGGAAAAAAGAGAAAGGATACTGTGGTGGCAGTTGGAAAGTGAAAATTGCAAGTTTCTCACCCCACTTTGGGGAAGAGAAAGAACTTGTAGGAAGAGGGGGTTCGGGAACCATATTTTTCTCCGGATGCAATCTCAAATGTGTTTTCTGCCAGAACTATGACATCAGCATTCTGGAAGAAGGAGAAGAAATAGAACCAGAGAAACTTGCCCAGATCATGCTGGTTTTGAAAAAATTGGGTTGCCACAACATAAACCTGGTTACCCCTACTCATTTTGTTCCCCAAATTGTGGATGCCCTTATAATTGCCTGGGAAAAGGGACTGGATTTGCCCATCGTTTATAACTGTGGGGGTTATGAAAAAGTGGAGACATTGAAACTCCTTGAAGGGATCATAGATATTTACATGCCAGACATAAAATACGGTTCTTCTCTACCCGGTCAAGCTTACTCCCATGTGCCTGACTACTGGGAGATAGTGAAAAAAGCTGTAAAGGAAATGCACCGCCAGGTGGGAGATCTGGTAGTGGAAAAGGGTATCGCAAAGAAGGGACTCTTGGTAAGGCACTTAGTAATGCCCAATAAAGTGGCGGAGTCTGAAAGAGTATTCAAATTCCTTGCAGAAGAAATTTCTCCCCATACCTATGTAAATATCATGGATCAATACCGCCCCCTCTATCACGCACATTTATTTCCCGAAATTGCCCGCCCTATAACCAGTGAAGAATACCTTGACGCCATCAACAAAGCAAAATCCTACGGTCTTTACCGCGGTTTCCCCACCGAATCCCGCAGATTCCTCATTTTTTGAAAATCAGGCAATCTTCTCTTTTTCCAAGAAACCTCTAATAAACTCCGCAAATTTCTTCAAACTCAAGTTTGACACCTAATTTCTGAAAAGGGCATGAATAAAGGGATTGGAAGATTAAGGGAGAGAGGTCATTACAGGGAAGGATTCGGGGAGGAAACTTTTATTTCCTTGCTTTCGGAAATTACTCTTGAGAATTTTTAGCGGAAACTGTCAAAGTTGAGTTTGAGGATAATGAGGGTGTTATATATAAGCGTGCTATCCTTAAAATTGATATGAATGGGAATATCTTGAAAATTGTTGACTGGTAGAATAAAGATTGGCTTCAACCCAAAAACTCTCTCACCACTTCTTCCCATTCACGGGTGAGGATTTCTGGGCCATCACGGGTGATAGCTATGGTATGTTCAAAATGGGCAGAGAGTTTGCCATCCCGGGTAACTGCAGTCCAGCCATCTTCAAGTATCACCACCTCTTCCGTTCCTTGATTAACCATGGGTTCTATGGAAAGGGTCATTCCCTCTAAAAGTTTCATTCCCTTTCCCGGTTCACCAAAGTTGGGGACTTGAGGGTCTTCATGAAGTTCCCTTCCTATTCCATGTCCCACAAATGCTCTTACCACACGGAACCCTTCTCCCTCAGCTTTTCTCTGAATAGCAGAAGAAATATCACCTAACCGATTACCCACCCGGG
Source organism: Candidatus Calescibacteriota bacterium (assembly GCA_021162785.1). GTDB lineage: Bacteria > CAIJMQ01 > CAIJMQ01 > JAADFP01 > JAADFP01 > JAGGYA01. The sequence goes on from JAGGYA010000019.1 coordinate 31,342, forward strand.
CATTTTTTATCCCCTCATGAAGTGCTTGATAGGTAACCTTCAAGAGTTTGAGGGCAATAGGAGAGATTTTCCCTACAGGATAAGTTATCGCTGCGTCACCATAGTATCCTTTCCATCTTGCTCCTAAATCAATACTGACAATATCCCCTTCTTCAATCACCCTCTCACCGGGTATTCCATGGACAACCACCTCATTTACGGAAATGCAGGTGGCAAAGGGGTAGCCACGGTATCCTTTGAAAGCGGGAAGAGCTCCCTTTTCCCTTATCATTTCTTCCGCAATTCTATCGAGTTCCCCAGTTGTGATACCCGGGACTATTTCTTGGACAAGTCGTTTGAGTATTTCAGCAACAATACGATTAGCTTCTCTTAAAAAAGTAATTTCCCTCGGCGATTTTAACACCACCATGGGATTTTTCCCTTTCTTCAGTGCGCCTGGCAGGACTTGAACCTGCGACCTATGGCTCCGGAGGCCATCGCTCTATCCGGGCTGAGCTACAGGCGCATTTATCTCCATCGATAAGAATCTACCATTTTGATGGAGTAAAAAAGGAAAAGGGAGATCACTCCAGCATAGTAGAGTAAATCCCGGGTATCAATCACTCCTTTCCGGAAGGAATCGAAATGGTGGAAAATGGAGAGGTTATTAAAGAATTGTTTCCAGATACCCTGGGTTAATTCTCCAGCCCATCCGGAAATCCAGAAAAATAGCAGTATGAAGAAGGTGATTACAGCAGAAACCACCTGGTTATCGCTTAAAGTGGAACCAAAAAGACCAATGGAAAGAAAGGAAGCACCCAGAAGGAAAAGTCCTAAATAACCAGAAATTATTGGGCCTATCTCAGGGTCACCAAAGAGTTTGAGATAAACCACAAATTCTCCAGAGATTAAAAGTATTATGAAGTAAAGGAAAAGAACGCTCAAATATTTTCCCAGAACCATCTCTGTTACTCTTAGAGGTGAAGTATAGAGGAGCTCAATGGTACCCTGACGACGTTCTTCTGCAAAGAGTCGCATGGTTAAAATGGGAACAATGAAAAGTAGAGTTACTCCCATATTTGCCAGGACAAGATAAAGTTCCGCTGTTCTTAAATAGAAGGTAACTGCAACGAAAAAGTATCCGGATAATCCTAAGAAAATAGCCATAAGAACATAAGCAATGGGAGAAGTGAAGTATGTTTTTACCTCTTTTTTGAAGATGCTCCCGACCTTCATATTCTGGATATTATACTACATTTTTTCCTCTTCCCATTTTTTAACCTCTTCTTCAGCCACTTTTTCCTTCAGTTCTTTCACCTTCTTTTTCAGCACTGGATGGGCAAATTCGGGAGCAATCTCCGTAAGAGGGATTAGAACAAAGGCTCGCTCATGGAGATAAGGATGAGGAATAGTGAGGGAAGGTGAGTTTATTATCTTTTCTCCATAAAAGAGAATATCTATATCAATAATCCGTGGTCCCCATTTCTCCCCTTTTTCTCTTCCCAGCTCCTTTTCTATACCTTTAATAATGTTAAGCAATTCCTCAGGAGGGAGGGATGTAGCCACTTCAATAACCTGATTGAGAAACCAGGGCTGATCTTTCTTCCCCCAGGGAGAAGTGAGATAGATAGAGGATTCCTTTATTATTTCTATCCCTTTCTTTTTTAAAAGATCCTTAGCCTTAGAGATATTCTTTTCTTTTTCTCCCAGATTGGAACCAAGAGAAAGGAAAACTCTTACAGGGTAAGTCCTATTTTCTCCCAACGCCTGATTACCTCTTCAATCCTCTGGGTAGGAAGTGTATAGGACATTCTCACATATCCTTCCCCCTCTTCCCCAAAACCTGTTCCTGGCGTAACCACCACTCCACTTTCTTTAAGGAGGAAAAGAGTAAATTCTTCCGAGGTAAACCTTTTAGGAACCTTTACCCAGAGATAAAAGGTGGCTTTTGGAGGATTTACCGAAAGGCCAAGTTTTTTAATCCCTTCTATCAGGAGGTCCCTTCTTTTCCTGTACTCTTCAATCACCTCTTTCTCCGGTTTACCCTTTTCAAGAGCCTTAATTCCTGCCCATTGAATTGCCTGAAAAACTCCAGAATCCAGATGGGTTTTAACCTTACCCAGAGCTTTAATCACCTGAGCATTCCCCACAACAAATCCTATTCTCCAGCCAGTCATGTTAAAAGTTTTGGAAAGAGAATGGAATTCTACTCCCACTTCTTTTGCTCCTGGTATTTGAAGGAAAGAAGGGGCCTGGTATCCATCATAAGTTATCTCAGAATAAGCTGCATCATGGCAGACAATGATTTCATTTTTTCTTGCAAAATCCACCACTTCTTCAAAGAATTCAAGACTGGCTACTCCTGAAGTGGGATTATTGGGATAATTGATAAACATGAGTTTTGCCTTCCTTCTAACATCCTCCGGTATTTTAGAAAGATCCGGTAAAAATCCATTTTCCTCTTTTAAAGGCATAGTAAAGTAATCCCCTCCAGCAAGTATTGTCCCTCCACGGTAAACAGGATAGCCTGGATCAGGTATAAGCACAAGATCCCCTGGATCTACGAAAGCCAAAGGAATATGTCCAATACCCTCTTTGGAACCAATAAGGGTTAGGACTTCATTTTCTGGATCGAGTTGCACTCCAAATCTTTTCTCATACCATCCTGCCACTGCTTTACGAAATTCCAGCATCCCCACATAGGATGGATACTTATGGTTACTCTCCTCTTCTATCCTCCTTTTCATCTCCTCAACAATGTAGGATGGTGTGGGGAGATCCGGATCTCCTACACCAAGGCTTATAATTTCTCTTCCTTTCTTCCTCTCTTCTTCAATCAAGGCATCCAGCCGGGCAAAAAGGTAAGGTGGAAGCCTTTTAATCCTTTCCGCCATTTTTCTTTCCATTTTCATCCCCCAGATAAACTTCTGCACACTTCTCTGCCAGTTTCCTTATCCTGTTTATGTAGTTAACTCTTTCGGTGGGAGATATGGTTCTCCGTGCATCCAGCAGGTTAAAGGTATGAGACATTTTTAAAACAAACTGATAAGCAGGTAAAGCAAGCCCTTTCTCAACCAGTCTCCACCCTTCTTTCTCATACTCCCGGAACCACTCCCGGTGAAGCTGAGTATCTGCCTCTTCAAAGGAAAATTTTGAAAACTCAAATTCGTCCCTCTTATGAAGATCTCCATATTTCAGGCCTGGAGCCCATTCCAGATCAAAAACATTATCTTTCCCCTGAAGGAACATACCTATTCTCTCCAGCCCATAGGTTATCTCTACAGGAATACTTCTAAGTTCTCTTCCCGCCATCTGCTGGAAATAGGTGAACTGGGTTATCTCCATACCATCTATCCAAACTTCCCATCCCACACCAAATGCACCTAAGCTGGGAGATTGCCAGTCATCTTCCACAAATCTTATATCGTGTTTTTCTATCTCAATTCCCAGAGCAGAAAGGCTCCTTAGGTATACTTGCTGAATATCTGGCGGAGAGGGTTTTATCACCACCTGAAACTGATAATGCTGAAAAAGCCGGTTGGGATTCTCTCCGTATCTTCCATCCGTAGGTCTTCGGGAAGGTTCTACATATGCTACCTTCCATTCCCCATCCCTCAACACCCCGAAAAAAGTAAGGGGATTAAAAGTCCCTGCTCCAACTTCTTCACTTGTAGGTTGCCCTATAAGACATCCCTTATCCGCCCAGTATCTCTGAAGAGTAAGGATTATTTCCTGGAAATACATGGCTTTTTATTATACCTGAAGATTTAATCCGTGAAATGGTATTTCTGTTCTTCCTTAGGAACCCACCACTTTATAAAGTTATGTCCTATCCCCGCCTTCCCCAGTTCCACTCCCCGGAATCTCTTGTGGAGAGCAATTAATGCATCGGGAACATAGAGAAAAGTGTATGGCTGATCACGATAGATCAGGTAATGAATGCGATGATAGTATTTTTTTCGCTCTTCAATATCAAATGTTCTTCTTGCTTTAACCAAGAGTTCATCCACCTCTGGATTTGAATAAGACACAAAATTGAACTCCCCTTCTCGAGTTCTTGAAGAATGCCAGATATCGTAAGGATCAGGATCACCAGCTAACCCACCCCATCCTAAGATAACCGCATCAAATTTTCTCTTATCAATAAATTCACTTAAGAAAGTGGCCCATTCCACTATCCTTATCTCCACCTTTACCCCTATCTTTTTCAAATTTTCCTGAATTATCTCCGCACATTTCTTTCTCTGAACATTCCCCTGGTTAGTTATGATGGTAAAAGAAAATGGTCTTCCATTCTTATCAATTATCCCATCCCCATCATGATCCCACCATCCTTCCTCTTTCAGAATCTCCTTTGCCTTATCCGGGTCATAGGGAAAAGGTTTCACCTCAGGATTAAAAGCCCAGGAAGATGGGACAAAAGGCCCGGTGGATACCTGTCCTAAACCAAAAATTACACCTTTAATTATTGCTTCTCTATCAATGGCCATAGTCAATGCCTGCCGGACCCTTACACTTTTAAAGAGTGGGTTCTTCAAATTGTATCCTAAGTAGGTATAGGAAAAACTGGGGTATCTGAAGAGTCTGTAATTTTTACGGAAGAGTGCACTTCTTGTCTGGAATTTGAACTGATAAGGTGTGAGGCCCATTTCATCAATTCCTCCAGCTTTGAGTTCCATGAACATGGTAGCCTGATCCGGAATGATACGGTAAATATAGCGAGAAATATAGGGCTTCCCCTCAAAGTAATGTGGGTTGGCTTTAAGGACAATTCTTTCTCCTGTTTTCCAGTAAAGGAAAGTATAAGGGCCTGTACCCACTGGTTTCCGGGAGTAAGGGGTAGTATTGAGGTCTTCACCCTTCAAAAGATGCTCGGGAATAATCCACATGGTCCAGGAAGAAAGACCCGGGGAAAAAGGTTCTTTATAGGTCACCTGAAAAGTGTAATCATCTACAACCTTTGCAGACTTAACCATTTCAAAACTTGAACTGTAAGGTGTCCTTACATTTGGATCTATCAATTTCTTATAAGTGAAAAGACAATCCCTGGCTGTAAATGGTTTGCCATCATGCCACTTTACACCTTTTCTTAAGTGAAAGGTGATGGTGAGTCTATCCGGTGAAATTTCCCATGATTCTGCAAGATCTCCTGTAAGATTGAGATCCTTATCGTATTTAAGAAGCCCGTTATAAACTAAACCACAGATATCATGAGAAGCAGAATCAGAAGCTACTACGGGAATAAGAGTAGAAGCATCTCCTATAGAACCCACTACAATAGCATCACCATAAACTCCTTCGCTCCAAAGTGGTAATGAGAGAAAGAACAGGAAAAGAAAAGGGAATACTCTCACTTTTTAAGGGGTGCTTCTTTCTGCAGAGCTTTCTTAAGTTTAGATTCTAAAAATTTTTCATGAGCAATAAGGGAGAGATATAGAGAGGTTAACATAAAGATTATGGCCAGACCCGAAGTCAAACGAGCAAAGAATGCACTTGTGGAAGCTCCAAATACACCACTCGGCCCTCCTCCAAAAATATTAGCCAACCCCGCTCCCTTACCCAGTTGTAGTAAAACGGTAAGAATTAAAAGAACGCATACCAAAACATGAAAAGCTATTAATAGTCCAAACATATCTTCTAAAGATTAACAAAAATTTTCCTTTTTTTCAAAACAATAATCTCCACCATAAAAAGTATAAAAGCCAAAGAGGTAGAAAATAAGGAAAAAAGGAAAGATTCCCCACCCTCCTCTTTGATTTCTCTCTGGGAAGGAGAAGAAATTATGGGAAATTTTAGAGTCAGCATCAGACAGATAAGCCCTATGAAAGAAGAAAAATTGAAGAGATAACCTCCAATAGGGGATGCAAAAAGAAAAGTTAAAGAACCAGAGATAAAATAAACACTCAGGACAAGGGAAACTTCGAGAAAAAGCCAACCCCAGACTGCCCGAAATGAAAAGCAAAAAGGGAGGTCTTAAATCCCTCTCTTCAATGCACGAGAAATTTCCCTTTCCAGTTCTCTTTTCTTTATTTTTTCTTTTTTCTCATATTTTCTCCAGGCTCTGGCAAGACCTATCTCTACCTTCACCCATCCATTTTTTACATAGATTCTCAAAGGTATGAGAGTCAATCCACCCTGAGAGAGTTTCCCTTCCATTCTCTTTATTTCTTTTTTCTTAAGGAGTAGTTTCCTTTTTCTTGTGGGAGAGGGGGAGAAAGGAGAAGAAGGTTGATAAGGAGAAATATTGAGATGATAAAGATATACTTCTCCATTTTCTACTCTTGCAAAGGAATCCGCAAGAGAAACTTTCCCCTGCTTAACGGATTTCACTTCAGAACCTTTAAGCACTATACCTGCTTCCCAGCGATGCAGAATTTCAAAATCATGTTCTGCCTTCTTATTGACAACTATAACTCTTTCCATCAGTCCTCCAGAATCCCTTCTCGATATGCGGTAATGTATTCCATACAAAAAGAATCTTCTCCCCGCAAAGACTTGGAGGCTAATAAGATTTTCTTTATTCTGCTATCCAGAGGGTCAAGGATAGCCCCATCCAACCCTCTTCCCATAGCCATGGCCAGATAAACTGCATTGAGCAAGGATCGATTGGGAAGTCCAAAAGAAATATTACTCAATCCAACAATGGTCTTTGCCTGTGGTATCTCCTTTTTTATCAAAGAAATAGTCTCCAGTGCCACCCAACCTGCCTTTTCATCTGTGGATAGAGGTTTTATTATAGGATCAAAGAAAACATCCGCTATCTCCACCCCTTCTTTTTCCAATCTCTCGGTAACTTCAATAGCCACCTTTAATCTTCCTTCCGCAGTGGGAGGAATTCCTTTATCATCCATTAGAAGAACCACTATAAACGGTCTAAATTCTTTTATTAGGGGAAGGAGTGGTTTTATCCTCCCTTCCTCACCTGAAATGGAATTGAGGAAAGCCTTTCCCTTATGTTTCCGGAAACCTGCTTCTACCACCTTAGGATTGGGAGAATCTATAGAAAGAGGGACCTCTACATTAGCCTGGATTACTTCCACCAGCCATTCCATACACTCCTTCTCCTCTTCCAGAAGAGTTCCACAATTAACATCCACAAAATCTGCGCCTGCTTCCTTCTGCTTCCTTGCCAGAGTTATAATAAACTCTTCATCTTTGCTTTTTAAAGCGGATTCCACTCTCCTACGAGAAGAATTTATTTTTTCTCCTATCACCAACATTTTCTACCCTCCTTCATTTAAGTAATTCCTTTATTTTTTCCCAGACTTCCTCTACCCCTATTTTCTTCATACATAAAGGGGTAGGACACGATTTTATCTTAGGATAACAGGGCGAGCAAGGAAGTTTTTTTCTCACTATTTTTAATTCTCCAACCAAGGGAGCATAAAGAGAAGGAGGTGTGGGGCCAAAAAGTAATACCATAGGTACTCCCAATATTCCCGCTAAATGTGCCGGGCCAGAATCAATTCCCACAAATAGATTACAAAACTTAATAAAAGCACCTAAAAGGAAAGGATGATTCAATCTGCCAGAAAGATCTATACTTCCAGGTATTTGGGAAGAAAGAAAAGAATATAATTTTCTCTCCTCTAAACTTCCAGCAAAAAATACCTTAATTCCTTCTTTTGACAAAATTCTGCCCAATTTAACAACTTTTTCCTCCTCCCAATTTTTGAACTTCAACCAGGGAGAGTGGAAATGGAAAAGCACCCAAATTTCTCCCTTCTTTTTAAGAGGAATTATCTGTTGCACCTTTTTTATAAAGTGTTCAGGAATTGAAAGAGAAGGTAAAGAAGGGTTTATGGAAGGGTCTATCAACTTAATCAATTCCCAATCTCTTTTCCCTATATGGAGATCTTTCGGCACAAATGTGGAGACATTGTAGATTTTTCCACCTTTAAAATTACTTGCTCCCACTCGATAAGGAGCCATAGAAAGCAAAGATATAAAAGGAGATTTTCTATCTTCTACTTGTGCACTGGCAAAGGCCAGATCTATTCTCCCTTTTGGCCACAGTAATTTCAGGAAATTATTAATTTGTTTCCCTTTACTTCCCACTTCCCAAATTATGACTTTGTCAATATATGGAAGAGAAGAAAAAAGTAAACTTGCCCCTCCTTTTCCAGCCATTACATTCAAGGTAGCCTCAGGGAAAATTTTTTTTAAACTTTTTAAAATAGGTAAAGAAAGTAATGCATTACCTAAACCATTAAAATGAAATACAAGTATTCTCCTAATCCTTGTTTTATCCATCAGAGTTATTTTAAATTAAAGTCACTAAAAAACAAATTTTTTACAAAAATTTCAAATGATAATAATAACTGAGTGATTTTTAGGGTTTTGGGGTTTTATATCTGCTTCTTTTCTACCCTTTTCAATCCTCACATTTATTACTGGTGTAGAAGTTACAAAAGACATCACTATGCCGTAAGGATACTTCAACTATTGATGGGTATAATAAAATCCCACAGGAAAACATTATTGCGGTCCAAGAATACGGACCATTTTCAGGAAAGAATAACCAAATTATTCCCATCATTTATTCTCACACCCAATTTAAAAAACATGGTAGGTTTTGCAATGATTTCAGAATATATTTTCCTGTTACCAAAAACACCCCAAATATACTCAAACTTATTACTTTGGATTTATAAATTTCGATAAGAAAAGGATGTTTTTTTCTGCTATCATATACCTATGAAAGTGATTTATCCTGGAACATTTGATCCCATTACTTACGGCCATATAGATCTCATTGAGAGAGCCTGTCGTATTTTTTCCTATGTATTGGTGGGGGTAGCGGTTAATCCGCAAAAAAAACCTCTCTTCAGCATTGAGGAACGTGTAGAAATGGTTAGGGAAGCAACTCGAGGATTCTCAAAAGTTGAAGTAGAAGCTTTTGATGGATTATTGGTGGATTTTGCAAGAAAAAAAGGAATAAAGATTATTTTGAGAGGGGTTCGAGCAATCTCTGATTTTGAATACGAATTTCAAATGGCTCTTTCCAATCGTAAACTTGCCCCAGATATTGAAACTGTATTCATGATGCCTAAGGAAAATTATTCTTTTTTAAGTTCTAAAATAATTAAGGAAGCTGCTTCCTTAGGAGCGGATTTAAAAGAGTTTGTGCCACCTTTGGTGGAAAAAAAACTTAAGGAGAAACTCTGGAAAAGATGAGATTTCCTCTCTTCCTCACATTCCTTTTTTCACTTTCCTTAATGGCAGGTGAAATCTACTGGATCCCTCTTAAAGGAGAAGTAGAATGGGGGATGGCTTCTTTGCTTAAAAGGGGGGTGAAATTAGCAGAAGAAAATGAGGCAGAAGGTATAGTAATTGAAATATCTACTTTTGGTGGCAGATTGGATGCTGCTGTGGAAATGAAAGATGTTCTTCTCCAGACCACCATCCCTACCTTTGCCTTTGTAAATCCCCGAGCTATAAGTGCTGGTTCTCTCCTGGCTCTTTCCACTCATCATATCTATGTGCTTTCCGGTGGTTCCATAGGTGCAGCCACTCCTGTGACTGGTGGAATGGGGGAAATGGAGAAGGCTCCTGAGAAAATCATTTCTTATACTCGAGCACTTTTTCGAACCACTGCAGAAGCACGCGGGCATTCCTCCGCCTTAGCAGAAGCATTTGTGGACGAAGATATAGAAGTTGTCCTTACTAAGGAAGGTAAGATTGTGAAAAGAGAGGAAGTTGATAAGGAGGAGAATATCAAAAAAGTTATCTGCCCCAAAGGGAAACTTCTCACACTTTCTGGAAAAGAAGCACTGGAATATAAACTTTCTGAAGGGCTCCCCACCTCTAAAGAGGAATTTTTAAAACTGGCTCATCTAAAAGGGAAGAAAATTGTGTATATTCGGAAAAACTGGGGTGAACAACTCTCCAGTCTCCTCACAAACTCCACAGTAGCTTCCCTCCTTTTTTCTCTCGGTTTGTTGGGTCTCATTTTTGAACTGAGTATGCCTGGCTGGGGAGTTTCAGGAACACTTGGAGCAATCTTCCTCATTTTATTCTTTACTGGAAAATATTTTGCGGGGCTTGCAGGTTGGGCTGAGATATTTCTTTTCCTTCTTGGTTGCACCCTTTTAGCTATTGAAATCTTTCTCATACCGGGGTTTGGAATCACAGGAATTTCTGGGATAATCCTTATTCTGCTTTCTCTTTATCTATCGTTGGTCAAACATCCTATCCCCAAAAGTCCCTTAGAGTGGGTAGCTTTGAGAGAAGCATTATATTCCCTATCCATTGGTTTTATTCTCTTAAGTGCTGGTTTCCTTCTTTTCCTAAAATTTTTACCCCAGACTCCTATTTTTTCTCATCTTGGTCTCTCCACCCGTTTAGAAGAGAGTCATGCAATTCCTGACTATTCAGCACTTCTTGGAAAAACAGGGAAAACTTTAACACCCATACGACCTGTAGGAAAAGCGATAATTGAAGGTAAATTATATGATGTGGTAAGCGAAGGAGAATTCATTGAAAAGAATAAAATAGTGAAGGTAAGACATGTGGAAGGCATGAGAATCGTAGTGGAAGAAGAGAAAAATAAGAATGAGACTCCAGAATAAATTAATCATACTCTTTGTTTCCATCTTAATCCTTACCTTTCTGACCAATATTTTCCTGGTAATCTTTCTCATCCGCCATTCTCTAACCCGACTACAACAGGAAGAAATGATTATTGCTGGAGAGATGCTTCGCAACTCTTTGGAGGGGAAAATTAGAACTTTTGAGATATTTATTAAGCAACATTTAGTCGACTCTTCCATGGTTAAAAACCAAATGAAAGACTTAGAGAAAAAAGTGAGATTCTTTAAGGAAGAAAAAATTCTTTATCTAAAAGAGAACTGGTCTGCCCTGGATAACTCTCAACCCCCTTTCCCTCTTCTTTTAAACAATCCGTTAAGTAAATATTTAAAAGGACTACTATCAACACCCGGGCTGGAAATAGGAGAAATTGTAATTACAGATAAGGATGGTTTCCCCTTAGCTTTCACAAAAATTCCTCCTTCTCCCCTCTTAGATAAAGAAAAATGGTGGAAAAAAACGATAAATTTAGGGTTCTACTCAGGGATAGTAGAGGATAAACTATCTTTCTCTTATCCAATCTTTGATAATCAAAAATTAATTGGTGTAGTGAGAGTATTAGCAGATATAGATGGTATTTTTAAACCTTTAAAATTGTTTTCCTTGGGTAAAACAGGAACTGCCCATTTCCTTATCGGTAAAAAACTTGTTCTTTCTTCTTCCAATTGGAAAGGAAGTAAATTGGATTTTTTCAGAATTTTAGAGAAGGGAGATTACCAAAAGAAAGAATGGTTACTTCGTATTTTCCCTTCTCATCCTTCCCTGGAATGGAAACTCATCCTTATAAAAAATCCCCAAGAAGAAGAGTATATTCTTACCTCTGTGATAAAAAATGTCTTTAAACAATTCTTAATATCTCTTTTGATTTTCATACTTATAGGAATTTATTTTGCCCGTTATCTTACCACCCCTCTAAAACATATAGAAAAATTTGCTAACCGATTAGCTAAAGGCAGGCTTTCTTACAGATTGAGAATAAACACAGGTGATGAAATTGAGAGTTTAGCAGAAGCACTTAATACGATGGCACAAAAATTAGAAAAAGCCATGAAAGCTTTAAAGGAAGAAAAGGAAACTATTAAAAAGGTGAGCGAAACCAAATCTTTATTCCTCTCCGCGGTTTCCCATGAATTCAAAACTCCTCTAACCATCATCACCAATTATGCCCAGCTCTTAGCGACGGGTAAATTGGGAGAAGTCAATGAAGAACAAAAGAATAGGTTAATAAAAATATCTTTACATTCCCGTTATTTAATTCGATTAGTGGAAAATCTTCTTAATCTTTCTCGATTAGAATCAGGTGAATGGGAAACTCAATTTCAGGAGTTTTCTTTACGAAACTTTTTAGAAGAGGTTAAACAGGAATTTTCGCCTCTGGCTAAAAATAAAAATATTCAACTCTCTTTAGAACTTCCTGCTCGTCTACCTCGTTTACTCTCTGATCCCTATGCTTTAAGATTAGCCCTGGATAATCTCATAGAAAATGCTATTAAATTTACTCCTCCAAAAGGTGAGGTTATAATAAAAGCAGGAAGAACAGATAGTAAGGTGAGAATAGAAGTTGAGGATACTGGACCTGGAATACCTCCTGAAGAAAGAGAAAAAATTTTTGAACCTTTCTATCGAGTGGATAGGAAGGAAGTAAGAAAAAGCTGGGGTACAGGGTTAGGATTAAGTATTACCCGGGAATTGTTAAAAATTTTGGATGGTGAAATTGAAGTGAGAGAGGGTAAAAAGGGGGGGAGTGTGTTTGTAATCACTTTACCTATCAAAGGAGGTTAGAAAATGGCCAAAATTATGGTGGTGGATGATTCTGAAGACCTGGTGGATTCTATAGCCATTTACTTAGAAAAAGAAGGACATAAAATTGCTCCAGTATACCGAGGAGAAGAAGCTATATCTTTAGCTCCTATTGAAAAACCCGATTTAATTATTCTGGATGTTAATCTTCCAGGATTGGATGGGTTTGAAGTAGCAAGAAGATTAAGAAGCCACCGTTTGACTGCTGGTATTCCTATCATTTTTCTGACCGTGCGTTCAGAGTTAAAGGATAGACTCAGGGGGTTAAGTTATGGAGCTTTAGACTATATCACCAAACCCTTTTCCATGGAAGATCTGGGAAGAAGGGTAGAAGAAGCCTTAAGAAAAGTGAGAGAAACTAAACGGAAGGTTCGCTGGAGGAGAGCACACAGATGATGTGGGTCCCCACCCTATTCATAGGTGGGTTAATTCTCATCTTTTTGGAGGTTTATCTCCCGGGTGGGATCTTAGGGAGTATGGGTGGGGGCATGATTTTTGCCAGTATGATCCTTTCTTACCGTTACTATCCCAACCATGCTCCTTTTATAATTGGAGGAGAAATTTTACTCACCGGTTTTGTGCTATACTTTTGGGTGAAAACCTTCCACACCACTCGGATGGGGAAAAAACTTATACTTGATGAAAGCCTATCTACTATAGAAAGCGACCTGGGAAAATATGTGGGGAAGGAAGGGATAACTCTAACCCCCTTAAGACCGGTAGGAATAGCAAAAATTGCTGGGAAAAGGATACCTGCTAAAGCAGAAGGGATGTTTATTGGAAAGGGGAAAAAGGTTCAGGTTATCGGATTTAGTGGTAAGGAGGTAATAGTTAAGGAAATGGAAGAGAAGGAGGGTGAAAATGGCTAAAGGACTGGGTGTTTTCCTTCTGGTAGTTTTGGGATTAGTGGTACTGGGTACAGTTCTGAGATTCTTTGGACTTTGGTTTAGAGCGCTTCTTTCCGGTGCTCGTGTGGGTATGCTCAATATTATCGGTATGGCTTTAAGAAAGGTCAATCCAGCAGTTATAGTTAATTCCAGAATAATGGCTGTAAAAGCAGGGCTGGATATCCCTACCAATGAAATGGAGGCGCATTATTTGGCAGGAGGAAATGTTATTCGAGTAATTCAAGCATTGATTGCAGCCAGTAAGGCAAATATACCTCTTACCTTCCCGCAAGCAGCAGCCATTGACCTGGCAGGTAGAGATGTGTTGGATGCAGTGAGAACCTGTGTAACCCCTAAGGTGATCGATTGCCCTGATCCAACGAAAGGGCCGGGAACAGTTTCCGCTGTTGCCAAAGATGGGATTCAACTTAAAGCAAAAGCAAGGGTTACCGTGAGAATGAATATTGAAAGACTTGTGGGAGGAGCTACAGAGGAAACTATTATTGCACGAGTGGGAGAAGGTATTGTAAGTGCTATAGGTTCTTCAGAAACCCATAAAGAAGTGCTGGAAAATCCAGATGTTATCTCTAAAACAGTGTTGGATAAAGGGCTGGATGCAGGCACAGCTTTTGAAATTCTATCCATTGATATTGCAGATGTAGATGTTGGTGAAAACATAGGTGCACGACTCCAGATTAAACAAGCAGAAGCAGATAAACAGATTGCTCAGGCAAGAGCAGAACAAAGGAGAGCAATGGCAGTGGCACTTGAACAGGAAATGAAAGCTAAAATTGCAGAGATGCAGGCTAAACTTGTAGAAGCCGAAGCAGAAGTCCCAAAAGCCATAGCCGAAGCATTTCGAAAGGGACAGCTGGGAATAATGGATTACTACAGACTTAAAAACATCCAGGCGGATACCAGGATGAGGGAATCCATAGCTGGAGAAGGTAAAAAAGAGAGGGAAAAGAAATGAAAATAAATCCTGAGTTAATCGTCAACTTAATTATCCTTACTGCATTTGTGATCTTGAGTCTCTTTAGCCTTCTCGGGAAGAAAAAACCAGAAGAAAAAGAAGAAGAGGTTTATATAGCAAGTAAAGAAGAAGTAGAAAGATTTTTAAAAGAACGAGGAATAATCACACCACCAACCGAAGAAGAGTTAGAATTGAAAGAAGTTACTCCTGAAAAACCATCCCCTCCTGAAACAACCGTCCCTCCCCCTAAAAAAGAAGCAATCCCATCCTACTTAGAATACACATATCATCCCCTAAGACGCCCTATCCATCCCACCCTCACCTTCTCCCCAGAAGAACTGAGAAAAATTATAATATACACCACCATCCTTGGACCGCCTCGAGCAATGGAGGAATGGGAATGGAAATAATAAACATGTGGAAAGAAACACGGATGGTGGTTTTAACTGCACTTACTGCTGCTGTTTATGCAGCGCTTCTCATCCCTTTTAAAGGGATTCAGATAATTCCTGGAATTACTGAATTCAGACCAGCAGCAGTGGTTCCTATAGTTTTTGGGATACTTTTTGGGCCTGCTGGTGCCTGGGGATCAGCAATAGGAAATGTTATTGGGGATTTCTTTGGCACATTTGGCATTGGAAGCATATTTGGATTCTTTGGTAACTTCTTTTTTGCTCTAACTGCTTATAAACTCTGGAATGGTTTTGGGAAGGAACTCTACATTAAATCTCGCAGTGATTGGGGAATCTTTGTTCTAACGGTTATAGTTTCCAGCATAACCTGTGGTTTTATTATTGCCTGGGGACTGGAAGTTCTAAAACTCCTCCCTTTCACTGCTTTGGGGAGTATTATACCCATAAATAACTCCGTGGCAGGCATTATTCTGGGGCCACCGGTTTTCCTTCTACTTTCGCGTAGAGTTAAAAAATGGGGAATTTACTGGAAGGATCTCCTGCATCCTACGAAAAAAAAGAGGGAAGTTAAAGCAATAGGGATCCTCTTGCTTCTTCTAAGCATCCTGGGAGGATGGATTAGCGGACTCCTGATTTCCTCAGGTAAATACAACAATATCTTTTTTGCCTTCAAAGGTGTGAAAGGTGAACCTACTATCACAGTGGGTCTCATACCCTTTCTCCTCATCTACTTGATATCTCTGTGCTTCCTTTAATTTTAATGCTGGAAGTAAAGAATTTAGAAGTAAAATTATTTCCTTCCCACCGCAAAGTGTTGAAGAACCTTTCTTTTAATCTAAAAGAAGGAGAAAGCCTTGCCATCCTGGGAGCTTCAGGGTCCGGGAGAACTATTCTTCTCTATACCTTGACCGGTATCATTCCCGAGTATATAAAGGGGGAGGTAAACGGCGATATTATACTTGGAGGAAAGAAAATAAACGAAGAAAAACTTAAAGAGAGAGCGCATAAAATTGGTATTCTTTTTGAAGATTTTGAAGCACAACTCTTCTCCACCTCTGTGGAACTTGAGCTTGCTTTTGGGCCAGAAAACTTAGGGCTGGGAAGGGAAGAAATATCTCAGCGTATAGAAAAATATCTTCAACTTACCGGCATACTCCATTTAAAGAGGAGGGAGCCCTCCACCCTTTCAGGAGGAGAAAAGCAAAGAACAGCCCTTGCCTCCATTCTTACTCTTGAACCCCAGCTTCTTCTTTTGGATAAACCAGTTACGGATCTTGACCCTAAGGGGAGGAAAATCTTGAAGGAAATTCTGGCTAAATTAAAGAAGGAAGGGAAAAGCATTATCATTTGTGAAGATGAAATAGAGGAATTATACTCTCAAGATAAATTTCTCCTTTTAAAGGATGGAGAAGTAATTAAAGAAGGTAGAAGAGAAGAAGTATTAAAAGATGAAAATTTACTTTTAGATACAGGGATAAATCCGCCTTTCTTAGCCCGTTTAAGTAATTATGCTGGATGGGATACACTTCCTGAAAATCTTGAAGAAGCAAAGAAAAGATTAGAAAAAGAAGGGTGGAAACTCAAACCCGTCACCTCTCCTCCTTCGCCCACAAGAAAACCTCTCTTAGAAGTAAAAGAAGTCACTCACGCTTATGAAAAGGGGAAAGAAGTAATCAAAAATGTTAGCTTTACTGTAGGTAAAGGTGAATTCTTTGCTTTAATAGGAGAAAATGGAGCAGGGAAAACCACCCTTCTGGAAATAATAAATGGATTAATTACTCCCTCTAAAGGGAAAATATTCCTGGAAGGAGAGGAGGTTAAAAAAATTCCACCCCAAAAACTGGCTCAGAAAGTGGGATACCTTTTCCAGAATCCTGACCACCAGATATTTTGTAGTACTGTAAAAGAAGAAGTAGAATTTACTTTAAGGCTTCTTAAATTTCCAGAAAAGGAAATCCAAATGAGAGTGGAAGAAGCTCTTAGAGCGGTGAAACTTGAGGATAAAAAGGAAGAAGACCCTTTCTCTCTTTCCAAAGGAGAAAGACAGAGGCTTGCTCTTGCTTCCCTCTTGGTTAGAAGGCCTTCGCTTATTCTTCTGGATGAACCATCAACCGGGCTTTCCTACAAGGAACTTCAAGGATTCATGTCTCTTTTAAAAAAACTCCATGAAGAAGGAACAACCATCCTCATGACCACCCATAACCTTTCTCTGGTGTGTGAATACGCGGAAAGATGTTTATGGCTGGAAAAAGGAGAAATTAGACTTCTGGGAGAACCCAGAGAAGTGTTTACAAAGATGAATAAAATGGATTCCCCTTTACCTCTTCCTCCCTGGGTATCTCTTTCCCAAAGCATGGGAGTAACTCTCCTCTCTTGGGAAGAGTGGAAAAACTCCCTTTTTAAAACTTAAAAATGGTTTTTCTCTACATAGAAAGGGAGACCTTCTTCCATCGATTGGATCCCCGAACGAAACTCTTTTTCCTCTTTGTAATGCTGGTAACTTTCCTTTCCCTTCCCCTCCCTTACTTTTTGATCCCTGCCCTTATTACCCTTCTTCTGCTCCTTTTCACACATGCTATAACCAGATTAAAACCCCTTCTCCCTTTACTTTTCATTATTCTCCTCTTCTCCACTTTTGTGTGGGGGATAAAGGGAGATAACGACATTCTTTTCTTTAACTACGAAAATCTTTTATTTGGTTTTCTGACCGGATGGAGAATAGATTTTATTATGTTAGCGGGGCTATTATTCCTTGCTACTACAAGAAATGAAGAAATTTTCGCTGCCTTACTCAAACTCCACCTACCTTATGCTTTTAGCTTTGCCTTTTCAACCGCTTTAAGGCTTCTCCCTTCTTTTACAGACACAGGTTTCACCATACTTAAAGCCCAGAGAACACGCGGGCTCATCTTCACAGGTGGAATAATTGCCCGGCTGAAATCCTATATCCCTTTAATCACCCCTCTTTTTCTATTAACCTTAAGAAAAACCCATATAATGTCCATGGCCTTGGAAAGTAAAGGATTTGGTAATCCCACCCGCACATCCTATATCCAGCTTCGTCTATCTCCGCTGGACTACCTTTCCTTCTTTCTTCTTTTCTCTCTTCTTTTTCTCCCTCTAATTTTGAAAAAAATTGGGATATGAGAAAGGAGGGGATTAGTATGAAAAAATTAACCATTATCTATCTAACTTTATTTATTGCCTTTGCTGTAGATCCTCACCCTATTTCCCTTTCCGGAAAATGGGAACAGCTAAAAGGATTAGATGGTGGAGATATGCATTTCTTGTACGCAACAAAAGACGGTATTCTTTTCGTTTCTCACGGCTTTAGTGGCGTATGGAGAAGTACTGATAGAGGAAAACACTGGGAGCTCATAAAGCAGGAGGATTTTGTAGATACCATTTTCTTTTCCATGGCAGAAAAAGGAAACTTACTCTATGCAGGAACAAATAAGGGGCTCTGGATGAGCAAAGATAAAGGTAAAACCTGGAAAAAAATCATCACAGGATTTGATGAAGTAGACACTGGGAGATACCCCGTTTTTTCTCTTGCAGTAGTGGATGACAAACTCTTCTTTTCTGCGGTCTTGGAAAAATCTTTAAGAAGAAGACAACCCGGTTTATCCAAAATTTTTTGCCTTTATCCAGATGGCAAAATCAAACAATTTCCCGTTCCAGAAGGGTCTAATCTGGAAGCTGTATTAGCAGGGAAATACCCTTACCTTTTTCTTTCCTCTATTTACTCTGGTCTTTATGTATACTCTTTCCAGGAAAACCATTGGGAGAAACTCCTTTCTACTAAAACCACCAAGGTATTTGTAGACGATAATTATGATCTATATGTAGGTACCTTTGGAGACTGGTACTATATTGGCAGAAAAACTCAAGAAGGCTGGAAATGGAAAAAAATTACTATTCCTCTGGAAGCTTTCCACAAAGGTAGAGGATTTCCTCGCCGGGAAAGGAGTCATCTGCAAAGAAGAGGAAAATTTCTCTACCAAGAAAAACAGTATTCTCATCGGCAAGGTTTCTTCCAAAAGGAAGAGAATTTCCAAACCTTTTTCCATTTCATTCTCCCCGATCCAGTGAATAAAAAATACTTGTGGTTTGGAGCAGGTGGAATAGGAGGGTTTTACACTATCAGCGCCAGGAGGAAAGGCACCTCTTTCACAGGCACGGGTTTTTATGAAAATGGAAGATGGCTAAGTGTAAATATATCCAGCCGAAACTATGCCCATTCCTTAGCTTTTCTTCCAGGTGAAAAAATATATACTCAGTATGGAGAAATTACAAAAACTGCTCTTATTACCCAAGCGGGTAGAGGCTGTGTACAGAGAACGGAGGATAGTGGGAAAACCTGGATACATTCCTACGAAGGAGTTTATGGAGATACTGTAAATGCAGTAAATATTATCAAAAAAGGACTCCTTAAGGGCTACATTGTGTGTACGGCAGTTTCGGGGATAGAAATAGCTACAGATTATGGAGATAAATGGATACCTGGTATAGACTTTACTCTTGGACCAGAAATAAAAAAGAAAAAAGAAAAGTTCTTTGGGCAAGAAGGATTCCAAAGACCCACTGGAAGCCCAAGAAAAAGAAAGTTTAGAGAGCTCCCCAGCTTTGGTTACTCCACCAGTAGTTCCACCACTCCTTCCCCTTTCGCATCCTTGGGCCGAAAGGGAATTGAACTCCCTGGATATTCTTGGTGTGCAATTTCTCCCCCAGAAAAAATAAAAGGTAAATATGACCTCCTCATCTCCACTGGATACCCTACTGCTTTTGGAAGAGAAAGCAGAGGAGACGGTGTCTTTGCTTTTTCCTTTTCATCTTTAAAAACTGGCCGGCCAGAAAAAGAAAAACTCCTCTCTGGTCCCCATTATGAAATGGTAATAGTGGAAGGGAAACTTTATGCAGGGAATATGGAAGGTGGAGTAGATATCCTTGATTTAAGAACATTTGCTCAAGGAAAAATTGCATTGGAAGGAGCAGGAAATTTGGTAAGGGAATTTGATGGAAAAATCTTTATTGCCACTTATAAGAGAAGAGCATTCCCAAGATATAGACAAACAGCAAGTGACGGAAAGCCTTTTTATATGGGGGACATGTGGAGAATGCAGGGAGAAGATGGAGGACTTTACTTTTACGACCACCATTCTGGAGAACTTAAAAAAATCTATTCAGGATATGTAATAAGTTTCTTCATAAAAGATAACCAACTCTTGGCACTTACTCCCAATGCACTTGTCTTCAAACCCACTATATTTGGAGAAGAGGAAAAAAGAGTGGAGTTTCAGGAAATAATGTTCAGCGATATGGCTGTGGACTGGGAGAATGGCGTCATCTTTCTCTCTAACTTTGACAGTGATACAGCGGGTGTATTCTGGACCACGATTGAAGAAGTAAAAAATGGGATATTAAATTTAAGAAAGTTCACCCATGGACTCCTAACTAATCGGGTAAGAAATCTCTCTTATTATCAAGGTTATCTCTTTGCAGGTACAGAAGGTCTTTCTGTATGGAGAGTGAAAGTTAAAATTTCCAGATAAAGAAGTTCTGGTGTGCGCCTGGCAGGACTTGAACCTGCGACCTTGGGGTCCGCAACCCCACGCTCTCTCCAGCTGAGCTACAGGCGCCTTACAAAATGATTATAACATACCTTGATAAATCCGGTATAATAAGGGATTCTAAAGGAGGGTTGAAAAATGGAATTTTATACAGTAATAGAAGAAAGGAGGAGTGTGAGAAGTTTCCGAGTGGACCCTATCCCTGATGATGTTCTTTTACGAATTCTTGAAGCAGCAAGAAAAGCCCCTTCAGCAAATAATTTTCAGCCCTGGAAATTCATAGTAGTTAAAGATGAGGAGAAGAAGAGAAAAATAGCTGACTTCTGCATGGGACAGAATTTCATTGCGGAAGCTCCTGTGGTAATAGTTGCCTGTGGTCTTCCCACACCTTCCAGAATAGGTGGATACACTACCAGTATGTTAGTAGATGTAGCTATTGCTGTGGAACACCTAATCCTTGCTGCCACAAATGAAGGGTTAGGTACCTGCTGGATTGGTGCTTTTGACAATATAAAACTTAAAAGACTTCTGGGTATCCCGGATGAGATACAGGTAGTGGCAGTTATTCCTGTGGGATATCCTTTAAGGAAAGGATGGAAAACCCCAAGGAAAGAACTTGAAGAAATTGTGTGCTTTGAAAAATATGAAGATTAGACCCCAGACAATTACAGAGAAAATCCTTGCTGAACACGCAGGAAAAAAGGAAGTAATTCCAGGAGAATTTATTCTTGCAAATATTGATTTAGCCTTGGGAAATGACATTACTGCACCCTTAGCCATAAAGAAACTTAAAGAGTTAGGAGAAGAGAAGGTTTTTGATAAGGAAAAAATTGCTCTTGTCCCGGACCATTTCACTCCAAATAAAGATATTCCCTCAGCAGAGCAGTGCAAAGTGGTAAGAGAATTTGCCAGGAAACTCCAGATATCCCATTATTACGAAGTGGGAAGAGTAGGAATAGAACATGCCCTCCTTCCGGAAGAAGGACTTACCCTCCCTGGAGAGTTAATAATTGGTGCAGATTCTCACACCTGCACTTATGGAGCTGTAGGAGCTTTCTCAACCGGGATTGGGAGTACAGATCTTGCCTTTGCTATGCTTACAGGAAAAATCTGGCTTAGAGTCCCGGAGAGTATAAAACTCCTGTTCTACGGAAAATTAAAAAAATGGGTTACTGCAAAAGACCTCATTCTCTTCACTATTGGAGAACTGGGAGTAAATGGTGCAAATTACAAGGCTCTGGAATTTACGGGTGAAGCAATAAAAGAGTTAGGGATGGATGGCAGATTCACTATCTGCAACATGGTTATTGAGGCAGGAGCAAAAAGTGGTATTATCCCACCCGATGAGAAAACATTGGATTTTTTGAAAAAAGTAAATAGAAAAAACCGACCTTTTAAAATTTATCATAGTGACGAGAATGCTGAGTATTCTGAGATAAGGGAATATGATGCTGGGAAAATTGAACCATTGGTAGCCTTCCCTCATCTTCCCTCAAATATTAAACCGGTAAGAGAATCTACTCATATAGATGTTGACCAAGTAGTTATCGGTTCCTGCACAAATGGAAGGATAGAAGATTTAAAAATTTCAGCAGAAATCTTGAAAGGCAAAAAAGTTCATCCAAATGTTAGACTGATAGTCATCCCTGCCACCCAGAGAATATATCTGGAGGCACTCAAACGAGGATGGTTAGAAATCTTTATTGAAGCAGGGGGAGTAATTTCTCCACCCACCTGTGGCCCGTGCTTAGGAGGGCATATGGGTGTTCTTGCAAAAGGTGAAAGGTGTCTTGCCACCACTAACCGGAATTTTATAGGAAGAATGGGACATCCAGAAAGTGAAGTCTACTTGGCTTCACCTGCAGTAGCTGCAGCTACCGCAATTAAGGGCAGGATATCTCATCCAGAAGAAGTTATATAAATTTTTTACCTTCTGAGTTTTTCTTCCAATAAAGGTATTACTTCCGGAGCCAGTAAGAAATTCAAAATCTTGTTTTTTACTCCAAAACTTAAGTGAGGAACAGCAAAATTTTCTTTAAGCTTGCGAGCAAGATTGCTCTTCTCAAGGGAAAATTCTATATCAGATAAGGCTCTGGCCTCCTCAAAAATCTTTATTACCCTTTCTTTTTCTTTTTCCTCATCCATGATTTTAACAGGAGAATGTAATTTACCTGCTTTAACAATTTCTTCCGCCCATTCCTCTTTCTTCAATGCATACACACTTTCTGGTGCTTCCCTTATCTCCATTAGAATTCTTTCCAGAGCCCGGTAATTCTCTGCCTGACCAATCCTATTACCTTCCTTAGGGGGTATAAGGCAGGGTTTATAATTGGATAAAGCATTTAACTGATAATCGTGAAGACTCTTTTCTACTTCTTCTGCCAGTTTAAAGAGTTTATCATAATAATCTCTCTTAATTTTCTTCTTCTGAATCTGCATGCGAGATACCTGCCTCCTCAATCTCCCCTCTATTACTCCACCCTTCATCAATTCTCTTTTCAAGCTACGAAGGGCATCCAGATACAGGGATTCATTTTGCTTTAAATTTGCTTTCATCTCTTCCCTTAACTTCTTTGCTTCCTTTGCTTTAGAGAGTATGAAATTCATCTGGTCCCGGGATAGTTCCAATCCATTGAGAAGGTTAAGAATCATTATTTCTTTAACAGTTTTTTCAATCTCAGTTAAAGATAAGAGGGGTAGGGATAATGATAATAGAAGAAGGAATGTTATTCCCCGCATCACCACTATTTATTTTAATACATTTACATTGCATTATACAAAAATCTTTTCCAGGTAGTGTTTTAAAATTCCTGTAAAAAAGAGAGAGGGTCCTGATAAAAATGAGAAAAATTATTAACTTAGAGAGAAAGAGAATTTGCTAAAGATTAAGGCGCTCCGAAGAGCCTCTTTCTTTTTTACAGGAAAAACGAGGCTTGACCACATCTTTACAAACACTTAATTTTTCCGATACAATAAAAAGAAAGAGGAAGGAGGAAAAATGAAGAGTTTTAAAAGTGTTATTGATAAGTTTCCTCCAGAAGTTAAAGATGGAGTAATAGAACTTTACGATCTTTTCAGAGAGGAATTTGGGATAAAAAGAGAAGAATTTGAAAGGTTAAAGGAAGCAATTGAAAAACTGACTTTTGCCCAGCAAAAAACAGAAGAAAGATTAAATCAACTCGCCCAAAGAGTAGACCAACTTGCTATCGCTCAGCAAAAAACGGAAGAAAGGCTAAATCAGCTTGCTCAAAGAGTGGACCAACTCGCTATAGCCCAGCAAAAAACAGAAGAAAGATTAAATCAGCTTGCCCAAAGAGTAGACCAGCTCGCTATAGCCCAGCAAAAAACAGAAGAAAGGTTAAATCAGCCCGCTATCACTTCCCAAAAAACGGGAGACACGCGAAACCGTCGACCCCAACAAACAAACCCACAACCATACGACCC
>JAGGYA010000015.1 GCA_021162785.1 Candidatus Calescibacteriota bacterium
GAGAGATAGTAGGGGTATTTCTCCACATTCTGATTTTTTACCCATTCAATTCCTCTCTGAATGGCTTCATCTTCAACACCAAGAGAGATAAGTGTAAGGAGGACTTCGATTGTGCAGGGAAAAGAGGTTACGGAAGGGCTTTCCCAGTTACCCTGAGGTGTTTGGGTATTTATAAGATAATCAATACCGTCCTGGATGGAGGCAATGAGTAAAAAGGGAAGAAGTAGAAGTGGAAGAATTAACTTTCCCTTCACTTCGTGATAATAATTACCATATAAAAATAGAAAAAATCAAGAAAATTTTTTGATTTTAGAGAAGATTTTTAAGAATTAAGTTTATGCTTTGCTTTTGCTTTCCTCCAGTTTCTTTTTCAGTTCTTTTATTCGGTCTCTTAATTCTGCTGCTCTTTCAAATTCCAGGTTTGCTGCTGCTTTAAACATTTCTTCTTCCAGTTCCTGGATTAATGCTTCTTCTTCCACCTCGTATTTCTCTTCTTTTTCTCTTATTAAGGAGACAAGTTGGAGGCCTTTCCTTCTCATCTCAGATTCAATATCCAGCAGGTTCCTTACTTCTTTCTTGATTGTCTGTGGGGTTATTCCATGTTTTTGGTTGTATTCTTCCTGAATCCTTCTCCTTCTTTCTGTTTCCTGAATAGCTTTTTTCATGGATTCGGTTATTTCGTTTGCATACATCACCACTTCTCCAGCTGCATTTCTTGCACATCTCCCAATAATCTGAATGAGAGAAGTTTCGCTTCGAAGGAATCCTTCTTTATCAGCGTCCAGAATAGCTACCAGAGATACTTCAGGGAGATCAATGCCCTCTCTTAAAAGGTTTATTCCCACTAAGACATCAAACTCTCCCTTCCTCAAATCCCTTAAAATCTCTGCTCTTTCTATTGTTTCTATCTCGGAATGAAGGTAGCGGGTCTTTATTCCTGCGTCATGGAGATATTCTGCCAGATCTTCTGCCATTCTTTTTGTGAGTGTGGTTACCAGGACCCTCTCTCCTCTTTTTATCCTTTCCCTTATCCTCTCCATAAGGTCATCTATCTGATTTTCCGTAGGTCTTACGGTTATCTTGGGATCTACAAGGCCAGTGGGTCGGATTATCTGTTCCACAATTTTTTCGCTTTTTTCCAGTTCATAAGGACCTGGTGTTGCAGAAACGAAAATGACCTGGTTAAGAAGGGATTCGAATTCTTCAAATTTTAAGGGACGGTTATCCAGAGCAGAAGGGAGACGGAAACCAAATTCCACTAAGGTTTCTTTTCGGGAACGGTCACCATTGAACATTCCTCTTAACTGGGGAATGGTAACATGGGATTCATCTATAATGCAGAGGAAGTCCTTGGGGAAGTAATCTATTAGAGTGTATGGTCTTTCTCCGGGCGCCCTTCCTGAGAGGTGACGGGAGTAGTTTTCAATACCCGGACAGTAACCCAGTTCCTCCAACATCTCCAGGTCGTATTCTGTGCGGGTTTTGAGCCGGTGAGCTTCCAGGAGTTTATTCTGGGAAAGTAGTTCCTTAACTCTTTCCTCAAGCTCAAGTCTTATAGTTTTTATGGCGGTTTTAAGTCTTTCTTCTGTGGTTACGAAGTGTTTTGCAGGATATATGATTATTCTTTCCAGTTCTGTTATTACTTTTCCTGTTAAAGGGTCTATTTCTTTTATACTTTCCACTTCATCATCCCAGAGTTCCACTCTAATTGCAGTTTCCTCATAAGCAGGGAAAATATCTATTATGTCTCCTCTTACCCGGAAGATACCCCGATGGAATTCATAATCGTTTCTTTCGTATTGCATCTGAATGAGTCTTTCCAGTATGTGGATCCTTTTATACTCTTTCCCCTTTTCCAGTCTTAAGGTGATTTCCTCCCACTCTTCAGGTGAACCGATACCGTAAATACAGGATACACTTGCCACGATGATCACATCCCGTCTGGAAAGGAGAGAAGAAGTGGCTTTGAGTCTTAAACGGTCAATTTCGTCGTTTATGGAAGCATCTTTTTCAATGTATGTATCAGTCTGAGGAATGTAAGCTTCAGGCTGGTAATAATCGTAGTAACTCACGAAATATTCCACTGCATTTTCAGGGAAAAACTCACGGAATTCAGCATAGAGCTGAGCAGCCAGGGTTTTGTTGTGGGAGATAACTAAAGTGGGTTTCTCCACCTGAGCAATAACATGGGCAATAGTAAAAGTTTTCCCTGAACCAGTAACTCCAAGTAAAGTCTGGTATCTTAATCCTTCCCTCACCCCCTCTACCAGTTCTCTTATTGCTTTGGGCTGATCTCCGCGGGGAGGGAAGGGTGAACGGAGTTTAAAGAGGCCTATTTTCCCCACCTCCTTTCCCTCTGGGAGTAAGTTTGAAGGGCTTTTTCAAACTCTTCTCTTGTAAAATCTGGCCAGAAAACGGGTGTGAAGTAAAATTCAGTGTAGGCTATTTGATAGAGCAGAAAGTTGGATACTCTCATTTCTCCACCTGTTCGTATGAGGAGGTCAGGATCAGGGAGACCTTCTGTGTAAAGATAGCGAGAAAATTCTTCTTCATTTACATCTTTCTTCCCTTCCCTTATCAACTTTTTTACTGCATCCACAATCTCGCTTCTTCCTCCATAGTTTATGGCCAGGTTAACCTGCATTTTAGTGTTATTCTTAGTTTTTTCCATGCTCTCCTCAAGGAGATCCTTAAGATGAGGTTGGAGTTCTTCTATTCTTCCCAGGATTTTGAGTTTCACTCCTTTCCGGTTTAAATCCTCCACTCTGTTTCTCATCCACCATTCTCCCAGTTTCATTAAAAACCCTACTTCTTTCTCGGTCCTCTTCCAGTTTTCTGTAGAGAAGATGTAAAAGGTGGCTATGGGTATCCCCAGGGAAAGGCAATCGTCAATTACCCTCATAACTACTTCCGCACCTCTTCTATGTCCTTCAGTTACTGGTAGATGATGTGCTTTTGCCCAGCGACGGTTCCCATCTACAATGAAAGCCACATGCCGGGGAATCTTTAAGGATTTATCATTCATTTTCTTCCATCTGGAAGGGGACTTTTTCCCAGCCCTTCTCTGTTTTCTTCAAAATTTCTATTTTTTTCTCCACCTCATTAATCTTCTCCGTGCAAAACCTTACCAGTTTTACTCCTTCTTCAAAAACTTTCAGTGCTTCTTCAAGGGGTAGGTTACCTTCCTCAAGTTTTTTTACTATTTTTTCAAGTTTTTCCAGGGCTTCTTCCAGCCTCATAGAGGTATTATATCAATTTTTTTGAGGAGTTCCCGGTCCCATTCTCCCAAGGGGAAGTTCTTGAGAGATTTTATTTCCACCCATTTTATTTCCTGATGAAAGATGGGTTTGGGAAAACCATTTTTGATACGACACCTGAAAAGATAAAGGATAGCATTTTCTTTTTCCGCAATTCCCATTATTTCACCTATCTCAATTTCTAAATCCAGCTCCTCTTTTATCTCTCTTTGAAGTGCAGTTTTCAGATCTTCCCCTTTTTCTTTCCTCCCTCCCGGGAATTCCCAGTATCCTTCCGGACGGAGCCCTAAAAGGACTTTCCCTTTTTCTTCAATCCATCCAGCAACCACTTCCATTTTTATTCTTTCTTATCTTTGCAATAAAAAATCCTTCCCAGTGAAGAGAAGGCGGAATGCGTATAGCTTTTTTAACCTCAGGAGAAAAAGTTTTCCCTTCCCATTCCCCTAAGCCAGGGAGTGTTTCGGCAGGAATTTCAATTTTTTCAATTTCCACCTGATTCCCTACTCTTTTTAAAACCCAGTCCAGTACACCTTCATTTTCCTCTGGAGAAAGAGTGCAGGTTGAATAGACCAGTACTCCTCCAGGTTTCAAAGCCAAAATTCCTGAAAGAAGCAGTCTTTTCTGTTTTCTTACCATCTCCTTTATTTTTCTCTTTCCCCAGTAAGCATAGGTTCGGGGGTCATGGATGGTGAAACTCCCTTCCCCACTGCAGGGAGCATCCACAAGGACGCGGTCAAAAGAATAGCGGAAGTTTTTGGGGAGGAAGGTTCCATCCCTTAAGATGGGTTTTACATTTTTCACTCCCTGTCTTTCCAGATTGGCTTTGAGTTTGTAAAACCTTATCTTTATTTTCTCCACTGCTACTATTTCCCCTTCGTTTTCCATCATGGCTGACATTTGAGTGGTTTTACTTCCCGGAGCTGCGCATAAATCCAGAATTCTCTCCCCTGGTTCTGGAGCAAGGACAAGGGGAGGAAGCATACTGGAGAGAGTTTGAACATAGATTTTCCCTTCTTCATAAAGAGAAGTTTTCTCAAGTTCCCTCAAAGTTCCTTCCACAAGGATGAAAGAAAGGGGAGGATAGGAAGGGTTGATGAATTTAAAACCCTCTTTTTTTAAAGTTTCTTTAACCTCTTCAAAGGAACTTTTAAGTGTATTCACCCGGAAGGTGGTAGGCCTTCTAATGGTGAAAGCTTTGAGTACTTTGCGGTGATAGGAAGGCGGGAAAATACTTTTAACTCTCTCAATGAATTCAGAAGGGAGTTTTTCCCATCCTTCGGGCATATTGTATTTTACCTAAGTTATGGAGGTTTAACTCTCAGATTCTTGAAAATTTCTCATCTTATTTTTTCTTTCACCCAGTTCAAGAAACGCTCAGCTTTCTTCACGATTTCTTCTGCTTCTTTAGCGCTGAAATTCCGGTCCTCGTACTCTACAAGATTTTTCTGGCTTATAATTCGCCTGAAGTGAGAAATGTAATTTTTGTATTCCGGCTCGGGGAAGTGCTGTTCAAGTAATTTCACAGAATCCCTATGGTCGTCACTGGCACAGCGTATCCCATAGTAAAATACCATCAATGCATCTGCAGCAGAAATTGCACAGTGGACTCCTTCAAGCCCTACAGAGTTCCAGTTATTTTCTTTATAACTTCGCAACATGGCTTCATAAAAATCCTCAGCCTTTTTCAATTTTTCTGACTTTAATTTTCCCTGGAGTCATTTTTTGAGAAACGAAGAAGGTGGCTTCCCATAAAGAAGAATCCCTTCCCGGACTATCTCTTTTATAATTCCCACGCCTTCATAATATTTCTTTTTGAATGTGTTAATGTCCTGAATATAAGGAGAGAGTTTTTTCCCTAAAGCGCGTGAAATGTGGGGTTCAATTTCCTCTAACTTTCTTTCCAGCGTTTCTGCATCGTGGAAATCCTTTGTCAGAAAACATAAATCAATATCACTTTCTTCTTTTTCTTCTCCTCGAGCTACACTTCCAAAAAGAATCACCGATACCGGTTTGCAACTGATTTGGCTCATTAGCCACTTTAGCATAATGTTGTAGATCTCTTTTTCTTTCTGAAAGAGTGGAAGTAGCATTTCTCTATTTATAAAGTTCTCTCTATTTAAGGTATACCAATTTGCTCTACCCACCTTTTCCATGCTTACTAATCCGAAAGTTTCCAGTTCCCTTAATACCTTTATACATGCCCAAGGAGTTAAGCCCGTTTTTCTTGCAATTTCCCTTGCGGTCAGCCCTCGGGGAGAAAAAATCAAAGCTCGGAGAATTTTTAATTTCCCCTTTTGGCCTAAGACTTCATCCAGAAAATTACGATATTTCATACCATCAGTTTATCAACTTAAGTAGACATTTGTCAACTTTAGTTGACTGACGCTCTCGAAGATAAAAGTAACTGAGAACTGTATACATAGGGAAATAAAATGAGCGGGGCCGACGGGATTCGAACCCGCGATCACCTGATCGACAGTCAGGTATGTTAACCGCTACACCACGGCCCCGCTTCGGCCGGGTGGAAGGATCTGAGCCTTCTTTTAAAAAGACGGAGTGGGCGGTGCAGGATTTGAACCTGCGACCTCCTCCTTGTAAGGGAGACGCTCTACCACTGAGCTAACCGCCCATAATAACAAGTTTTTAATATTTTACTCCTTTTGCTTATTTTTGCAATTATATGGCTATTTCCTCTTTTATTTCTTTTTCCTGGAGGAATTCTTTCTCCCAGATAGGATCGGCAAGTTTGCGGTATTCGTCGTTGTATTTGGGAAGTGCTCCAGTTTCTACGAGTCTTAAGTATTCTTTTGCTCCTTCGTCTATGGGTTCTGCACCTACTGCTTTTACTATTTTGTAGAATACTCTGCAGTTGTCCCTTATTATACAGGGGGCAAGAAGATTACCGCATTTTTCGGGTGGTTGTTCCATCCAGTAATGGCACTGCCATTTTCTTATAGCGGTAAAGAAAGGTGATTTTATCACATCGGTAAGGGTTTCGCCTCGATTGTAGACTTCATAAATATTTCCATATCTTCTGTCTTTGAAGGGGATGAAAACACAAGGAGTAATGGTGCCATCCCAGAGTATATAGAAGTATCCTCCACCCCTCGCTGCAGACATGCATCCATCAGAAGCAGTTCCAGAGTCCCAGAAATCTGCCAGGAAAAGTCTCTCATTTATCACCAGATGCCATATTCTATGGTACATCTTAATTCTCTGTTCAGGTGTGACCATTAAATCCATGGTTGGATTCCTTCCTATGGGCATGTACTGGAAGTACCATATATAAAAGACACCTTTTTTGTTAAAGTAAAAGTCGATAAATTCGTCGGAAAGTAATAGATCTGCATTGTGTCTGCAGGGAGTGACGGATATTCCAAATAGGACGCCTTCTTCTTTAAGATAATCCATTGCTTGCATGATTTTTTTGAAAGTTCCTTTTCCTCTTCTTCCATCGGTTTCTTTTTCAAAACCTTCCACGGAAATTGCAGGAGTAAAATTACCGAGTTGTGCCAGTCTCTTAGCTATTTCCTTGTTTATAAGTGTTCCATTGGTGTATCCCATAAAATAGGCATCCTGGTTTTCTTCCAAGATATTCAGGAGATTCTTCCCCTTACTTTTATACATGAAGGGTTCGCCTCCTGAGATTACAAAGAAGTAGGCAGCAAATTCTTTTTTCATATCCTGGATGATCCGGTTGAAAATGTCATAATCCAGAGTGTGCTTCTCGTATACTTCTCCTGCATAACAGCCTATACATTTGAGGTTACAGATATTGGTAGGAGAAATGGTAACGAAGGAAGGAGGCTGGAATCCATGTTCTTGGAAGAATTTCCTGCGAGTATGAATCCCGGTGAGGAGTATTTTACCGAAGAATACATGGGCTAATTTATTAATTACCTCTGAAGATAAATGCCCGGAAGAAAATGCCCGGTGTATTGAGTTTAAAAGAGCTCTTCCTAAGTAATATCTGTCCAGGTAAACTCGACGAGGTCGGGAAGGCCCGTTAATTGCTGCATGATAAATGGCTTTTTCCGTAGCTCTAAGCAGGGCTTTCCGAGTCCTTGGGTTTCTTAGAGCCATGTTAATTAGTGTATTCACCACTCGGGTGGAAGTTCCTTTCTCAACCACATCAAGCACAGCTTTCTGAATATTCATTTCCTCACCCCCTTTCAGTATGGGGAGTATATCATTTTAAATATGAAAAAGTCAATTATTTTGGGATTTTTATAGGTGGTGTTATAATTTAGCGATGCAGTGGAATTCACTCCTTATAGGGGTTTTTAGTTTTGTTGGGTATCTTTTGGCATACCATACTTATGGGAAGTTTTTAGCAAGAAAGATTTTTGGAATCGATCCTTCTCGTCCTGTCCCCTCTCACATTTTCAATGATGACCATGATTATGTTCCTTCAAGTAAAGAAGTAGTTTTTGGACATCATTTCACCTCTATTGCTGGTCTTGGTCCCATTCTTGGGCCAGCTATAGGAATAATCTGGGGTTGGGTTCCTGCACTTTTATGGGTGGTTTTGGGAAGTATTTTTATGGGAGCGGTTCATGATTTTGGTGCACTTGTGGTTTCTTTAAGACACGAAGGTAAATCTATTGGCGAGATTGCCAGTAAACTGGTTTCCCCACGGGTGAAGTATCTTTTCCTTTCCATTATCTTTTTCGAATTGTGGATAGTGATTGCCATATTTGCGCTTATAATTGCCATTCTCTTTCAGATGTATCCTCAGGCTGTTTTCCCTATCTGGATGGAGGTTCCTATAGCACTGTGGCTGGGATATATGGTTCACAGAAAAGGGAAGAATATTGTGGGGTTAAGTATCGTGGCGCTTGTTCTTCTGTATATCACCATTTTTATGGGGGCATATCTTTTACCCCCGCTTAAAATGCCGAAGGTGGGATTCCTCACAGGGGTGGAGGTATGGATGCTAATACTTTTTGCCTACTGCTATATTGCCTCAACTCTACCGGTCTGGAAACTTCTTCAGCCAAGAGATTTCATAAATTCTCATGAGCTAATAGTTCTTCTTTTCCTCCTTTTCCTGGGTCTGGTCTTTTCTCATCCTCCTATTGTTGCTCCTGCATTTAATTTGCATCCTCAAGGGGCTCCCCCTATCTGGCCATTTCTTTTTGTGGTGATAGCCTGTGGGGCTATCTCTGGATTTCATTCTCTGGTGAGTTCTGGTGTATCTTCTAAACAGCTGGATTCTGAATCTCATGCTCAGTTTGTGGGTTATGGAGGGATGCTTCTTGAAGGAGCTTTGGCAGTTCTTGTATTGACAGCAGTGATGGGTGGTATAGGGATGGGGATAAAAGGAGGAATTTATGGAACGGAAGCTTGGAAAACTTTTTATTCATCCTGGCAGGCTGCTAAAGGACTCAATTCAAAGATTTCTGCTTTTGTTACTGGTGCAGTGAATATGCTTTCTGTTCTTCATATTCCACCTCAACTCTCTGCCACAATTTTTGGTGTTTTCTTAGTATCCTTTGCTGCTACTACACTGGATTCTGCCACACGTATTCAGAGATATGTGATAAGTGAACTTTCCTCAGGGACAAAACTTCAGTTTCTCACCCGCAGACATCCTGCCACTTTGGTAGCAGTGTTTACTGCTTTAGCTCTGGCTTTTGCACAGAAAGGGGGAAAGGGAGCACTTATTCTATGGCCTTTATTTGGGACAGTAAATCAACTTCTTGCTGGTCTTGCCCTTCTCATTATTACGGTTTATCTTTTCCGTAAGAAAGTGCCTCCCTATATTTCCTTTATACCTTTTCTTTTTATGGTAGTGATGACTGGATGGGCACTCATTTTGAACCTTAAAAATTTCTTTAAAAGTGCATGGCATCTCTTCATCATTGGACTTCTCATATTTTTCCTGGAAATCTGGATGATTGCTGAAAGTATTCCCGCTATCCGGAGAGAGGGGAAGGAGAAATCTTAAGGAAAATTTCCACAAGTTTTGGATCAAATTGAGTCCCACTATTTTTTTCTATTTCCTTGAGGGCTTTTTCTTTACTCAAAGGTTTTCGGTAAGGCCTTAGAGAAGTCATTGCATCAAAGGCATCGCAGATAGCAATAATTCTTGCACCTAAAGGAATTTCCTCCCCTTTCAAACCATCTGGATATCCCTTCCCATCCCAGCGTTCATGATGATGACGAATTAGGGGGAGGACAGGTTTTAAAGTGGGTAAAGGTTTAAGTATCTCTTCTCCCATAACTGGATGGCTTTTCATTATCTCCCATTCACAATTGCTTAATTTTGCTGGTTTTCTCAAGATGTTTTCACTTATCCCTATTTTTCCAATATCATGGAGAAGGCAAGCATCTCTTATAATTTCCCTTTCTTCTTCTTGTAGCCCCATTTCTTTCGTTAAAAGTTCCGCATAGTGAGTCACTT
Organism: Candidatus Calescibacteriota bacterium; assembly: GCA_021162785.1. Classification (GTDB taxonomy): domain Bacteria; phylum CAIJMQ01; class CAIJMQ01; order JAADFP01; family JAADFP01; genus JAGGYA01. Next base: position 9,664 of record JAGGYA010000015.1, read on the forward strand.
TTTCTGAGTGTTTAGCTGTATAAGGGTCTTTTGCCTCTACTGCTTTTACTAAGGATTGAATGATACCTATGATGGTTCTTTCAAGTTCTCCCCGGGTATGTAGAGCTTCTATGAAAGTCCCAATTTCTGCACCCAAGGCGGTAAGCATATCTACTTCTTCAGAAGAAAATGGGTGAGGTCGTAAGAGTCCAAGGGTACCTACAGTGACTCCTTCTGCTTTTAAGGGAAGAATTAAGATAGCTCCTTTTAATCCGCAGAGTTCCCTTAACTGGGAGAAAGGAGAGCTTTCTATATCTTCAATATTTATAGGCTTGCCACTTCTAACAACTGTTCCGGAGAGAGGCTGGCCTACTTCTAAAGTAAATCTGGGAAGTATCTGTTTCCCCCAACTCATTAGAAAATAGAGTTTTCTCCCTTCTCTTAAAATTCTTACAAATCCTCCATCAATATCCAGTGTTTCCTGCAATGTTTTTCCTAAGCTCTCAAGACCATCCCTCAGAGTTTTTCTTTCTGCAAGAACTCGCGCTACTTTCATAATTAAAGAGAGATAAGAGAAGTTTTTCCGGAGGTAGTGAGCTGTGGTGCCCAGACGGGCAAGCAGGTCGGTAATGGAATAGAGGAGTTCAACCATTTCCATTTTACGCCCTTCAGGAAACTCTCCTTTCTTTTCTAAGGCCTCTTTGATTTCTTCTTCCTCCTTATGAAGGAGAGTGGTTAGTTCTTCAATGGCTTCTTTTATTGAGTCTATTCTTACTGGGTAGGTAAGCACCCAATAACCCAAGATTTCTTCTTCTGTTTCAATGGGAATAGCCAAGATCTCCAGTCCAGGGATAACCTTTTTTATTGCTAATGCTTCCTTTTCTTTTGCTTCCTCAACGATATTTTTAATGGCTGACCTATAAATAGATTCCCCATCCCGAGAGGAAAGAAGCCACTCTGTATAGAAGTCCAGGGGTTCTGGTTCCCAAATTGTTTCTCCCTTTTTATCTACAAGAAAAGGTGTATATCCAAAGGTTTTAAAGACTGCATGGGAGAGGGTGCGAAGATAATGAGAAGGGATTATTTCCTCTAAGATAATTTCACTGCCCATTTTTTCCATTGTAGGAAGGGGAAAGTAAAGCGTCAAGAGAAATTTTAATGTTAGATTGGTAAAATAGAGGGTGAAGGAGGGTGGTATGGACGAAAAACTTTTAGAAATTTTAGCCTGTCCTAAGTGTAAGGGAGATCTGATTCTGGAAGATGATAAATTGATATGCAAAAAGTGTAAGAAATATTATCCGATTAAGGATGGAATACCTATTTTACTTATCGAAGAAGCAAAAGATTACGAGGAGGAAAATTGAAGCTTTCCATCATTATCCCGGTTTTTAATGAGGAAAAAACTGTAGAGAAACTCATTGAAGAAGTCTGTAGGGTGGAACTTCCTGAAGTAGAGAAAGAGATTATTGTAGTTGACGATGGTTCCACTGATGCTACCCCTGAGATCCTTAAAAGGATTAAAAATAAATATCCAGAATTAAAAGTGGTATTTAAGGAGAAAAATGAGGGTAAAGGAAGTGCCATCCGCAGAGGACTTAAAGAAGTAACCGGAGATCTGGTGGTTTTCCAAGATGCGGATCTTGAATATGACCCTCGAGATTATCCTCTGTTGATGAAACCCATATTGGAAGGTAAAGCAGATGTGGTTTATGGGTCCCGGTTTTTAGGTCCCCACAGGGTTCTTCTTTTCTGGCATCTCATAGGGAATATTTTTCTTAATTTGGTAACCAATTTTCTCTACAATACCACACTTACAGATATGGAGACTTGCTATAAAATGTTTCGCAGTGAGGTGATAAAGAATCTTCCATTAAAAGCGCAAGGTTTTGAAATAGAGCCAGAAATCACTGCCAAGATTTTGAAAAGAAGATATCGTGTGTGGGAGGTACCCATAAGTTATAATGGGAGAGGATATGAAGAAGGGAAGAAAATCACTTGGAGAGATGGATTTATTGCTCTTTACACTCTCTTTAAATATAGATTTAAAGACTAAGGAGGAGGAAAAATGGGTGCACAGATAATCGATGGAAAAAAAATAGCAGAGGGGATTAAGGAAGAAATTAAAGAGGAAGTTGCTCGACTTAAAGAAAAAGGCATTTTCCCTTCCTTGCACTCGGTAATGATAGGTGAGAATCCTGCAAGCCGGGTCTATGTGAAGAATCAGAGGAAAAGTGCAGAAGAGGTAGGTATAGAGTATACGCTTCATGAACTTCCCGAGAATATGAATCAGCAGGAGGTAGTGGAGTTTATTGAGGGACTCAATCGAGATGAAAGAGTAAATGGCATAATCATTCAAGTGCCGGTTCCCCAGCATCTCAATGTTAGGGATATCCAGTTGAAAATTTCACCAGAGAAGGATGTGGAAGGAGTTAATCCTTATAATATGGGGCTTCTGGTTTACGGGAGGGGAAAGTTAGTCCCCTGTACTGCTAAAGCGGTTATGATATTGCTTGAATCTACAGGGATTCCACTAAAGGGGAAGGAAGTTACGGTAGTAGGCCATTCTGAAATAGTGGGGAAACCTCTCACTTTAATGCTTTTAGAATCCTTATATGAAGCACCCACCCCTACGGTATGCCATATTGCTACCAGAGATCTTGCTTTCCACACCAGGCGGGCGGATATATTAATCGTGGCGGTGGGAAAGGCTGGTCTCATAAAGGGGGATATGATAAAAGAAGGAGCGGTAGTTATTGATATTGGAATTAATCGTGTCCCTGTCTTAGATGAAGAAGGGAAGAAGAAATTTAAAATTGTCGGAGATGTGGTTTTTGAGGAGGCTGTGGAGAAAGTTGCCTTCATTACACCTGTGCCTGGGGGTGTGGGGCCGGTAACTACCGCCATTCTTCTCAGGAATACGGTGGAAGCATGCAAATTACAGAAAGGAGGTGAATAAAGGATGAAAGGTTTTGGGAAGCTTGTAGGGTTGTGTTACTTTTTCTCTCTTCTCAGTCTTTTGGTAGGGATTATTCAGAAAATTGGTGGTTTGAGATTTTCCTGGTTAGGATTCCCTGCTTATCCATTAACCTTTTTACGTTTTTCCTCTTACTCATTGCTTTTTGCTATTGCCCTTTCCCTCACTCATTTAGCACTTAATTCAGAAAAAAAGAAATAATATATAAGAAACTCAAAAATGGGATTCCTTACCACTGCCTATGGGATCATTCAATGGATGGAAGGTAATGAAAGGACAAAGATAATTAATGTAATTGTGAAAAAGAGAGGAAAAAGTTTAACTGCTTATATTTTTCCCCGCTGGACAAGACTTCCCATAAATTATGTGAGACATTTTAATGACCCCGATAAAACAATTAAACCAGGCTCTTCAGAAATGGCCGGGTTTGTCATTACTGTGGATAGGGATGTGTATGAATTCTCCACTTTTGAGAATGTTTGGGAAGCTTTGGATTATGTGAGTTCCACCCATGAGGATCTAAAACCCTTATATGAAGAATTAAGTAAAGAGATCGATACTTCTCCAGAAGAATTCAATACCAGTTTTAAAGGTCTGGAGGAGGTTATAGATAGATTATGGAGGAAAGGAATAGAAAATGGATTTATTAAAAAGGAATGTTTGGAAGGGATAGAGAGTAAAGTTTTTAAAGGAGGGTTGATTGAGGTTCAATATAATCCCCTGAGGAAGACCATAGTTAGTAAAAGTAAGGTGGAGAAGAGGAAGAAAGGTGAAGAGGTTTGCCCTTACTGTATTAAAGAAGAGGGTCGAGAGGATATTCCCTGGAACGGATATATTCTTTCCGCTAATCCCTATCCTTACTATGATCATCATCTGGTGATTGTGAATCGGAAACATATTTATCAGTATATCGATCTACCTGCTCTTAAAGTTATGGCAGAGTTTGTTTTGAATGCACCACATTATTTCTGTGTTTACAATGGTCCTCCCGGAACTTCTATACTTACCCATATGCATTTTCAAGCTGGAATTTATAACTTTCCGGTGGAAAAGGCAAAGAAAGAAGTTCTTAATGAGGAGGAGGGTTTAAGAGTTAGTAGGATTATAGATTTTCCTACCCGTGCAGTGGTAGTAGAGAAAAGAGTCGAAAATTGAAAGATAATGCTTTATTAGAGAAAAGATACACTTTGACTTTACAGTTTCTTCTTCTCTTTTCCCTTTTTATAATGCCTTTTATTCAATTACCTCCTGCCTATAATTATGTTTTAATCAAACTTTCCCAAGCCCAGTTTTTCATTTTGGTATCCCTCCTTTACCTTTTTTCCATTTGGGAGATTAAGGGGGAAGGGGAAATACCCCTGAATTCTGCTCTGAAATCAGCAGGATTTTTGAGTCTCTGGCTTTTGTTGGGGACAATCTTTTCTCCCTATCCTTTTATTAGCATAAAGTATATCCAGGCTTACTTTACCTATCTCCTTTTTTTCTTCCTCTTAATTTTGGGATTTAAAAATTTTGCTCGTCCTTATGTTTTATCAGGTGTTTTATTACTCCCTTATTATCTTCTAATCATCAAAGAGACAATTTATTATTATCGTGTGAGAGATTTAGATATTGCCTCCACCTTTGGAAATCCCAATTTTTTTGCAGGCTATCTCTGTGCTTTATTCCCTCTTTCCATCCTTTTTTCTCTTCATCTCTTGGTAGAAAAGAAGAAGTTTTATGGATTAATTCCCTTTTCTCTTTCCTTTCTTTCTCTGTTTCTTATTTATGTGGTCAGGAGTAGAGCGGGAGGAATAGGAGTTTTAGGTGGTTTGTTTGTTCTCTTCCTGATTTATCGACGCCTCTTCTTTAAAGGAAAAAGGAAATGGTTAACCTGGGGGAGCATAGGTGTTATTTTCTTCCTGGGAATTTATTTATTAGCCACTCATTACCCCCAAATTAAAAATACTTTAAAGGAAGATTTGGAAAAGGGGACCTTAGGGATTAGAGTTAAAATCTGGCAGGGGACTTGGAGGATGATAAAGAAGAGACCCATAGGTGGATGGGGGCCAGGGACCTTTTTGATAATTTATCCAAATTATCGGTTGCCGGAATATTTTCTTAATCCTCATGCAGTAAATGCTACTGACCATGCACATAATGAACTTCTGGAAATATGGAGTGAAACAGGGATTATAGGTCTGGTAACCTTTTTACTTCTGGTATTTTTCTCCTTTAAAGAAGGGTTGAAAAAAGATAACTCTCTCCCCAAATTTTTAACTTCTGGATTGATAGGTGGAGCTACAGCTTTATTGGTGAATAATCTTTTCGGAGTAAATCTGCGGTACGCTTCTTCCAGTATACTTTTCTTTACCTTTCTTGCCTTTCTCCAAGTAGGAAATAAAAAGGTAAAGGAAAGAAAATTTCCCGTAAGTATTCCCCATGGGCAATTTACTTTCTACCTTACATTATTTGCTTTAGCAGGAGGATTTTGGTTTTTTTCTGCAGGGGTAAAACCCAATATTGCCCAAATTCATCTCCGACAGGCAATTGAGTTGAGAAATAGAGAAGTATGGAATGAAGCAATTAAAGAGTATTTAAAGGCATTGGTCTGGGATCCCTACGAGTTAAGATGTAGGTATCGCTTAGCTTATGCCTATGCTGTGACAGGAAATGTGAATGAAGCACTTAAGGAGTATTTGCATTTGAAGAAACTGGCTCCTCACTATGCAGAACTTGATTTCAACTTAGGTGCACTCTACTTAAAAAAGGGAGAACTGGATCGTGCAAAACTTTATTTGGAAGAGATGCTGAGATTAAATCCTTACCATCCTACTGCTCATGCTAATCTGGGTCTGGTTCTTAAATTACAGGGAAAGATTGATGAAGCAATTAAAGAATTTAAGAGAGCCTTAGAATTGGATCCCAAGATATATCCTGCTTACTGGGATTTAGCAGGTCTTTTAAGATTAAAAAAGAAATATGCTGAAGCATTAAAATATTTGAAGAAGTTAAAAGACTTAAAGGGTGGGGATGAAAAGTTAAATGAGGTTATAAAGTATTTAGAGAGGAAGGTAAAGAGAAGTGAATAGATTTTTGGTATTACTTACTCGGGCGGGAGAGATGTTAATCTTCCTTTTCCATACTTTTTACTGGATGAAAAACGCTTTTAAAATGAGAAAAGAGACTTTTAACCAGATATATCGGATGGGTATAGGTAGCCTCCCAGTGGTCTCCCTTATGGCAATTTTCTCAGGTATGGTTCTGGCACTTCAAGCAGGCCATGAACTCCTCAAGTTTCAAGCTACTCAAGCTTTAGGAGCAATTGTAGCAGCTTCATTAACCAGAGAATTAGGTCCAGTTTTAACTGGCCTTATAGTAGCAGGAAGGGTAGGTGCATCTATGACAGCTGAACTTGGAACCATGAAAGTTTCTGAGGAAATTGATGCTTTGAAAGCCATGGCCATTAACCCGATTAGATTCTTAGTAGTCCCTCGGATGATTTCTTCCCTTCTTATAATGCCTATACTTACCGTGTATACAAATGTGACAGGGATTATGGGAGGTTTTCTCATAGGACGTGTGCAGTTAAATGTTCGTTTTTATCCTTATTTAGAAGGAATTGCAAAATTTGTTACATTAAAGGATATAGGGAATGGACTTGTTAAGGCTTTGGTTTTTGGATTAATAATTGGACTGGTGAGTTGTTTTGAAGGTTTTCATACAGAAGGTGGTGCAAGGGGGGTAGGTGAAGCAACTACACGGGCAGTGGTTATATCTTTTCTTTTGATATTAATGGCTGATTATGTAGTGACTCATCTTTTGTATTAAAAATGGAGGAGGAAAAAGTAATTATTGTGGAGAATCTTCACAAGAGTTTTGGAGAGAAAAAGGTTCTTAAAGGATTAAGTTTAGAAGTTTTTAGAGGAGAAACGGTGGTAATTATAGGGAGAAGCGGTTGTGGAAAAAGTGTTTTTTTAAAACTAATCATTGGTTTGCTTACCCCTGATAGTGGCAAAATTACCATCTTGGGAAAAGATACATCTTCTCTTAATGAAAGGGAATGGGAGGAGTTAAGGAAGAAATTTGGGATTGTGTTTCAGTCTTCTGCTTTGTTGAATTCCTTAACTGTAGCAGAAAATGTGGCCTTACCCCTTGTTGAAAATACTACCCTTTCCAAGGAAGAGATTCAAAACCGTGTGAGAGAAAAGCTCCATTTGGTAGGTCTAAAGGAGGTGGAAGATCTTTATCCTGAAGACCTTTCTGGGGGAATGAAGAAACGGGTGGGGATAGCACGGGCTTTAATCATGGAACCAGAGATAATCCTTTACGATGAACCTACTACTGGTCTGGATCCTATCACTGCCTCTGCTATTAACAGGTTGATAATGGATCTTAAAGAAAAAGTAAAGACCACTTCCATTGTAGTGACCCATGATATGAAAAGCGCTTTTTTGGTAGGGGACAGAATAGGTTTACTTTACGATGGAAGAATTGTGGAGATTGATAAAGTGGAAAAAATTAGAAAGACCAGTAATCCTTTAGTAAAACAATTTATTGAAGGGTCGCATAAAGGACCTATTCCTGTAGAGGAGGGAGTGTGATGGTAAATGTTGAGAGGAAGGTAGGTGTGTTCTTCCTTCTTGGATTGGCACTTCTTCTTTTCCTCACAATTTTAGTGGGCAAAATAAAGCCTTTCCGAAAAGGATATTATTATTACATTACCTTTGATTATGTAGCTGGATTAAGAGTAGGAGATGAAGTGAGGCTGGCTGGAGTTAAAGTGGGTGAAGTTACGGATGTTAAGTTTTCTGGGAATAAAATAGTGGTGACTGTTTGGGTTAAAAGAGGCACGCCTATAAAGAAGGACTCCGTATTCACTATTGCAAATGTATCCATAATGGGAGGGAAATTAGTGAGTATAAGTATGGGATCTCCTGAGGCTCCCTTTCTAAAACCGGGGAGTGTGGTAAAGGGGAAGAACCCTCCCAGGGTAGAGGAAATAGTGGATCGTGCGACAGAATTAGGGGAGGAAATTCTGGCTGCTGTAAAGAAAGTGGATAAACTCATCTCAGGTCTATCCAACTGGTTAGAAGAAAATAAAGAAAATCTCACTTCCTCTTTCAAGAAAATAAGCGAAGTAGGGGATAAATTTTCTGCACTTTTAACTTCGCTTAAAGAATTAACAGAAGGAGTGAAGAAGGGAGAAGGCACGGTGGGGAGACTTTTTAAAGATGAAGAGATGTATGAGAGAGCCAAAAATCTTCTGGCACAGGCAGAGAAAGCGGTTAAGAATATTTCTAATGCAGGAAAAGAAGCTGAGAGTATGATCAAGGATTGGAGAAAGGAAGTCACACCATTTCTTAAAGATTTAAAGGAAATAACCAGCAGAGTAAAAGAGGGGAAAGGAACCGTTGGTAAACTGCTTTCCTCTGAAGAGATGTATGGGGAAGTTAAAAGCACACTTGCCTCCACTCAAAAGGTAATGAAAGAGACAAAAGAAATTGTAGAAAAAATAAAGAGGGTGAAAACATTTTGGGGTTATGAAGGAGGGTATAGTTGGGAAGAAGGAGGAATGGAGCATTTGGGATATATAAAAATTCAGCCAAGAGAAGGAAAGTATTATCTGGTGGGAGGTGGAATGGACATGTGGGATAACACCCCGCTTTTTCGTGCAGAGATAGGGAAGGAAATTAGGGAAGGGTTTTGCGTTAAAGGAGGATGGTTAGGAACAGGTGGTGGCCTGGGTTTAGAATGGGAGAAAGGTAAGTGGATTTGGGAGATAGAAGGTGCTTATAAAGAAGATGTTAAGCCTTTTTATCTGAGGGGTAGAGTATACTATCCAATCTCTGAAAATTTAAGGGTATTCTTAGGAGGAGAGAATCTCTTAGACGAATCTTTTATTTTAATAGGGATTAAAGTAGAGTTTGAAGATGAAGATATAAAATACCTTCTGGGGACTCTTTCCCTTGCCAGATAGCGGAAAAATTTAGAGAAAAAATGAAAAATTTGAAAAGATTTCTGGTAAAATTACGCTACCTGAAAGGTAGGGAGGTTTTGTAAATTAAGGAACCTGCCAGAAAGGAGGGGAGAAGTTGAAGGCACTGGGAAGACACATTCTGGGGGAATTCTACAACTGTGATGCTGAAGTTCTCAACAGCCTGTCCAGAATAGAAGAAGCAATGAAAGAAGCAGCCATTGCCAGTGGTGCTCACATTCTTGGTTCTTTTTTTCATCCCTTTTCTCCCCATGGAGTAAGTGGAGTAATAGTTATTGCAGAATCCCATCTCTCCATCCATACCTGGCCAGAGTTCGGATATGCAGCCGTGGATATTTTCACTTGTGGGCAGGCTGTTGACCCCTGGAAGGCTTTCCGGAGCCTGAAAGATACCTTAAAAGCAGAGGGATTCTCTGCTTTTGAGGTGAGAAGGGGGAATCTGGA
>JAGGYA010000022.1 GCA_021162785.1 Candidatus Calescibacteriota bacterium
CATTTTCAGAAATCAGGGTGTCAAAGTTGAGTTAAATTAACTTTATTTCTTAACACGAGTTTTTTTCTTTCCTAAAAACTTCTTCGTAAAAGGCAGGTTCGTATTTATTCTCTATACACCATTTTATAACCATCTCCATATTTTCTTTTAATTCTAAAAGATTATAATCATCACAAAAAGCTTCAATTATTCTATTGTTTCTGAGTTTTTTCAATCTTTTACTAATCTCTTCTTTTGATCTTATAAGATTAATATTTGTGGGGAGAAATATAAGACCTAAGTTTTTATCATAATAAAAATCTTCATTCCACAATTTTTTGAGTCGTTCTTCATCGAAAAAAAGAGCCGGATAACCAGGATAGCTATAAAATAATCCGTCTATTCCACAGTCTCTCCAAGCTTTTACTGCCTCCAAAGAACCTGTCCAATAATGAGTTCGTGGATAATTATCCCAAACAGATTCTCCTGCAAATCTCAATATCTCATTCTTCACCAACCAGAAATCTTGCTTCGCTACTTCATAACTTGCATTTTTATAAGGAGCATCTGGAATTTTTTTAGTCCGGGCATGAAAAGATAATCTAAGCCAATCAGAATTTTCCTCCCATTCTGGTTTAAAATCATCTGGCATATCAGATAATTTAAAGTTTTCTTTTTCATAAAAAAGATACAGTGTAAATTTTGTCCCGTATTTTTTATTAAACTCTTTCAAAACTTTTAAAACTTCTATTTCAAAAATAGATTTTATTTTATTCTTTTTTATTGCTATTTCTTGCATTATGTCTATTGTGTCATCTAAACCACAATGATACGCTTTTTCTTTTATCATTTTTATCATATAATCACCCCTTTCTTTATTATATCTCAACTTTGAGAGTTTCCGCTAAAAATTCTCAAGAGTTAATTTCTGTAAGTAGGAAAATAAAAGTTTCCTCCCAGGGTCCTTGCCTGTAATGACCCTTCCTCCCAATCCCTTTATTCATGCCATTTTCAGAAATCAGGGTTTCAAAGTTGAGTCTTACAAACCTTCCACCTGCATATCGCGGGGGTGCTCGATCAGGAGTGTGTAAAATATCTCCTGCTTTGCTTTGGGCTCTAATTTCAGTTTCCAGAGCCAAACCCCTTTTCTGTCTTTCCAATCCTTCTCATCCGGCTGAAGGCTCACATCCTTTATCTTTACTTTGATGCGCTCATCCTGAGAAACGGGCATTGCCTCAAACAATCTCACATTTATTGTTTTGGATTTGTAATTCTCCACAGAAACCTTATATTTGAGAGTAATACGCTTAGTTCGTGAAGGTATCCCAGCAATTAGGGTTTCATCCACTCTCTTCTCTAAACATTCCCTTTTTACCTTCACATTCTCGTCTACTCCTAAATACAGATCAAATTCCTCTCCAGGAGCTATATTATCGATACTGGATGAACCAACAAAGTCTCCTTCCAAGAATATATTAACCCTTCCCGCAAGCAACTGGAGCTTGGAACTATTAGTTACCCGGGTACCGAGATAAGCAAAAGGAGATAACCGGGGATAGGTCGAGTATTCAAACTTTGCTTTTAAGATCTGGGAAGATACAGGCAATTTATGTTCCGAACCATCAGACTTAACCGTTGCCTTGCGGGCAAGTTTATATACAACCGCAATACCTTTTTCTTCCACTCGGGCATATTCTACCTCAGGCCTTCTTCCCTCTCCGGGTCTTATCTCTTCCTCAAATGCCCTCCTTTGATACATAGGAGCTTCCATTTTTAACCCTTTTATCCTTGCTATTGGCTGATAAGGTCTTAAAAACCAGGGAGAAACATAGGGCATCCTTCCTCCAATGACAGGCTTTGCTGTGGAGAGGATAATCTCCACATCTTCCCAGTCTTCTCCAGTGGTTTGTTTCACAATACCGTAAAAGACTAATTCAACTTCGTTTTTTTCAAAAGAAGCACGAGCATCATAGATGGGTCTCCAAGAAGCGCCTCTTACCATATAAGAAACAGAGAGGTCTAAATTTCCTCCTTTCAATACCTGAAGTTCCACCACAATCGACCTCTTTAATTTCCTGACCGGTCCCCGGATTTGATTTAATTGTCTCTTTAAAACATCGATCTTTTTCTTCTTTTCTCTTATGGAAAATTCAGCCTCCATAAGGCGGGAATAATTCTCCTTGAGTTTTGCATCCAGAAATTTAAGTATTTTTTCCAAATCCTCAGGTGAAGGCATCTTGGTGACCAAGTCCTGAGGTATCTGGTGGTGCGAGAATAGTCTTATGGAGTCTAAAAAATTTTTTTCTTCTAAAAGGAGCTTCTTAAAGTTCTCTGTAGCCTTCACCTCATCCTCCAAGTTCTGGATTTCTTCCTGTAGTCGTTTGATCTTCTCAGCAGGCACTTCTTCTAAGTACTCCTTCCTGAGTTGTGCTCCGAACAGCTTAACTTCAGCCTCACCCGATGCGTAAACCCGCAGAGAGTTTTCATCCACTTCCGGAACTATATCTGCAAAAACAATCTCATATTCTCCTCTTTTTAACTTTAAAGAAGCTGTTCGGTTGATTAAGGCGGAAGCAGGATAAACGGTAACTTTGGATATTCTGGATTCAACCTTGATCTCAGCCGACTCCATCTTGCTACAATAGAGGAGACTCACACCGAATAATAATACCCTTAACCAGCCTCTTTTACTCATATTTTTCCCCTCCTGTGTTCAGGATAAATTCGGATTTCCTTCACAATTTTTCTGATTATAACAGTTAAGTGAACCGCCACTCAAATTTTAAAGAATATAGCCATTTCTGACCTTAGGACCAAAATTCCCCCTCTTCATAAACTGAACCAAAAACTTTTCCTGTCCAATCCTTCTGTTTACTTATCCCTTTCCGTCGAACGTATAGCCACTAATGACTTCTATAAATGGTATAATTCCCCTTAAAGAGAGGTATTGAACCCTTTTTTGGAATTAAATATGGCTTCTTTTACATGGTTGGAAATTAGACTTGGCTGTATAAAAACAAATCTTCAGAGAGTAAGGGAGAAGACTGGAGGAAGAAAGATTCTGGTACCCGTTAAAGCTAATGCCTATGGACATGGGCTGGTGAGGGTGGCGCGATTACTTGCTGAAGAAGGAGTAGATTATCTGGGTATTGCTCGTTGGGAAGAAGGAGCAGAAATAAGGGAGAATGGCATTAAGGTTCCACTTCTTTTGCTTAATGGCTTCCTCCCTGGAGAAGAAGAGAATATCCTCTCCTATAAAATTACACCCTCACTGACTTCTGAAGAACAAATTAGGTGGCTGGAGAGACTTGGGAAGAAGAGCAATAAAAAAATTCCCCTTCATATATATGTGGATACAGGGATGGGGAGAGGTGGTATACGAGAAGAAAGAATTTTTAGGGTTTTAGAAGAAGTTATTTCCTCTCCTTCACTTTTTGTAGAAGGAATTTACACTCATTTCCCTTCCGCAGATGAGGATGAGGAATTTACTTGGGACCAGATAAGGAGATTTAAAGGGATAAAGAGAAAAGTAGAGGAAAAAGGTATTAATATTCCTTTATGGCATATGGCCAACAGTGCAGGAATTCTGAATTTCCCCGAATCTTATATGGATATGGTGAGGCCAGGAATTATGATTTATGGATACTATCCCTCATCAAGGGTTAGGAAGAGTATAAAAATCGAACCTTCCCTAAGTTGGAAGGCATCAGTTATCGGTGTTGAGAAAACAGAAGCAGGGAAGGGTATAAGTTATGGCCTGACCTATTTCACTTCAAGAAATTGTAAAATAGTAATTTTGGGTGTGGGATATGGGGATGGATACCCACGAGCTCTCTCCAATAGAGGTAAGGTAATGTTTAAAGGGAAAAAGTATCCCGTGGTAGGTAGGGTATGTATGGATGAAATGATGGTAGAAATGGATGAGGGAGTTGAGGTTAAAATAGGAGATAGTGTAACTGTATTGGGAGAGGAAATAAGAGTGGAGGAAATGGCTGAATTACTTAAGACAATACCCCATGAGATTGTTTCTCAAATCAGCAGAAGAGTAAGGAGAATCTATTATGAGTGACAAATTTGTGGATCTTCATATTCATACCAATTTATCCGACGGTTCATTCACACCTTCGCAGGTGGTTAGACTTGCTCGAGAAAAAGGAATATCTGCCATAGCCATAACTGACCATGATACGGTAAAAGGGGTAGAAGAGGCCTTGGCTGAAGGGGAAAAAGAAGGAGTGGAGGTTATTGCAGGGGTGGAACTATCCTGTGATTGCTGTGGTGAGGAAGTGCATGTTGTGGGGCTTTTTGTTGACTGGAAAGATAAAGAATTGCAAGAAACTCTTGAGAAAAGGGTAAGGGAACGAGAAAGAAGAGTCAAGGAAATACTTAAAAAACTTGAAAATCTTGGAATGGTGATAACCCCTCAAAAGATGGAAAATTTTTATCGGGGTAAAGTACCGGGTAGATTGTTGATAGCCCGCATCATGGTGGAGAAAGGATGGGTAAAGGATTTGGACGAGGCGTTTGAAAAATATCTGAATGAGGGTGGACTTGCCTATGTGCCTTCTCGTAGAAAGAGGGGGAGAGAAATTGTGGAGATTATTGAGAAAGCTAAAGGGATACCTGTATTGGCTCATCCTCAGTACCTCGATAAACCAGAAATCGTTATTCCAGAAATGGTAAAGGAAGGAATTAAAGGTTTAGAAGTTTACTTTCCTGAAAATGGCACAACTCCTTCCCTAAAGTTTCTTTTCTATGCTGAAAAATATCATCTTTTGTTAAGTGCTGGTTCAGATTGCCATGGAGAAAATAAAGAGAGATTGCTCTTAGGGACAGTGAAGGCTCCTTATTCCATTTTAGAAGAGATGAAAAAATGGCACAGACAAAGATACGGGTGTTAAGAATTTTACATAATTTAGGAGGTGGAGGAGTTCAGCGAAGACTTCTAAGTCTAATCCCTTATATTTCAGATGATTTTTCTGTGAGTTTAGTTTCTTTTACCTCCGGGAGACTGGAGAAAGATTTTTTAAGGGTGGTGGAAGATTTAAAAATCATTCCTCGTCGTTCCAAATTTGACCCACTCTGTCTCAGGGGATTGGTTAAATATATGAGAGAGAAATCTTTTCATTTAGTACATACACATACTCACAAACCTAATACCACAGGTCGGATTGCTGCCTTAATTGCCCAAGTGCCAGTAATTATTGCTCAGGAACATAATGTAGATGAATGGAAAGGGAAATTTCAGCGGTGGTTGGATCGAAAGTTAGCTCAATTTACAGATAGAGTAGTGGTTGTTTCACATAAAGTGGGTGAATTTTACTCTTCCATAGGAGTCCCTTCCCACAAAATTACTGTTATATATAATGGTGTGGAGTTGGAAAAGTTTACCCCTCGATTTGACGAGAAAAAAGGGGATACAATTGGTTTTGTGGGAAGAATACATCCACAGAAGGGTATTGAGGATATGGTGAAAGTTAGTGAAAGGGTTGTAGAAAAATTTCCTCAAGTAAAGTTTTTAATCTTGGGAGAGGGGCCGCTGGAAGGATATTTGAGGAAGGAAGTGGAGAAGAGAGGTATGAAGGGAAATTTCCTTTTTATGGGTTATATGAGAAACATGAATTCTTTTTACGAGAAGATTGATATACTCTTTTTACCCTCCTTAAGAGAGGGTTTCCCTAATGCTATCTTGGAAGGCATGGCCTCTGGACTTCCCATAGTGGCTACAGATGTAGGGGGAATTAAAGAGGTGGTAAGGGAAGGGGTGGATGGTTTTCTTGCCAGACCAGGTGATGTGGATAGAATGTCACAAAGCCTCCTTAAACTTTTGAAAGACGAGATATTGCGAAAGAAGATGGGTTTATCGGGAAGAAAAAGAGTGGAAAAGTTCTCTATGGAGAGGATGGCAGAGGAAACAAAATCCCTTTATTACTCTCTTTTAAAGGAAAAAGGATGTATTTGAGTGTGGTTGTGCTTACTTATAACTCAGCCAGGACTTTAGAAAGGTGTTTAAAGAGTGTCCAGTTTGCGGATGAGATTCTTATAGTGGATAGTGGAAGCACTGATGAAACGCTGGAGATTGCAAAAATCTATACTTCTCGTATTTTCCATCATCCTTATATCAACTATGGAGAACAGCTAAACTGGGCTATTGAGAGAGTCAAAGGTAATTGGATTTTGGTGGTGGATTCCGATGAGGAGGTTACTCCAGAGTTGGCACAGGAAATAAAAAATGTGGTTAGAGAAAATAAAATGGATGGTTACTACCTTCCCCGGATAAGTGAATTTATGGGGAAGAGACTCCTTCATGTATGGGCTCAAGACAAAGTGCTTAGACTGTTTCAAAAAGGGAAGGCTAAGTATAAAGAAAGGGAACTGGGTTCTTCTCCTATAGTAGAAGGGGAAGTGGGAAGTTTAAGGGGCTTCCTGCTTCATTTTCCTTACAGGGATCTTACTCATTACTTAGAAAAATTCAATTTTTATACATCCTGTGCAGCCAGAGAAATCAAGAAGAAAAGGAAAGCAACTCTTTTTGATTTGCTCCTTCGTCCTCCCGCTAAATTTATAAAGATGTTTTTCATAAAAAGAGGGTTCCTGGATGGCATCCCAGGTTTAATCATGTGTGTGCTTTCCGCTTTTTATGTCTTCGTAAAATATGCAAAAGCATGGGAGAAAAAATAATTCTTCGCACTCCAAATTGGGTAGGTGATGCGGTGATTTCCACTTCTTTGCTTCCCCTTATCAAAAAACACTTTTCCCCCGCCTCTTTATATTTACAGGTTCATCCAAGGGTTAAGGATGTTTTCCTTAATAACCCTTATGTAGATGGTTTCTTAATCCTTGGGAAAGATAGGATAAGAGAAAGATTTGATTTAGGAATACTCTTTACTAACTCTTTTTCTTCCGCTCTAATATTTTTCTTATCAGGTGTTAAAAAGAGAGTTGGCTACGCTACGGACGGAAGAAGGATCCTTTTAACCCACCCTGTTCCTTTGCCACCTAACTGGAAGACAATGCCTCAAGTGGATTATTATCTGGGGATACTTCGGTTCTTAGGAATGGAAGGAAAAAAAGCTGGGTATCAATTGTATCTTACTTCTGAAGAGATCCAAAAATCCCGAGAAATTTTTAAATTGAAAAAACCTTTTGTAGCATTTTTCCCAGGAGCTGCCTATGGAAGTGCTAAAAGATGGCCTGTGGAAAGATTTGCAGAATTGGCTTACCGGCTCCAAAAAAGATTCGGCTTCCAACCTTATATTTTAGGAAGCAGAAGGGAATGTTTTTTAGGAGAGATTATAGAAAACATTTATCCTTCAGTCATTAATCTTGTGGGAAAAACTTCTTTAAGAGAAGCAATGGCTATAACTGCTCAGGCTAATCTCGCTGTGACTAATGATTCAGGAGCTTTCCATATAGCTATAGCTTTGGATGTTCCTGTAGTGGCCATTTTTGGCCCAACCCCAGTGGAGAAAACTCGCCCATTTTATGGTAAAATTAGTGTAGTTAAAAAGGAGGTGAAATGTTCTCCCTGCAAATACCGGGTATGTCCTTTCCTTCATCAGTGTATGATGGAAGTTATGGTAGATGATGTAGAAAGGGCAATAGAGAAACTTCTGGAAGGAAAAAATGCTTAAACTGGTTTTATCCTTGGAACAAGAAGAGTATGAGAAAGTATTGAAGGAGGGAGAATTCTGGGAAGTCTGGGGTGATTTTTATTTGAAATTTGAGAAGAAAGAGAGGATAAAAGAGGAAAGACACAGAATAGTTTCTCTTCATGCTCCCCTCTCCTCAGGAATGGATATCTCTTCTCCCGATGCCCGAGAGAGAAAACTCACCCTCATTAAATTGAAGGTTTTCCTTGAGGATTTTACCAATGGTGAATATATTTTTGTCCTTCATCCAGGAGGGAAACTTAAGAGGGGAGAAAAAGAGGAAGAGAGGGAAAAGTATATTTTTAAAAGCTTAGAAGAACTCTTGAGATGGTCAGAAATTTATAGATTTAGAATTGCTTTAGAAAATCTCCCCCCAGGTTATGTGGGCGACAACGAGAAAATACTTGGGAAGATTCTTCAAACTTTTCTCCATCCCCGGCTGGGACTCTGCATTGATACTGGACATGCTCATCTTACAGGTAATCTCAAGGACTTGCTTACTAATTTTAAGGAGAGAATTTTTATCCTGCATTTGAACGATAACAATGGATGGTCAGATCAGCATTTGCAGCCCCCTTATGGGGTCATTCCCTGGGATGAGATTCTCCCTTTAATCCCTACGGAGGTGCCTCTGGTTGTGGAATCTCTACCTTGGGGCAAAAATTCTATTTCCAGAATGCTGGAGGAGGTTCAGGCACTTTTTACAGGTAAAATTGTCCAAAGTGGAGGGGCCTTCCTTAAGTGCAAAAAATGTGGTCACTTCCTGATTGAAAAAGGAGATAACTGGAGCTGTTTATGTGGAGTGAGAGAGAAAGGAGGTATCCAATGAGAAATTTCAAAAAATTTATTTTAATTGCCATTGACACTCTGAATGTGGACCATGTAGGGTGTTATGGGTATAACATACCCCGTGAACCCGTTACTCCCTTTTTAGATTCCTTAGCCAGTGAGGGAGTGATCTTTTTAAATCATTATGCTTCAGATGTTCCCACTCCCTCATCCTATACCTCACTCTTTACAGGGAGAAGAGGAATTAAACATGGCATTATAGGATTCCGGAATACCAGCGAAGAGTTTATCTGTCCCAATCCTCTTTTAGCTGAATGTTTTTCTCAAGCTGGGTTTCAGACGGGAATGATCTCAAATCTTCTCTATCCTTGTCCCTGGCTGGTCAGAGGATTTCAGTATATTTATCCTCCTGGATTGAGATTCCAAAGTGGGGATGCAGAAGAAGTTACAGAGAAGTCTATTCAATGGCTGGATGATAATTACCAGGATAACTTTTTCCTTTTCCTTCACTACTGGGAACCTCATGCACCTTACTCCAAGAGGGGGAAGGATAAATTTAAAAAACTTTTTTCTCCTGAAGAATACAATGAGTATGCACCGAGTATGGAATATTTTGAGAGAAATCCAATTCTTAAAAAAATTTATGAACTGAAGCATCATGATGATGGAGATCCTCTGGATCCTCGAGAAAATCTGGCCCATTACGATGCGAATATTCGCTATGTTGATGAGTGCATAGGAGAACTTTTCCACCATCTCGAAAAACTAAGGATAAGAGAGGACACTTTGGTGGTAATAACCAGTGATCATGGTGAAGCTTTTGGTGAATACGGGTTCTGGGATCATTACAGTTCTTATCGGAATATAAGTCAATTACTCCTTCTCTTTGTTGGAGAAGGATTACCGAAGGGTAAAAGAATTCAGGCTTATACTCAGAATATTGATGTAATGCCCACTCTACTGGAATTTGCAGAAATAGAGATTCCTTCTTCTTTATGCGGTGAGTCCCTGCTCCCCCTCCTTAAAGGTGAAAGGGATGATTTTCGAAAGGAAATAGTGGTCAATACGGATGCCGCGGTTATCCAGAGGATGTTTGTGAAAGATGGTTATGCTCTGGTGCACACTCTTTCTCGTCCAGTATGGGACCATATTAAAAAATACGAACTCTTCAATCTTCGTGAGGACCCCCATCAACTTAGAGATATAAGCCAGCAAGAAGAGGAGAAATTTAAGGAGATGAAAGTATATTTTATGGACTGGCTGGCGGAAGAACTGGGAGATGCTCCTGACCCTCTATGGAAATCAGTTTTCAGAGGAGGAT
This sequence comes from Candidatus Calescibacteriota bacterium, assembly GCA_021162785.1. GTDB lineage: Bacteria > CAIJMQ01 > CAIJMQ01 > JAADFP01 > JAADFP01 > JAGGYA01. Next base: position 9,742 of record JAGGYA010000022.1, read on the forward strand.
GGATGTGGAGAGGCTTTGCCCATTTACTGGGAAGGGAAGAATGGGAGAAAGTGGTGAAGAAGTATCCAGTGCTTAAAAAAGCTGTATGAGGATTTACAGGATAAAGGAGTGGTGGTACTACCTGGGATTTGTTCTCCTGGGAGCACTGGCAGGGAAGACTCCATTAAAGGACTTCTTAATTTCTACTCTTTCGGCTTTCTTTATTGGATGTTTTTCTTTTTCCTTCAATGAGTTTGCCGATAAAAACCTCTCCGTTCGATTTTTAAAATGTCCGCTCATTGCTTCGGTTTTAGCCCTGATAACCCTTTTTTTCTTCCACCATTAAAAAAGTTCCTGGTAATATTTCTGTTAATCCTTGGTTTCCTTTACTCCTTTCCAGCTTTCCCATTAAAGAAGATTCCCTTTTTAGGGACATTAATAAATGGGGTAGGTTTCCCTTTGCTGATCCTTCTGGGGAGTGGAAGGAAGGAAGTGTTATATCTTTGTTTAACTTTCTTTTTCCTTTGCCTAACCGCACAGCTTATCCATGAATATGCACATCAAAAAGAGGATAAAGAAAGAGGGATAATCTCCACTGCTGTAAAACTGGGAGAGAAAGGTAAAAATTTTTTATTTTTGCTTCTTTTACCCCCTCTTTGTTTTTCTTTTTATATAAGTTTCATCTCGCCTGCATTTGTATTTCTCATGTTTCTTACTCTTTTTAATTTCAGAAGAAAAGATTTCCTCTTTTTGAGGAGGATTTACCGGATGGAGAATTTCATCTTTGGAATTTATTTACTTCAGTATTATGCTTTTCCCCAATTTACTCTTTGAAATGTTTGAAAGGAAATGTATGCTACTTTAAAGGATGTAGGAGTTAATGGCATAAATCTTGCTATAAAAAAGGTGATGAGGAAAAAAGGTTTCACCTTAATGGAGCTTTTGATTGTCATTTCCATAATCATGGTTCTTGCGAGTTTACTCCTTCCTGCACTTGTTCGAGCAAGAGAGGGTGCCAGAAGAGTTGTATGCTTGAATAATCTTCGAGAACTAATGCAAGGATGCCAGATGTATTGTAATGAATGGGATGGATGGTTACCTTTGGCAAGGAATTACTGGAGTAATAAAGATATTCCTACTCGGAACCACAGGCCAGTAATAGAAGCTCTTTATCCAGCTTATGTGTCTAATGGGAGGGTTTTCTTCTGTCCCAATCATAATTATGCACCAAATTACAAGACTGCTTTAACCGAATGGAAGGAAATGGGATACTATTACTGGCTTTACAAAACAGACCCGGGCGCAAATTATATTTTCCGCAGAGTGGATAGGAAAAGATACATTTACGAAGACAACTGGAATCACTTAGAAGGAGAAAACTCCTCCCTTGTGATGGTTTTCTCTGATCTTTACCTGGTTTCAGGTAATACCGCAACAAGTACTCATCAGGAAAGACCTGTTCGCATCCCCACGCCTCCTATTGTTTATGTAGGATTTCTGGATGGAAGCGTGAGGTTTGAGCCGGTGATTTACAACAAATGGAATAATCCCATCATTGATGGGACTTATGATGCCTTCTGGTTTAAGTAAAATAGGGAAGATCAGTGAGTTGGCTCTTTTCTTCTTACTTGTTCCAGCTATCTCTCATTCTCATAATATTTCCAATTTCGCAGTTTATTATGGAAAGGATTCTATTGCAAGATTATCTCAATATGACCTGGTAATTCTCCAGAGTTATAACTTCACTCCCCAAGAGATTAAGGAGATTAAAAAGAAAGGGACAAAAGTCCTCCTTTATTTGAGTATAGGGGAAACACCGGTTTTGGAGAAAGGAAGAGGGAATGGGCCTGGTGGATATGCAGGGTGGTATCTGGATAAGAATGGAGACGATTTCCCGGATAAGAGTTTGACCTGGAATACTTATTATGTAAATCCAGGAAATAAAGAATGGAGAAAGAAAATTCTGGAAGAAAAAATCCCTGCTCTTCTTCAAAAAGGAGCAGATGGTGTATTTCTGGATAACCTTGATACCGTAGATATTTATCCCACCATTAAACAAGGGTTCATCACGCTAATCAGAGAAATCAGGAGAAAATTCCCTCAAATTTTCATTGTTGTGAATCGGGGATTTACCATAGTTGAGGAAATTGCCCCTTACATAGATGGTGTGCTTTTCGAATGCTTTACCACACATTATGATTTTCTAACAAAGAGTTATAAAATTTGGGAAGGAGAGGATCTTAAATGGGCAGAGGAAGTAGGGAGACTGCTCCAAAAACTCAAAGATAAATACGGTTTTATTGTATTCACACTGGATTACGCTCTTAAGGAAGATAAAGCACTCCGTGATTACATTCTTCAAAGGGCAAGAAAATTTGGATTTATCCCCTATATTTCCACCCTTCACTTACTTGAGATACCCTGATTTTTTCTCCCACTTCAAGATCTTCATACCCAAAACCTGGCGAGACTCTCCTGCTATCCATATTTTTTTTAAGGAGAGAAAGGAAAAGGTAAAGAGAAAGCTTTTCCAGTTTTTCCATTTTTTTCCTCCACTTTTGTAAAGAGAATTACCAAAACCCCCTCCATCCACTTTTCCTCTTTCACCCTGTATTCCTTAAGCATCCAATCTCTAACCTTTTCTGAATGGTAATCAATATTCCAGTCCCTGGCCCAGTCGGAAAGAACAAGCCACACCTTTTTAAAGGATAATTTTTTATACAGAGGAATAACACGGGGAATGGGGAAGGTAAAATTAGGAGGATACTCAATCTCTATAAGATTCCTTCTCCAGTAGGGATCCTGGTATTCAGGGAGTATGAAGTAGAACTGAGGGAGATGAAGGGATAGTTTCCTTGAATAGAAGATGAAAGGAGTGGCTGTTCCGGCATTAGTATGGGCAATTATTTCTCCATCTACTGATTTTGATTTAATGTAGCTTATGATGGGTTTGAAATTCTTCTTAGGATAAACCCCTATATGATAAGGGAAGGGTGAGGGCATAAGATTGCGGTAATGATTGGTGAGGGAAGTTATAAAAAGGAGAAGAAGGAGAGTAATAGCAGTGGATTTCAAAAGACGATGGTGAAATTTTTCAAGGCCCAGGGTAATTGAGAGCAATAAGAAAGGGGTGAAGGGTAGAAATAAACGGGGAATAAAAAAGGGACGATAGAGGGAGAAAAAGTAAATTGACACAAGAGGAAAGAGAAATCCAAAAAATGGCAGGAAGGATTTATCTTTCTTTCCAAGAAAAGAAAGAAACACAAGAGGGAATGAGAGAAGGAAGGAGAGATGGAAAAGAAAGGGGATTGAATTATATCCTATTAGCATATTTTCCCAGGTAATGAGGAGATTCTTCCAAGTGGGTGCCTGAGGCCAGAAAGAATGGAGAAGAAAGGAAAGCAAAAGATAAAGAGGCCCAAGACGCGGGATAAAGAAAATCAAAGAGACCAGGACACTTAAAAACCAGCGATTAAATTTTTGGGGATAGAAGAGTAAAAGGTAAACCAATTGTATAGGAAGAAGGAGAAATGTAACCAGAATGGTGTAAAAGGAAAGGACAAGGGAGAAGGAAAAAGGAAACCACCATTTATCCTTCCCTTTACATGCCCGAATGAAAAAGTAGATATTTGAAATTATCAGTAGACAGGTGAGAGTATAGGCTCTTAATTCCTGAGAGTACCATATATGGAAAGGGGAAAGGGTAAAAAGTAGTGTGGAAAGGAGTGCATAATTGGGATTCAAAAATTCCCTGGAAAGCATATAAAAGAGAGGGATGGAGAATATGCCGAAGAGTGCGGGAAGAAGCCTCAAGGCAAACTCGCTTTCACCCACCCATTTTCTCCAGAGGAAAAGCAGGAGATTAAAGAGAGGTCGATGATCCAGCCAGCAGGTGGTAATACTTCTGGCAACTTCAGCTTTCCAGGCCTCATCAAACCACAGATCAAAAGTTCCCAGTCTGTAGAGTCTAAGAATAATTCCCAGAAGTAGGATTAAGAGATAAAGCTCTTTTCTTTTTATTCTTTCTTTAGCCAACTCTCAGTTATATCCAGAATTTGGGCATTTTCTGGAAGTTTCCTTAAAAATTCCTCCTCAGGAATAGTAATATTTGTTTCAAAATTGAGGAACTCCATGGTATAGATAACTTTCTTTCCTTCCCGAACTTCTAACTTTTTTAATAATCCCGAATTTTTATCTACCCATAACTTCGCGGTGTAAGCCTTCACTGCAATCCCTAAGGAGGGATCAGGATACATAACAGCAGTGAAGATGTAATGTGTTTTATCTTCTCCTTCAAGTTTAACTGTATCCGGCTCTAAGCCTTTGAGGATAAAGGGATTTCTTAAATCGTGTCTCCCCAATGGATTTATAAATGGATATTTATCTCCCACCTTTGCCTTTACTTTCTCCAGGTCAATTTTGATAGCCTGATTGGAAAGGGAGTCATAAGTGATGAATTCTTTATCAGTGATTCTCAAAAGTTTTTCCCCCTTAACTCCATTTTCAAACATGAATACTGCTTCCACAAAGAGTCCTTTCCCCTCTTCAAAAAGAACTTTCCCTTCTGTTTTCGGAGGAAGAGGTTTTACCTTCCCCAACATTACAAATTTACAACGATAAGAATGTAAGGAGTAACCTTTTTCTTGGAGAACTGAGATAATATTTTTCCCTTCTTCCGCGGGAAGGGAAGAGAAAAGAAAAGCAAAAATTAAAAGGTAACACCACCTTTTCATTTTACACCTCCTGATTCCCACCCATTTCCAAATTATCATGGACTTTCCTCTATTAAAGATAACAGTTCCCTTATCTCAAGTAAAGAGATGATAAAATTCAAAGATGAATAAGGATAGCACCTATCTTGTAATCTTCCCCACTTTCTGGGAGGTTCCCTCATTCTTTCCTCCCACCTTAGGAGATCTTTCTTTTCGCATGACCAAGGCGGGAAAGGTTTTCATGTGGAAGTGCGGGATGGGAAAGAAAAGATTGAAGGAATCCTTTTCTCAAGTGGTGGAGAGGGTGAAGCCAGATTGTATTGTACTGAGTGGGTTCTGTGGAGGGGTAGGTGAGAATGTCCAGCCAGGCGATTTTTTTGTAGCTAAGAGAATTTCATATGGAGAAGAGTTTCTTCAGGTGGATAATGAGGAGAAAGAAAAATGGGTAAAGTGCCTGGAGAAAATTTCTTTCCCTTATCATACCGGTATCCTTATCACTCGGAAATGGTGGACAGTCCACTGGAAAAGAGTAAACAAGGTGATGGCTGTAGACATGGAAGGTTTCTGGATAGGTAAACTGGCAAAGGAGAAAAATATCCCGTTTGTAGTGGTTAAAATAATAAGTGATCGGGTGAGAGAAAAGGGAAAAAGGTTCTATCTTTTCTCCTTTCTTTCCCAAATTTCTGAATTTCTTAAATATCGCCGGAAGAATCTTTCCCGTTTGAATAGATTACTGGAAGAATTTTTCTATGGTTGAAAAAGCAGAGGATTTTCAGGATATACCGCGGTTGTGTTTTCTTTCTTTTATTTTCCTCAACCACTCCTTAATTCTCCAGTCCTTAGGGTTTAACTTTAAAGCTTCTTTGAAGAATTTTTCACTTTTTTCAAGTTCACCTTCTTCCAAGTAAAGTCTCCCTAAAGTCTTAAGGATGAGGGATGGAGGACCACCGAAGTTTAGGGCTCTGAGGTAGTTTTCAATGGCTTCTTTTCTTTTTCCGTCTTTTTCTAAGAAGACAGCGAGGTTGTAATAGGTGAGGTAATTGTTCCTGTCTATTCTTAGAGCTTGAGCAAGATAATCGTAACTACGCGAGAGATTCCCTTCTTCCCTTTCAGCAATGGCCAGGATATTGAGGATTTCCACCCTTTGCTGAAGGGTAAGCGATGGAATAGAAAGAGTTTTAGAAGCGTATTCCTTGCATTTCCCAGTTTCACTCAGGCGTAAATATGCTCTGGCTATGTTTTTGAGAACTACAGGATTGTGGGGATCGAGTTTAAGGGATTTACGATAGCATTTTATTGCTTCTTTCATTTTCCCTTTTTTAAAGTAGAGATTCCCTAAGTTATTGTAAGTGGAGGGGAGATAGGGGTTATATTTCAGACTTGTTTTAAACATTTCTTCTGCTTCCTCTGTTTTTCCCATTTTGGCATAGACTATCCCCAGATTATGGTAGATATCTGCAAATTTTTTTCTTTTCTGGGAAGGGATGAGGGAGATTGCTTTCTTGAGATAAAGGAGGGATTCTTTTAGATTACCTTTCTTAAGAACGGAAGTTCCCAAATTGTACCAGGCTCTTATGGAGTGGGGATTGTCTCGAGCTGTTGTTTTCCAGAGAATTTCCTCATTCTGCCAGGCTCTGTTCCGAACGATTATCCTGATGGAAAAAGAGATAAGAAGGAGAGAAAGGAAAATTAGAGAAATTTTCCCTTTACGATTGAAAAATTCCTTAAAAAGAATCCCCAGAAGAACACATATACCGATGGAGGGAAGATAAAGAAATCTTTCTCCAATCAACCAACCAATAGGAATTATATGCAAATAGGGAAAAAGAGAAAGGAGGAAAAAGAGGAGAGAAAAGGAAATCAAAGGTTTTTTCTTAAAGGTGAAGAAAATTACTGCCAGATATAGAAGGAAAAGGAGGGTAAGGACTAAGAACACATGGGTAATGCAGGTGATGGGTGGGAAGGTATAGTCCACAGAAAGGCGGAAGGGGAAGAAGGCAAGCTTCAGGTAATGGAAAAAAATTAAGGGGAAGGTGAGCAGTCTGGTTAAAGGAGGGTACCCGTAGAAGTATTCTTTCTCACCCGCAGGACCTATGAGACCTTTAAGGATTTTTATCCTCAGATGGAGGTATATCTCAAAGGTGATGGTAAAGAGTAGAAGTTGAATGAGGAATTTTTTACGGGAAATTCTTTTGGGGAAGAGGAAATAATAAGCGATGATAAGGAGGGGAAGAACTACTCCTGTTTCCTTAGATAACAGGGAAAGGAAAAAGAAGACAGGTGGAAGAAGTAAAGAGGATAAATTGTTTTTAAGGAGAAGAAGATAAAAAGATAGGAGAAGGAAGAGGGTAGATAAAACTTCGGATCTACCCACAATCCAGCTTACTGCTTCCACATGGACTGGATGCAGGGAAAAAATAACTGCAGAAAAGATGGAAATTATTTCATCCTTAGTTATTTTAAAAAAGAATAAAAACACAAGGATGGAGGTAAGAGAGTGAAGGAAAATATTCAGAAGATGAAATGAAACAGGGGAGAAATCACCCAGAAGATAATTCCATCGGAAGGAAAGCAGTGTTATAGGCCTCCAAAGACCCAATTCTTCTTTTCCCCAGAAGGGGGTTAGGAAGATATCCTTTAACCTTCCTTCTTTTACTACTTTATTCTTCAAGATGAGTTCTTTGTCGTCGTAAACAAAATCGTTATGGAGAGTATTGAGGTAGGGTAAGGAGGCGATGAGAAATAAGAGTAGAAGATAATTTTTTCTCATTTTTTAATCCAGGAAATAATAATCAAACTAATCCAGAAGCTCAGAAATACAGTGAAGGAAAGATAAGCGGGCAGGATTCCTCTTTCCACCATGGAACGGGTAGTGTAATAAGTGGCATAGAATCCCATTCCTGAATAGAAAGTGTGGAGTATATGGTAGCCCTTGGAAGATAAAGAGCGGGAAAGGAGAGGGAGAGAAAATAAAACCATTATCATTCCTCCCCAGGGGAAGAGGATTCTGTGGAGAAATTCTGCCTGGTGAATTTTTTCTTTGCCATTTTTTATTTCCTTTAAAGTCCAGAGAGAGATGGGTTTATCCATTTTCCAGAGTTCTAAAGGTGAAGGGAGAAAGTCCACAGTTTTGAGGTTTATTTCCCTTTCCTTACCCGTAGTTAGTTCACGAATAATGATGTTTTTGAGTACCCATTTCCCATTTTTCCATTTTCCTTCCTCCACCACCCATCTTTCCTGAAGCTTAGGGAAAATAACTTCCACTCCTTCTATTTTTCCCTCTTTTGTGGACAATCTATGAATGAAAATCACTTCCCCATTTTTTCCAGTAACGCCCTTTTTTTCCTCCTGCATTTCCCAAATGTCAGCCTTTTTCTGAATTTTCCCTTTCCACAATCTGTAGGATAGACTCTCCAGTGAGGGGAGGTAAAAGAGAGTTAAGGAGGAGAGGAGGAGGGTGATGAAGAAGGTGAAGATGACCAGAGGATAACTCCATCTCCAGGTAGAAATGCCTGAAGTGTAAAGGGTGAGTATCTCTTTTTTCTCTTCCATTTCGCCCAGAAGAAGGGAAAGGGCAATAAGGATAATAAGAGGGTAAAGCTTAATTACTAAGGAAGGGGAAGTAGTCAGGTAATAGAGAAAGATGTATTGAGGAGGACTTTTCTCTTTCAGGAAATCCGGGATTTTGCTAAAGAAATCCACAATCTGGTAAAGAAAAACCATTACCAGAAGCGTTAAGAAAAAAAGGAGTGAAAATCTTTTCACCTTTCTTTTAGTTAAAACGGTCATGATACTACTACTTTTTTACTAAAGAAAGGAAGAAGAATATAGGGTAGAAAAAGAAGGGAAGGATTCCCCCCTTTAAGAGAAACTGCTTCACATAGGGCAAAGAGGAGGTAAATTAAAATTAAAATGGGGAAACTCAATCCTATAGTATGCCATTTGCCCTTTCCTCCCCATTTTTTACCCAAAGGGTAGCCGATAAAAAGAAACAAAAGAGGAACGAAGGAGAGAGAGATTCTTTTCTTCTTTTCTACAAGGTATATTCCTGCATCGACCCCTTTCTCTTTAAGTTCCTGAATTTTTTTCTCCAGTTCTTTCCAGGTGAGATCGTAAGGAGATTTTCGGGGTGCCTTAATTTTTTTCTTGAAATGTAATTCTACAGTATACCGAGAAAACTTACCTCTTATAGACTCACCGGTTTCCTGATCGAACTGGTCTATCCATCCATGGAAAAGATCAAGAAGAAGGATATTTTTTCTGATATTCAGTTGGTATTTCCCATAAGGGGAAGAAATTATGCGTGAAGGTTTCCCCTCTTTGTATTTTATTAGAGTTATCCCTTCCATGGTATTCCCTCTTACTTTTTTGATGGAGAGAAAATAGTCTTTAAATTCGTTGAGAAACGCTCCTTCGGAGATTAAGCTCTTTTTCCCCGTGATTTTTTTAAACTCGTAACTGCCATAGGGAAGAGAATAAGCAAAGAGAAAGAAGGAGACAAAAGAAAGAAGTATAGAGAGGAAAAAGTAAGGGAGAAAGATTCTGAAATTTTCTATCCCACTGCATTCTGAGGCCTTTATACTTCCCTCTCTTCTACCTTTCCCCAATGCTCCCAGGACACCAGTGAGAAAACCTGCAGGTAAAACATAGGGAAGAGCCTGGAGAAGCACCAGACCAAGAAACCTTAAAGTGTAAAATATTCCCTTTTCTCCTTTTAATCCAAACCGCAGGAAAGGAATTGCACTCCCAGCTAAAAAAAGAGCAAAGAAGAAAGTTAACCCAACTAAAAATGGTGAAAGGAAAATCTTTAAGTAATATTTGTAGAATAACTTCACTTTCCTGCTGGTTTTATCCTCCGTAGGAAATTTACCATAAATAGTGAGGATGGTAAAATCATTTAATGAAAAGAGAACTTGCTTTATTCTCCTTTATTTTAGTGATTCTTTTTTTTCTGGTTGTTCTTAAAGACTGGGTGGAAAAGGATACATTCCTTCCCTTTCTTATCTTCTTCCATTTTTCCCATTTTCTCTACCTATTTATCTTTTTCTTTGCTTTCTTTGGACTGGGATATCCTTTTATCCGGAAAGTTTCATTCCAGAATTTGGGTGAAAAGATTCTTTTCTCGTTTTCACTGGGAGCAGGCATTTTTTCCATAATTATCCTTCTCCTGGGGGTTCTGGGAGTTATTCAGAAGTTTAGTTTAGCCGTTTTGCTTTTGGTATCTGCGGGGGCAGGCATTTTCTTCTTTGCCCGTGAAAAAGTTGTCTTTAATATCCCTTCCTATTTCATCCCTCTTGTTTTGTTTTTATTTTGGACATATCTCCTTACGCTCACTCCACCTTTAAGTTACGATGCCCTTTCCTACCACCTTGCTCTTCCCAAACTATATTTAAGCAAAGGGAAGATAACTTATGTCCCATACCATCTCTACTCAAATCTCCCATTTAATATGGAAATGCAATACCTTGTTGCTTTAACACTTTTTGATGATTACACAGCTAAGGGTTTGCATTTCCTCATGGGAATAATGCTGGGATGGGGTGTTTATCTCTGGGGCAGGAGATGGAAGGGAGAGAAAGGTGGATATCTTTCTCTCCTTTTCTTTTTGTTAATTCCTCTTTTCTTCCAATTATCTTCCCTTGCTTATAATGACCTTCTTCTCTCCCTCTATGTTTTTCTTTTCCTTTATTCCCTTATCTTCAGAAAAGATAGAGAAGCCTATATTTTTTCAGCTCTATTTGCCGGCTTGTCCTTAGGGACAAAATACACTGGACTTCTATATACCCTACCCTTTCTTTTTGGATACCTTTTAATTAAAGAGAGAAAACCTGCTCCGCTTCTTACCCTTTCCTTTTTCCTTCTTCCCTCTTTACCTTGGCTTCTGAAGAACCTCTTTTTTACTGGAAATCCTTTCTATCCCCTTTTCTACAATTTCCTGGATGGGAAGGATTATTCGATTGCTCTTTACCAGAAGTTTGTTTCTGCTCACCGTGCTACACCCACGACATTAGTGGGGTTTTTCATCTCTTCTTTTAATATCCTTAAGGATTATCGTTTTGGTTACCATTTTCTATTTCTAACCCCCCTTTTCTTCTCGAAAAAGAGAGCCTTACTTCTAACTTATTCCCTTTACTTCCTTTTTATGTGGTATATTTTCACCCATAGAGATTCAAGATTTGCCTTCCCCCTTTTTCCTCTTCTTTCCGTGGCAGCCGGAGTGAGTATTTTAGAGTTTAAAGAGAGATTACCCTTAATCTCTTCATTTTTCCTCTTGATTGGTGTATTATTTTCCCTTGGGTCGAATCTATATCGGGATATGCTTTATTTTACTTATTATGATTTCGGTAAGGTAGCCTTGAGACTGGAAGAAAGGGATAAATACCTTGAAGAGAAACTATATTTCTATCCTGCAATGGAGTTTATCAACCAAAATCTTCCCCGAAATTCAAAAATACTTTTTGTAGGTGATAATCAAACTTACTACTGTGCCAGAGATTATCTTTCCTTTAGCCCCCTTGATCACAATCCCTTTGCTGAACTGGTTAAGGTATCAAGTTCCCTTAAGGAGATTAAAACCTCTCTTCAGAAATGGGGTATAACTCATATCTATGTGAATCTTTCCGAGATAAAAAGAGTGGAGGAAACCTACCGGGCTTTTAACTGGGGAAAAGAGGATTTTCTGAAATTCAGAGATTTCCTCCAGAAGCAATGCAATCTTTTATTTAAAGAGAAAGGAGTGGAGATATTTGAGCTCAAGTAGAATTTTAATAAGTGGTAACGAAGCGGTAGGTGAAGGGGCTATTAAAGCAGGTTGTCGTTTTTATGCAGGGTATCCCATCACTCCTCAAAATGAACTTACCGCTTATATGGCCAAGAGACTCCCAGAAGTGGGTGGAGTATTTATTCAGGCTGAGAGTGAGCTTGCAGCCATAAATATGGTTTTGGGAGCTTCTGCAGCAGGAGCAAGAGCGATGACCACTTCTTCCTCCCCTGGAATTAGCCTTATGCAAGAAGCAATTTCTTACATGGCAGGGATGGAACTTCCAGCTGTAATAGTGAATATAATGAGAGGTGGGCCTGGGTTGGGTAATATTGCTGGTGCTCAGGGGGATTATTTCCAGGCTACTAAAGGTGGAGGACATGGAGATTATCGTTTAATAGTTCTGGCACCTTCCTGTGTGCAGGAGATGGCTGATTTTACTCAGAAGGCTTTTTATCTTGCCTTTAAATACAAGAATCCAGTGATGGTTCTTGCAGATGGATATCTGGGACAGATGATGGAGCCTGCAGAAATAAAAGAGTTTAATTTTGAAGATGACTCTCCTTCCTGGAGACTTGATGGGGCAGAAGGAAGGGAACCCCGCCTTTTCCGAAGTCTCTACTTACCCGTGGAAGATCTGGAAGGATTAAATATAAGGTTGCAGAAGAAGTATACAGAAATGAGAAGGGAAGAAACCTGGAGAGAATACTATACAGAAGATGCTGAAGCACTTCTTGTGGCATATGGTACCTGTGCCCGAGTATGCAGGGAAGTTGTAAGGTTGGGAAGGGAAGAAGGGAGAAAATGGGGTCTCTTCCAGCCCATAACTTTATGGCCTTACCCGGAAAGAAGGCTTAAAGAGTTGGGTAGGAAGGTAAGTAAGGTGCTGGTTGTGGAGATGAGTTCGGGACAGATGGTTGAAGATGTAAGAAGAATTTTAGGTGAGGAAAAGGTTGGGTTTTATGGAAGGATGGGGGGTGCACTCCCGGTTAAGGAGGAAATATGGAAAAAATTGATATGAAACCACTTTATCGAATTCCTCAGACTCTTAGGTATGTACCCACCCACTACTGTCCGGGTTGTGGCCATGGAATTCTCCACCGGGTTGTAGCAGAAGTCATAGATGAACTGGGAATAAGGGGGAAAACCATAGGGATTGCACCGGTAGGATGTGCAGTAATTGCATACAAATACCTCGATATCGACATGATGGAAGCTCCCCATGGTAGGCCACCCGCAGTGGCTACAGGAATTAAAAGAGTAAGGCCAGAGAAGATTGTTTTTACATATCAGGGAGATGGTGATCTTCTGGCAATTGGGATGGGAGAACTCATTCATACCGCACTTCGAGGGGAGAACATAACCATAATTTTTATAAATAACTCCCTTTACGGAATGACTGGAGGACAGATGGCTCCCACTACACTATTGGGACAGATTACCGCTACCACACCTTACGGAAGGAGAATTAAGGAGGAGGGTTATCCACTGGATATTATGAAGACCCTATCTCAATTCCCAGGGGTTGCTTATTTAGCTCGCGGGGCAATTACCCATCCTCGTGAAGTAAGGAAGATAAAAAGATATGTGAAAAAAGCTTTTCAATGCCAGATGGAGGGGAAGGGATTTTCTCTGGTGGAGGTTCTCTCTCCCTGTCCCATAAATTTACGTAAGGAACCCTTAGAAGCAATGAAGTGGGTGGAGGAAAATCTGGCCAAAAATTTCCCTCCTGGTGAGTATAAGGAGTTATAGAATGAGAGAAGAGATAATCGTGGCAGGTTTTGGAGGACAGGGAATACTCTTTGCCGGGAAACTCCTAACCTGGGCAGGGCTAATCGAAGGGAAGAAGGTTACTTGTATTCCATCTTATGGAGCAGAAATGAGAGGTGGAACTGCAAATTGCCATGTGATAATCTCCACCCAGGAAATATCCTCTCCTGTCGTGGATAACCCTACTCTTCTCATTGTGCTAAATGAGCAGTCTTTGGAAAAATTTTTACCCCGTCTAAGGGAGGGTGGTGCTCTGGTTTATAACTCAAGTTTAATAGAAAAGGAGATAACCAGAAAGGATGTAGAAATTTTTTCTGTCCCTGCTAATGAACTTGCTGAGGAACTTGGCCATACACTTCTTGCCAATATGATAATTCTGGGAGCCCTTGCTTATTACAAAAAGGTTGTGGAGTTGGAAAGTTTGATCAAGTGTTTACCAAATCTCCTTGTAGGTAAAGAAAAGTTTATTGAACCCAATACCCGAGCTCTACGGAGAGGTTATGAATTTGCAAGAGATAAAAGATAAACTGATTGAGATTCTCCATAGGTTCTCCCAGGTAAAGGTTTTAGTGGTAGGGGATGTAATCTTGGATAAATACATCAAGGGTAAAGTAGAAAGAATCTCTCCAGAAGCACCTGTCCCGGTAGTGGAAATAATGGAGGAAGAAATTCGATTGGGTGGAGCAGCAAATGTAGCTTCCAATATAAAGACTCTGGGTGGAGAAGTATTTCTTGTAGGGATAGTGGGAAAAGATGAGGAAGGAAAAATGGTGCAGGATATGTTGAGAGAAAAAGGAATAGAGTTTTTGGGTGTGGAAGCTTCTTCTCGCCCCACTACAGTTAAAGAGAGAGTGATTGCTCATGCTCAGCAAATAGTGAGACTGGACCGGGAGCTAAAAGATCCCATTGAACCCGAAGTAGAAAAAGAGTTGCGGAGAAGAATCTCTCCACTCAAGGATAAACTAAGTGTGGTGGTTATCTCTGATTATGCGAAAGGCGTAGTGACACCATCCCTTGTGAGATTCTTGAAAGGGAATATGAAAAATTCCTTTCTTATTGCTGATCCAAAGGTGAAAAATATGTTGCTTTTTCAGGAATTTTATCTGGTTACACCCAATTTAAAGGAGACAATACTTTTCTTGGGAGAGGAAGGGGAAGTCCCTGTTCTTGCAAAGAAATTAAAGGATAGATTGAGAGCAAAAAACATACTGGTGACTCTGGGAGAAGAGGGAATGTACTTGGAAGGCGAAGAAGAGAGCGGACATATACCTGCTCATGCAAGAGAAGTTTTTGATGTTACCGGTGCAGGTGATACAGTAGTGGGGATAATGGCTCTGGGAATAGGATGTGGGGCCCCCCTTAAATATTCCTGTGTACTTTCAAATCTGGGAGCCGGGATTGTTGTGGGTAAACTGGGGACTGCTCAGCCTACCATAGGAGAAATGGAAGAAGCTATAGAGGATTTTGCCCATGAGATACGGAATTATCTCTGATATTCATGGAAATCTTGAAGCACTGGAAGCTATTCTCAAGGAACTGAAGAAGGAAGGGGTGGAGAGGTTCCTAATGGTAGGAGATGTGGTGGGATATGGTGCCAATCCAAAGGAATGCATTGAAATAGTGAGGGAATTGCCAGGAATTACAGGTGTGGCTGGGAATCATGACTGGGGTGTCTTGGAGAAGACACCCTTGGAATATTTCAATCTGGTGGCAAAAGAAGCTTTAATCTGGACAAAGGATGTTCTCAAAGAGATGCATTTGAAGTTTCTGGAAAAACTCCCCCTTATGGTTGAGGAGGAAGATTTTACTCTTGTCCATGCGACTCTGGAAGCTCCTCAGGAGTGGAGGTATATTTACTCCACTTACGAAGCCCATAGAAATATGGACTTACAGAACACCCGGGTTTGCTTCTGTGGCCACTCTCATATACCCATTTTCTTTTTTCAGAATGAACATGTCTTTTTCGGAAGAGAAGAAGTGCTGGAGATTAAAGAAGGATACAAGTATCTCATAAATGTGGGGAGTGTGGGACAGCCAAGAGATGGTGATCCTCGGGCCTGTGCAGTAATCTATGACACGGAAAAGAAAGTGGTAAAATATATTCGCAAAGAGTATAACATTTCGCGGGCTCAGGAGAAAATATGGGAGGAAGGATTACCCCGTGTTTTGGGGATACGGCTGGAATACGGAGAATAGTTTTTATCCCCGTAGGGAGTTGAAGGGGGTGAGAGTATGGGAGAGAAACTAACTCCAGAGGCTGCAAAGAAGGAAATTGAAAAGTTAAGAGAGGAAATTCGTTATCATGACCGCATGTACTATGTGGAGAATAACCCGGTTATTTCTGATGAAGAGTACGACCGGCTGGTGGAAAGACTCAAAAAACTTGAGGAGATGTTCCCCCAGTTTATCACGCCAGATTCCCCTACTCAAAGGGTGGGTGGAGAACCTCTGGAGGAATTCCCTACCGTTACTCACAGAATCCCCATGCTTTCCCTGGATAATACTTACAATGAAGCTGAAGTTAGAGAATTTGACGAAAGAGTGAAAAGATGGCTGGGTGAGGAAGATGTAGAGTATGTAGCTGATTTAAAGATTGATGGGGTAGCTATTTCCCTTCACTATCAGAACGGGAGCTTTACTCTGGGTTGCACTCGAGGAAATGGAATAGAGGGTGACGATATAACACAGAATTTAAAGACTATCCGAGCTATCCCTTTGAAACTCCCTGAATCCATACCCTACTTAGAGGTGCGTGGAGAAGTTTATATGGATAAAGAAGATTTTGAAAGGATAAATAAAGAAAGAGAGGAAAATGGAGAACCCTTATTTGCTAATCCGCGTAATGCTACAGCTGGCTCTCTCAAACTCCTGGATCCTAAGGAGGTGGCCAAAAGACCCCTTAAGGTTTTCATTCATTCCCTTGGATACACAGAAGGAGTAGAATTTGAAACTCTTTGGGAATTTTTAGAAAAAGCAAGGTCTCTGGGATTAAGGATTAACCAGATCAGAAGACTCTGCAAGAGTATTGAGGAGGTAATTGAGTTCTGGGAAGAATGGAAGGAAAAGAGAGATGATCTGCCCTATGAGATAGATGGGGTGGTGGTTAAAGTAAATCGGATTGAACACCAGAGAAGGCTGGGAGCCACTACAAAAGCGCCACGCTGGGCAATAGCTTTTAAATTCCCGGCTCGCCAGGCTACCACTATCCTTCGGGATATAATTGTCCAGGTGGGAAGGACAGGGGTTCTCACACCAGTAGCCATCTTTGATCCCGTCCCTTTAGCAGGAACAGTTATTTCCCGGGCCACTCTTCACAACATTGATGAGATAAGAAGGAAGGATATCAGGATTGGAGACAGAATAGTTATTGAAAAAGGTGGGGATGTGATACCTAAGGTGGTTAAATCTATCCCTGAAGTAAGAACAGGTGAGGAGAGAATTTTTGAGATGCCGGAGCACTGCCCTATATGTGGAGCTAAAGTAGTGAAACTTGAAGGAGAAGTAGCTTATCGCTGTGAAAATCCTGCCTGTCCAGCCCAGGTTAAAAGGAGAATACAGCACTTTGCTTCTAAAAATGCAATGAATATTGAGCATCTTGGGCCTTCTCTAATAGACCAGCTTGTGGATAAAGGACTGGTTAAAGATTATGGAGACCTTTACTATCTGAAGTATGATGAGGTAGTGGTACTGGAAAGGATGGGGAGGAAAAGCACGCTGAATCTTCTTGAAGCTATTGAAAAAAGCAAGTCCAGACCATTCTCAGCGGTACTCTTTGCCTTGGGGATAAGACATGTGGGTATTCATGCTGCAGAAATATTAGCCCAACGCTATGAGAGTATAGATGCACTTGCCAAGGCCACCCGGGAGGAGCTTCAGAGTATACCCGAGATTGGCCCAATAATGGCGGATAGTATAGTGAAGTTCTTCCAGCAACCCCAGACTTGGGAAGTTCTGGAAAAGTTAAGGAGGGCAGGTGTAAGACTGGAAAGAGAAAAGGAAGAAAAACCTAAGCCTTTTGAGGGGCTTACCATAGTCTTTACGGGTGCCCTTAAGAGTTTCACTCGTTCCCAGGCAGAGAACTTGGTAAGAGAATTTGGAGGGGAAGCAGGTTCCTCAGTTTCTAAGAGGACAAGTTTTTTAGTGGTAGGTGAGAGTCCGGGTTCCAAACTGGAGAAAGCGAAAAAACTGGGGATTCCCACCCTTACCGAAGAAGAATTTCTTGAAATTGTGGAAAAAGCTAAGAAAGGAGAAAAGATAACCCCACCAAAATAAAGGTTTTTACGGTTTATAAATTTTGGGTTTTCCGGGAGCAGGATTTATAATTGCAGGAGATGGGAGAAATAGAAAGGAGGGAGGAAAGATGGAGACAGCGTTTGTTTTGATAAATGCAGAAGTTGGGAAAGTCCCTGAGGTGATTGATGAATTAAAAGAAATTCCTCAGGTCACTGAAGTCTACTCTATTGCTGGAGAATATGATATATTAGTTAAACTTAGATTTGCTGACATTAAGGCTTTAGGTGAACTTGTCCCAAAGAAATTACAGAAAATAAAAGGAATAACTCGGACTGTAACTCTTTTAACTTTTGAGACACATAAGTATGTAAATTTTGACCTTTCAGCAGGTCATAAACTAAATAAAGAATAGGGGGTTCCATCATGAAGGAACAGGAACTAATAAGGAAAGTAATGCGTAAATTAACTTCAAGGGAAGAATTAAGCGAGGAAGAGATTAGAGGAGTTATTGAGGGAATTCGTGATGATAAGATTTCTTCAGTTCAGATTGGTGGTTTTC
>JAGGYA010000021.1 GCA_021162785.1 Candidatus Calescibacteriota bacterium
GATATGCAGCCGTGGATATTTTCACTTGTGGGCAGGCTGTTGACCCCTGGAAGGCTTTCCGGAGCCTGAAAGATACCTTAAAAGCAGAGGGATTCTCTGCTTTTGAGGTGAGAAGGGGGAATCTGGAAGAGGTAATGCAGGCTTCGGAAATTGCTTCTAAAATAACTTCCCACTTTTGAAAAATGCCAAAAAGTATAGATTTTAATTTTATAGAAGAAGTAGCAAAGAGATATGATACTCCTCTTTTTTTGATTTCGGCCTCTAAAATTCGGAAAAATATTCAAACTTTGAAAAATTTATTACCTAATGTAGAATTTTTTTATGCAGTAAAAGCTAACCCTCATCCAGACGTAATAAAAGTTGTTGCTGAGAATGATGTAGGATTCGAGGTAAGTTCCCAAAATGAATTTAACCTGGTTTATTCTTTACTTAAAGATTCCTCAAAGATAATCGTAAGTCATCCAGTAAAAAAAGAAGAAGAGATTGAATTTTACGCAAAACAAGGGATCAGATTATTTACTGTTGATAGTAAGGAAGAGATTAAAAAAGTTAAAAAAGTATGTGAAAGAGCGGATATCTTAGTGAGGATACAAGTTAAAAATTCTCGCTGTGTAGTGAATTTATCTAGCAAATTTGGTATACCTCTTGAAGAGGCTTTAGACTATTGCAGATATATTAAAAAATTAGGACTTAATCCTAAAGGTTTGGCATTTCATGTGGGTTCTCAGTCACTTTCACCAAAACCATTTATAAATGTGTTAAACCGAGTAAGTAAGTTTTACGAAATTGCAAAAAAAGACGGGATTTTCCTGGAAATTTTGAATATAGGAGGCGGATTCCCTATTCCTTATAAAAATCCGGTACCGCATTTGGAAGTGTTTTGTAAGCCAATTAAGGAAATTTTAGATAAAAAATTCACAAAAGTAAAAATTATGGCTGAGCCAGGGAGAGCAATTGTAGGGGATGCAGGTCTCTTAATTTGTAAAGTTATTGGAATCACTAAGAGAAACAGGAAGATATGGTATTATGTAGATGAGAGTGTGTATGGACTTTTCTCAGGTAAAATTTATGATCAGGCTTCTTATCCTTTAATGGTAAAGTGTAATGGAGTAAGAAAGTATAGAAGTGTCATTGCCGGGCGAACTTGTGATTCTTTTGATATTATTGAAAAAGAAATTAAATTACCACTTTTGAAAATGGGTGATTTGATAGTTGCTTTACAAATGGGGGCCTATACTTATTCGAGTTCGTCAGAATTTAATGGTTTTGAAAAGCCAAAAGTAAAAATTATTGAAGGAGATTGGAATGGATAATAATTCCTTAGGAGAATTATGGTTATGCGAGGCTTATCACCAATGGGGTAATTGCTTTAAAATAAAGCAAATTTTGCACAGTGAGCAGTCTCTCTATCAAAGAATCGAAGTAATTTTAAATGAAAAATTGGGGAAGATATTAGTTTTGGATGGTTCGGTTATGTTTTCTGAAAAGGATGAATTTATATATCATGAAATGATTGTTCATGTCCCTTTATGTACTCATCCTGAGCCTAAAGACATTCTGGTAGTAGGTGGCGGGGATGGAGGAGCAGTGAGAGAAATACTTAAACATCAAGAGGTAGCTAATATTAAGGTGGTAGAACTCGACAGTCGAGTGATTGAAGTCTGTAAAAAATTCTTTCCAAATATGGGGAAAGTTTGGGAAAGCCCAAAAGTTAAAGTTGAAAATATAGATGGGTTAGAGTTTATTCAAAAGTGTAGTAAAAACCAATTTGATATTATAATTGTAGATGGAATAGATCCAATAGGTTATGGAGCACATCTTTTTGAAGAAGAATTTTATTACCATGCAAACCGGTTGCTAAAAGAGAAAGGTATTTTTGTCCAGCAAACAGAATCACCCTTTTATCATTTTGAATGGGTTTGTAAAATATTCGGTAAAATTAAGAAATTTTTCCACTTCATTGCTATCTATACTATTCCTATGCCGACTTATCCCTCTGGATGGTGGTGCTTTACTATTGCATCTAATTCCCTCTCAAATATTACTATTCCGATTGAGGCCAAAGGTAAGCATATTTCAAAAATGTGCAAATATTATAATCTGGATGTGCATAAAAGTAGTTTCAAACTTCCTAATTTCCTTTTAGAAAAATTAAAGTGAATAAAACAAAAGAAACCCGTAAAGCTTTTGCTTTGGATACTTTAAATATGCTTTACGGAGTGGTATTGGGGTATGGATTTTATTACATTGATAAATGTGAAGGTGTATTTTCATTTCTTAGATATTTCTTGGCATATGGAATTTTGATATGGGACTGGATTTATATTAAAAGAACATATTTTCACATCGGTTACCGCTTTAAAAGTTTCTTTTTGATTGATGTAATGATTATTTTTGTAGCTTCTCGACTAATACAAAATTCAGTGAATAGAGGAAATCCTTATTTTTGGGTGTGGCTGAGTGGTTTGTTCTTGTTATACATTTTATGGGATCTTCTAATAAGGAAAGAAACACCCTGTATTAAATCCACCTGGAGTATCTCTTTCGGAATAGATATTGTGGGGTCTATATTATTTTTTTCTTTGTTTTTCCTCGAATATAAATATGGCATACACAGGTGGTCCACAATTATAGGAATAATTATCACTATTTTTTTAGTCTCTGCATGGCCACGTGTATCATAATGGAGGTAAAAAATGAGATGGGGAATTATTTCGGATTCACATGATCATCTGGATTACTTAGGAAGGGCTTTAGAAATTTTTAAAGAAGAGGGAGTTTCTTTAATTCTTCATGCAGGAGATTTTGTTTCCCCTTTTACTGCCCGAATTTTTAAGAAATACCCCTTCCAATTAATCGGTGTTTTTGGAAACAATGATGGAGAGAAAAATGGATTGAGAAAAGCTTACCAAGGAATAGGGGAAATTTATGAGGATTTCTATATGGGAGAAATAGATGGATACAAAGTCTTTATCACACATAAAGAAGAACTTATCCCTTATTTAGCCCGAGGAGGAGAATTTGATTTTCTAATTTATGGACATACACACATTCCCAGGATTGAAAGGATTGGGAGAGGGTTAATAATAAATCCTGGAGAATGTGGAGGTTGGCTTAAAGGAGAACCTACTGTAGCTCTTTTAGATCCAGGAAAAAGAGAAGCAAAGATAATTCATCTTAAGTAATGACTGTCTATCTCTGGGATACACATTCCCATCTTTATCAAATCCCTCATTGGGAAGAACTCTTGCCAAAATTTGAAGAAGAAAGAATAAAAGTTATCGTGGTAGGTGAAGAAAGGAAAAGCAATGAAGAGGTTAAAGAAATTTGTAAGAGGTTTCCAAAACTTCTGTATCCTGCTTTTGGGCTACATCCCTTTTTACTTCCTCAACTCGATGTTGAAAGGGAACTGGAGTGGCTTGAGGAAAATCTTTCTACTGCTACCGCGGTGGGGGAGGTTGGTTTAGACTTTAAAGGAGAAGAAGCCAAGGATTCCCAAATAGAAGTCTTCTTAACTCTGCTTGAGCTGGCCAAAAAATTTGATTTGCCTGTGATTATACACTCAAGAAAAGCAGCTCGAGAATGTTTAGAGGTAGTTAGAGATTCTGGATGGAGAAAGGTGATCTTTCATTGGTTTACTTGTCCTTCACTTGTTGAGGAGATACTGGAATTAGATGGTTACTTTTCTGTAGGACCTCAGGCAAGTTTAAGTCATAGTTACCGGAAAGTAGTGGAAAAAGCACCTCTGGAAAGAATAATTCTGGAGACAGATAGCCCAGTAAGTTTCAAAGGTATTCCCACATCCCCCCTTCAGGTGAAAGAAGCAGTAAAGGTAGTCTCTTTGCTTAAAGGTGAACCAATGGAAAAGGTTGTGGAGGTAACTTCAGCTAATGTATACAAAATTTTTGGATTAAAATGATAAAATGGACAAATGGAATGCAAAAGAGAACCCATATTTCTGATAGGCTATAACATAGAAGCTCAGGACCCTGAAAGTTGGGAGAAGACTTTAAAATTTCTAAGAATTTGTCCATTAATCCACCGAGAGCTGGATATTCCTTGCACCTTTTTTATATGTGGAAAAACTCTGGAAGATAACCCAAAGGAATTTTTAAAAATTAGAGAAAATTACTCTGATCTTATAGATTTCCAGCAAAGAACATATTCAAACATTAGATTTAAAGAAATAAGATATTTTCGAAAGAAACCCCTACTCACCCCCCAAGGGAAGGTGATATTTCAGGAAGGAGAGACGATTTTCTCAGGGGAGGAACCCCGTCGAATTGTAGAAGAAGTAAGAAAGACAAATTTGCTTATGGGAAAAATACTGGGTGTGAAATGTTCTGGAATAACCGCACCCTATGGGTTTCCTAAGGGATTGAAAGATAGACCTGATCTCCTCTATTTGCTTTTCAAAGAAGGGATTAAATTTGTGCGATCCTGGAAGGGAACCGACGAAAAATGGGATCCTATAAATGCTACTCCCTTAAGCATACAGCCATTCTTTTATGGAGAATGGGGTTATCCTGAGATAATGGAATTTCCCATACATATGGTGGATAATGTTAACCGGGCCAGATACGGCTGGGAGAATCATTCCCTTTATTTTAGTTTGGTTAAAGCAAAAATGGAGAAGGCAGTAGAAGGAAGGCTGGTTTTCTCATATTCTCAGCATGATTATTCAAGTGTAGAAGGTGATGAAAATATGGAACTTACCTATAAAATTCTTGAAGAAGCAAAGAAAATGGGTTTCCAATTCTATACTTATTGGCATTACTACATGAGGGAAGTTTCTCGGAGTAGATTGGAGAGAATGCGTGGATGGTAAAGATATTTTAAAGATATTTGAAGAAAAGGGAGCCCTACTTAAGGGACACTTTCTTCTTTCTTCTGGACTTCATTCGGATACCTATCTCCAATGCGCACTTGTCCTGCAATACCCTGACTTAGCAAGTTTCCTTACAGAAGAATTGACAAAAAATCTTGGGATAGAAAAAGTGGATGTAGTGATTGGCCCGGCCCTGGGTGGGATTATACTTGCCTATGAAGTAGCTCGGAAGATAGGTGCCAGAGCAATATTTGCGGAAAGAGTGGAAGGCAGGATGCAATTACGTAGAGGCTTCGCTGTGCATAAGGGGGAACGGGTGTTATTAGTGGAAGATGTAATCACTACAGGAGCATCTTTAAAAGAAGTGGAAGACTTGGTTAAAGAGAAGGGGGGGATAATTGTAGGGATAGGAACAATAGTAGATAGGAGTGGAGGGAATTCCCTTTTTGGCTCTAAGGTTAAGGCACTGCTTACTTTAAAAATCCAAAATTATCTTCCAGAGAAATGTCCGTTATGCAGAAAGGGGATACCTCTTACCGTGCCTGGGAGTAAACAATTGGAAAAGAAATTGTGAGTTGAAATTAAAAGGTGATTTGTTATAATAGGTGAACCCTTATGATTAAAGAAGTTTTTATGCCTGCACTGGGTCAGACCATGGAGGAGGGGGTTATTAATCGCTGGTTTAAAAAGGAAGGGGAATGGGTCTCCAAAGGGGAATTACTTCTTGAGGTTGCCACGGATAAGGCAAATTTAGAAGTAGAGTCTTTTTATGAAGGATACCTTCGTAAAATTCTTTACCCAGAAGGGGCAAGAGTTCCTGTGACTACAGTTATTGCACTAATAACTGATACACCGGATGAGGAAATACCAGCAGAATATTTGGAGAAACTAAAAGGAAAGGGAAAAGAAGAGGATGTAAAAAAGAGGGAGAAAGAAGGTAGAGTAAAGGCATCTCCCTTAGCTAAGAAATTGGCAAGAGAAAAAGGAGTTGATCTTTCTCAAATAAAGGGCACTGGCCCGGAAGGGAGAATAACTGCTGAAGATGTTTTGAATTACATTTCTTTGAAAGAAGGAGAAATTTCTTTCACCGAGGTAAAGAAGATTACTGCAAGAAAGATGGAGGAAAGCAAGAGAAGCATACCCCACTTTTATCTTCAAATAGAAATAGATATGGGAAAAGTAGCGGAATTGAAGGAAAGTAAAGATTTGACTTATACCACTTATATCCTGAAAGCATTGGGATTGACTTTGAGAAAGCATCCCTGGTTTCGAAGTGTGTATGTGAATGGAGAAGTAATTACCAAAGAGGAAGTAAATATTAATGTAGCCATAGATACCCCCCAGGGACTTTACGCTCCCCTTATCAGGAAAGTGGATGAGAAGAGTGTAGAAGAAATACAGGGAGAACTTAAAATACTTAAAGAAAAGGCTTTGAAGAACAAACTTTCTCCAGTGGATTTAGAGAACGGTGTTTTTACCCTTTCCAATTTGGGAATGTTGGGAGTGGAATGTTTTTCTGCCATAATACCCCCTGGCCAGAGTGGGATAATAGCAGTGGGAAAAGTGAAGGAAGGATTAAAAGTGGAAAAGGGGGCAATTTTAATAAGACCCTTAATGAAGGTGGTTCTTTCCTGTGATCATCGGATTATAGATGGGGGTGAAGGAGCCAGATTTTTAAATACTTTTAAGACTATTCTTGAATCAGGAGAAGGACTGGAGTAAAAGAAAGGGAGGCAAAAAAGAGATTAGAGAGAGGAAGGAGAAAAGATTATCTTTTTTTCTAATCCTTGTTTTGCTGGGGGGAATTGGGGGAGGAGTTTTAGGTGAAATACTTAAAATTACTCTACCGGAGGGGAAATTTAGAGAGGTCATTACTCAAGGATGGGAGGTCTATCTTAAACCGGTAGAGATAAACTTAGCCATTCTTAGTATAAACTTTGGTTTTGGATTAAAAATTACTCTTTTATCTCTGGTATTTATGTTTCTTGCGGGTTGGCTCTATTTTAAAGCAAGATGAGATTCATAACCGCTGGAGAGTCTCATGGAAAAGGATTGATGGTGATTTTGGAAGGAGTCCCAGCAGGGGTTCCTTTTGACATCCTTTTCATTAATCAAGAATTGAGGAGAAGACAAAAATTTTTCGGTAGAGGGGATAGGATGAAGATTGAAGAAGATGAGGTGGAGGTTATTTCTGGAGTTAGGGGTGGTGAAACAATTGGTTCTCCAATTGCCTTATGGATCAAAAATCGTGATTGGGAAAACTGGAAGGAAGTTATGGACCCTCTTAACCCTTCTCCTGCTTCTCCTCTTACTACTCCCAGACCTGGGCATGCGGATTTAGCGGGTGCAATGAAGTTTTTAAGCTGTGATATTAGGAATATATTAGAAAGAGCAAGTGCAAGAGAGACTGCTGCACGAACTGCAGCTGGGGCTGTTTGCAAGCTGTTTTTAAGAGAATTGAATATTGAAATTTGGGGATGGGTAGAGGAAATTGGCGGGATAAAAGCAGATTATGAAGGTATGGAAAAGAGGGAGATTAAAAAGAAAGTAAAGGATAGTGAATTGCTTAGCCCTGATCCAGAAGCAGAAAAAAAATGGAAGGAAAAAATTAAGTGGGCAATGAAGGAGGGGGATACCTTAGGTGGGGTTTTCTCTCTTATTGCAGAAAATGTCCCTCCCGGGTTGGGAAGCTATACTCAATGGGATTTAAGACTGGATGGGATGCTGGCACAAGCAGTGATGAGTATTCCTGGGATAAAAGGGGTGGAAATAGGGGAGGGATTCTCCCTTTCTTCTATGTTAGGTTCTGAAGCTATGGATGAAATCGTATATAAAGGGAAAAGAATAGTCAGATTGACTAACAGAATGGGGGGTATTGAGGGAGGAATTTCCAATGGAGAGGATATAGTTTTGAAGGCGGTTATGAAACCCATACCCACTTTAAGGAAACCTTTAAAAACGATAGATTTTTCTTCTTTTAAGGAGTCAGTTGCTTTCCGGGAAAGAGGGGATGTGGTAGCGGTGCCTTCCGCTTGTGTGGTGGGGGAAGCCATGGTTTCTTTTATAATTGCAAGAGAGATAAAAAGAAAATTGGGAGGCGATACCTTATTTGAGCTAAAGAGAAATCTTGCCAGCTTTTTAAAAGAGGTAAGAAAAAGGTATGGGTAGAGAGAAAAGGAAGGGGTAGAAATTTTGGGAGTGATCATAAATAAAGTTTTGCCAGAAAAAATGGAAGAATATATTTCTGTGGAGGAGATCTACCATGCAATATAATGAAATTATAGATAAAAAGGAACTTGCGGAAGGTATTAAGTCTTTTTTAGTTTATACTCCCTGGATAGCCCGAAAAGCTCAGCCAGGTCAATTTGTAATTCTTCGGTTACATGATAAGGGAGAAAGATTCCCTCTTACCCTTTGTGATTGGGATGGGGAGAAGGGGTGGATAAGGTTAGTGGTGCAGGAGGTAGGAAAAAGCACACGAGAATTAGGGAAGATGGAAAGAGGAGATTGTATTAAAGATATTTTAGGCCCCTTAGGTAAACCTGCTCACATAGACCTTTTTGGAAAAGTTATTTGTGTAGCAGGTGGAGTGGGGGCAGCCGAAGTATACCCTTTAGCCAAATCTTTTAAAGAAAGAGGAAACCAAGTCATATGTATAATTGGTTTTCGTTCCCAGCATCAGTTAGTTCTGGAAGAAGAACTCTCTAAGGTGGTGGATAAATTGGTTATAACCACTGAAGATGGATCCAAAGGGGAAAAGGGTTTGGTCACTGATCCATTAAAAAGGTTACTTGAGGAAGGAGCGGATTTGGTCTATGCAGTAGGACCAGTAGTGATGATGAAAGCAGTTTCTGAACTTACTCGGAAATTTAATGTTACTACAAAGGTATCTTTAAACCCTATAATGGTAGATGGCACAGGAATGTGTGGGTGTTGCAGAGTAAGAGTAGGTGGGGAAGTGAAATTTTGCTGTGTTGAAGGCCCAGAGTTTGATGGACATCTGGTAGATTTTGAAGAATTAATGATTAGAAATGCTCGGTTCAAGGAGGAAGAAAGAGTATCTCTGGAGAGATTTTTGAAGAGTGAGAGGGGGTGAAAAATGGAGAAAGAGACTGCTATGACTCTTTGGGGATTGATCAAAAGTGGTGGTTGGGTAATGGCCATAATTTTTCTGCTCTCTTTAGCCTCCTTAGGATTGATTATAAAATTCCTTATAATTTTACGGAGTAGAAATCTTAAGGACGAGATTTTTGAAAGAAATCTTATTGATCTGGCTAAAGAGGGTGATTTGCGTAAAGTAAGTTCTTTATGCAGGAGGAGTACTCATCTTTTCGCTTCCATAATTCTCTCTTCTCTAACAGATGAAGGCGAGAATTTTAAAAGTAGGTTAGAAGAAGAAGGTAGAAGAGCAATCATTTTACTTCAACAGAGTATAAGATATTTAGCGGATATTGGAGTAATTGCTCCCATGCTGGGATTATTAGGAACAGTTATAGGGATGATACAGGCATTTCAAGTGGTGGCTTATGAGACAGGAGTAGCTAAACCTGTTATGCTTGCTGCTGGTATATCCAAAGCATTGGTTACTACAGCAGCAGGATTAATTGTGGGAATTCCTTCCATGGCTTTTTACTTTTATTTCCGGGGCAAGATCAATCAAATAATACCTTACTGGGAGAAACTTGGTGAAGAAATTGTGGAGAAATTGGGAAAAAAATAAAAGATGAGATTTGGTAATATTGAGGAAGAGGATATTGGTTTTCAAATTGCTCCTCTTATAGATGTTTTCTTTTTAGTTCTTATCTTCTTTATGACTTCCTCAATTTTTTTCCAAATAGAAGCAGAATTACCTTTGAATCTCCCTCTTGCAGAAGATTCCCTTTACCTTCCCCGGACTCCCGGAAAAATTATTATCAATGTGGATAAAAATGGAAAAATAATAGTTAATCAAAAAGTGTATACCCTTACCAAGCTTAAAGAATTATTGGAAAGAATCGTGGCTCTTTTCCCTAATCAAGCCATAATTATAAGAGGGGATAGAGAGGTTAATTATGGGAGAATTGTAGAGGTTCTGGATATCTGTGCAAAAGTAGGGATTTGGAATGTTTCTTTTGCTACTTTGAAAAAGGAAGAGAAAAAATGAAACGCATACCTATGAGAAAAAGAAACGCAGAGGAGAGAAGGAGGAATTTTCTTGAAGTGGCCTTAGGATATTCGGAAGAGGAGGCTGTAAGGGAAGCAGAAAGATGTCTTGAGTGTAAAAATCCTTTATGTGTAAAAGGATGTCCAGTGGAGATTGATATTCCAGCCTTTATTAAAAAGGTAAAGGAAAGAGATTTTGAGGGCGCATTGAGGATTATAAAAGAGACTAATCTTTTGCCTGGGATTTGTGGAAGAGTTTGTCCTCAGGAAACCCAGTGTGAAGGTGCCTGTGTTCTGGGAAGAAAAGGTGAGCCGGTAGCTATTGGTAACCTGGAGAGATTTGTAGCGGATTGGGGGAGGGAAAGAGGGGAGGAGAAGGTGATGGTGGGGAAAGAAAAGGGGAAGAAGGTTGCAGTGGTGGGTTCTGGGCCTGCAGGACTCTCCTGTGCAGGTGAATTGGTAAGACTGGGTTATGAAGTTACCGTTTTTGAGGCTTTACATGACTTCGGTGGAGTTTTGCGGTATGGAATACCAGAATTTCGCCTACCTCGGGAAGTGCTGGACTACGAGATTGAGTTACTCAAAGAGATGGGTGTTGAATTTCGTCCAAATTTCCTTATCGGGAAAACACTCACCTTAGAAGAACTTTTTGAAATAGGTTACTCAGCTGTGTTTATTGGGACAGGAGCAGGTTTACCCAAGTTTTTGGGGATACCAGGAGAAGATGCCTGTGGTGTTTATTCCGCCAATGAATTTCTAACTCGGGTAAATCTAATGAAAGGTTATAAGTTCCCAGAGTATGATACCCCAGTAAAAATTGGGAAGAGAGTGGGAGTGGTAGGAGGGGGTAATGTAGCTATGGATTCTGCTCGCGTATCCCTTAGATTGGGAGCGGAGAAAGTCACGGTAATTTATCGGAGAACTGAAAAAGAAATGCCTGCCCGTCGGGAAGAAGTGATAAATGCTTATGAAGAAGGAGTGGAGTTTCAATTTCTTACCCAACCCATTGAGATTGTTGAAGAAGAGGGTGTGGTAAAAGGGGTGAAGTGTTTAAGGATGAGGTTAGGTGAACCCGATGAGAGTGGGAGAAGAAGACCCATCCCCATTGAAGGTTCGGAATTTTTTATACCTTTGGATACGGTTATTATTGCTATTGGCCAGAGCCCAAACCCTTTACTTCCTTCAACGGTGAAGGGATTGGAGATTGGAAAAAGAGGAAATATAGTGGTGGATGAGAAAGGTGCAACTTCTCTACCCAGAGTTTTTGCTGGAGGAGATATAGTTACGGGTGCAGCTACAGTGATCTCTGCTATGGGAGCTGGTAGAAAGGCAGCCAGAGCCATTCATGAACTTTTGAGTTTGAAAACAGATAAAAAGTTGGTAATATCTGAGTGATGAAAGGAAAAGGATTTACTTTGATTGAATTAGTTGTAGTAATTTCTATTGTAACTACCTTAGCTGGAATTCTTCTCCCTGCACTGGTAAGAGCAAGGGAGCAGGGGAGAAGGGCTGTATGCATGAATAATCTACATAATATTGGTATTGCCCTAAGCATGTATCAGGAAGATTTCGATGGTTTCTATCCGGGGAATAATGTAGAGTATGCTCAACTGTATGCAAAAAAATACATTGAGACTGCCAAAACTTTCTGGTGTCCTTCGGATATAGATCCTCCTCCTGAAGAAATTACCCCAGAGAATATAAATATAAGTTATAACTTCAGATATGAAGCGAAATTGATGGATTCCTATCTTCCCGGAATGGGTGGTGCTTCCACAATCTGGGCTGGATGCGACCTCACACCTATTGGGAAGAGGAATCATGGAAAAGATGGAGGTAATGTTCTTTTCTTTGATGGTTCAGTAAGATGGCATAGATTTGGCCCGGATGGAAACTACTCTGGAATCATTCGCTAAAGAAGGGATTTAATCTTTTCTATTTTTTCCTTAACTTCTTTACCTAAGGAAGTAGTATCTATAGCCTCCATCAATTCCTTTATTTTTTCTTTTTTTTCTTCCTCTTCCTGGATCTTCTTCCCCAGTTCTTCTAAGAGTGTTGCTAAGCGAGTAACCCTATCCCCTTTTCTCAATCTTATACTCTCAGGAATTTTTCCTCTTTTCATTTCCTCCAGAATTTTTTCCAGTCGATAAAGGGGACCAGCAACTCTATGGGAATGGAGGAGGGCTAAAGTAGCCAAAAATAGAGTGGAGAGAATTATTATCAGAATGCAACCAATAAGCAATAATCTTTCAGTAGTAAGGAGGTACTTCTCCAAAAGTGTGTTTCCTTCAACTAAGAGAAGGAGGGAGGAGGTAGACTGACTGTAAATATAAAGAAAAAAAATTGAATAGAACAAACTGAGTACCATACCACTTCCAGCAAGTAAAGCAATAAAATTAAATTGAATAGCAGGATAAACAAAATATCTTCTTCTTTTCTTCTTTTCCATTTACCTCTTTTTACACTTTTACCTTTTCCCTGTCAAGAGAGATTTTTCGGTAAATGGTAATGGCTACATCGGGGCAGATGGTAATGCAATTGAGGCATCCTGTACATTTCTCTTGAAACTTAGCTTCTACTGGATGGTATCCTTTACTATTTCTTCTGGAGGAGATTACAAGAACTCCTTGAGGACAAAATCCTATACATAATCCACACCCTTTACATTTTTCCTCATCCACTTTGATGATAAAAGAATACTTTGAAGCCATTTTCCTATTCTACCATAACCCTTAGGGATCTCCATCGGTTAAAAGCCTGGGCCACCTCAAATCTGCGAGGTAAAGCGAGGTCAGGGGATGGATGGCCAGTGAGAAACTCAAACCCGAATTCTTTAATTCTTTTGAGGATTTTTTCTATACCTTCTCTTAAAGGTAATTTTTCGTTTACTAAATTTTGACCGTAATATCTCATAATTTCTCCTATGCATCTTAACTGGGTTTCTTCAACAATTTGTTCCACATCCGAGACATCAATGACTTCATTTCCAAAAATTATTTCTTTTAGGCCCTTTGTTTTTACCCAATTTTTAGCTCTTTTTCTGGAATGGAAACTTTCTTTTTTGACTATTCTGGGTTTGATCTCTCCTGCCCATTCTTTCGCTTCATCTTCCCTCTTAGAGGGATAAAATGCACATACTTTTTTGGCTTCCAAAGTCAAATCTTCGGGAAGAAAGTCTTTCATTCCAATTACTACATCTGCTACTTCTAAGTAATCTCCACTTCCTCCCACCACTAAGAGAGAAGAAATACCCAATTTTTCCCAGAGCATACGTGCTCTATCTACATAAGGAGTTATAGGTTCTCTTTCTTTAGCTATTAATTTTTGCATTCGGCTATCTCTTATGAGGAAATTGGTAGCACAGGTATCTTCATCCATTAGAAGTGCAGTGGCTCCCATTTCCAGTGCTTCCATAATGGAAGCTGCTAAGGAAGTAGATCCAGACGCATTCTCGGTGGAGAAAAATTTAGTATTTTTCCTTTGAGGGAGGTTGGTAATAAAAGGAGAGATGTCCACACCCTCTATATATCTTCCATCCTCGCTTCTCACCTTTACCGCATGAGGGTCGGTGATAACCCACTCCCTTCCATCACCAGGAATATGGGGATAAATACCTTCCTGGATAGCATTTAAAAGGGTAGTTTTACCATGGAATCCACCTCCCACTATTAGAATTACTCCTCGTGGAATGCCCATCCCTTCTACTTTTCCATGATGGGGAGTTTCAAACTCTACTCTCATAGAGGGAGGTGAATGAAAAGGAATAGCATTTTCTAAAGGTTTTTGATCTACACCTGACCTTCTGGGAAGGATGGAGTTTTCTCCTACAAAGGAGATAAGGCTCCTTTGAGGTAGTCTTTCTCTTATCCATTCTATGTCTTCCACCAAATTTACAAATTTTTGGATTTGGTAAGTAGAGAGGTTTGAGTAAAAGAGGGTAGGAGAAACTTTTTTAATTTCCTCCATCATTTCAATACACTCTTTGGAGAGTATCCTTCTCCCTTTTGCTGGTAAACCCATTAAAAACCTTACTTCCACATATTCTTCTTCTACTATGCATCCGGACCGCTTTAAAATAACTTGGCCACCACAAAAGATGCGGTAAACTCCGCTTTTCCCACTTCCCCTTTTCCGGGAAAAGGGAAGAAGACGGTGAGCAAAATTCCTGAGAAGATAGTTTTCTAAAGCCATTTTCCTTATCCAAGTGGAGTAAAGATGAGAAGGGAAACCTGCTTTTCCCATAAAGACTCTCAGTCTTACCCGTGAAGGGGTGGCAAAAGGATCCCCTTGAACATGGTCAATTAAAAGAATAACCCCATCCCCAATTCTGTATTTCCCTTCCAGTTGTTTGTAAGCTTTATAGCCTTTCCCTTCTAAGTTTGCGATTTTTTTCTTCAAATCATCAAAGTTTTGCATGCTTAGAGAATTTAGAGGATTTTATAAGAACAATATCCCCTACTTCACCTTTTATATCCCTTGCCACTACGGAACACTTAATCTGGAGGAGGAAAAAAAGAGGGGCTTCTACCTCGCTTAAAGTCTCATAATTCCCCTGACCTTTTGCCAGGATGAGATCCGAAGAGTGGAATATTTCTCTAAATTTTGAAGAAGAGGATTCCAGTAAAACTCCCGGAGTTTCATCACCCGTAGAGATTATCTCTGCTACTTCATCCATTTTTATCTCTCTTGCTTCCCTTTCCGTCACATCGTTGATCACAGGCTCCCCCCTTACCGCAAAATACACCTTTTTCCCTGGAGGGAATTTCCTTATTACCTCACGGTCAAATACTGCCTCACCTGCATTATCACCTATGTAAAGTATGGTTTGGGCAGATTCTAAATGGGTTAGAAATTGCTGGAATTGAAAATGCTGGAAGGACTTTATCAATGTTCTTCTTAAATGTTGCAGTAATTCCTTTTCTTCCACATTCCCCTGTTTAATTACAAAATCGATAAAATTACCTGCCCCAGAAAGCTTCATTAAATCTGCCAGATCCATTGAGGGAATATCCAGTTTCTCAATAACCTTCTCCACAACTAAATTGGATTGAACTTTATATTCCCTTAAAGGATCTTCGATTTGGGTAAATTTTTTAATGGTTTGATAAATTCTTTTTCCCATTTCCGGCGGTTTTGAAGAAAGGGAAAAGTGGGGTATAAAAGTGGAAATTTCATCTAAAATACGCTTTTGTAGATCCTCGCTTAATTTTAGTAAACGAAAAATATCCAAAGCCTGTTTGAAAAAGCAGGGTATACATTCAAGATAGGTTCTCATATTAAAATTTTATTTCTGCACCACACCCAAAATTCAAAAAATCATCCCTCCATTTATTTTTAAAAAATATGATGGCTTTATCTCCTGTGCAATGGGAGGGACCCACCTTAGCCACTCCTAATCTTTTAAGTTGAGAAACTATTTCTTTTACTTCCCTTTCCGAAGCGGAAAGAAGATGAAATCCTCCCAGCAACATATAAATATTTTTATGAAAGCGATCCTTAACATATTCCACAATATTAACAATCCCCGGATGAGCACACCCGGTAAGAATTACTAAACCTTTATCACAATCCATTACCAATGACTGTTCTTTTATCCCTTTTCCCAATAAGCCTGTTGACCATACCCCATCCATGATTTTTAAAGGACCACTTACCTTAATTACCTTTTGGGCTAAGGTAGAAACTTTTTCCACAAAACTGGGAGGAGATATAGCGGGTAGATAAACCGTAACTTTACCATTCCGTTGAAGGAAAGAAATAAGACCACCAATATGATCCGCATGGAGATGGGTGATAAAGATTACTTTAATATCCTGAGGAGCTATTCCTAATTTTTTAAGATTCTGAAGCAGTATTGAACCA
This sequence comes from Candidatus Calescibacteriota bacterium, assembly GCA_021162785.1. GTDB lineage: Bacteria > CAIJMQ01 > CAIJMQ01 > JAADFP01 > JAADFP01 > JAGGYA01. Next base: position 15,833 of record JAGGYA010000021.1, read on the forward strand.
TCACTACCTGTGTCAAATAAGATTTTGTAAGTATAGCCTTCAATGACACAGGAAATACCCCAATCGGTAATTAATCCCTTTTTGTAAGGGAGATTATTATAGACAACTATAATACGGTGGGTTTGGGAAAAGAGAAAAAAGGGGAGAAATGAACTCAAAATTATGATTATTGCAGTAAAAACCTTCAGTAATTTTCCCATTTAAAAGGTAAGAGTTGCACCTGCACCCAAGGAGAGGAAGTTTTCTTCGTATGCTTCCTGGAAGGCTTTTATTGCTTCCCAACCCGTGCAATGAGTGGGACCAACTTTTTCTATACCCAGACTCTTGAATTTCTCGATAATGTAGTCTATCTCGCTTTTCCCTTTGTCTAAGAGGTGGAATCCTCCAAGCACTGCAAAGATTTTCTCCTGGGGGAAGAATTGTTTTACCCTTTCCAGAATTGCTACTATCCCTGGATGGGAACAGCCCGTGATGATTATCAATCCTTTCTCCATTTTCACAATTAGGGATTGTTCAGGCATTGCTCCTCCCATATATACTCCCTTAATTAGCCCCGTGGTAAATATGTTGGGCTGGAGTTCTTTAAATTCATCGTTGATAATATACTTCCCTCCACCTTTTTTAATAATTATTTTAATTTCCTCTCGGAAACTTGAAAGGATATATACTTCTTTCCCTGGATATTGGTGAAGAAAACCATAGAGCCCACCCGTATGGTCATAATGGTCATGAGAAATCACAATTTTTTGAATTTTATTAGCATCTACTCCCATTGTTTTAACATTTTTAACTAAAAGATCACCATCTTCCCCTGTATCAAAAAGAACATCTTCATTTACTAAGCAAGAGAAACCCCACCCCATTTCAAATTTGCTCCGGTCCTGGGTGTAATTGTCAAATAAAATTTTTATTTCCATTTTTAACCTCCCCTCTTTGGAACAAAATAAATTTTGTTGTTAAACAATTTTTCTGTAATTTTACCTTTTTTTAACAAAATTTCAATATATTTAAGGATCTCCAGCTTATGAATCCCTAAGGAAGCGGAAAGATTATTTAAAGTTGCTGGTCTTCGCATGAGGAAAGAGAGGATTTCTTCTTCCAGATGAGCCTTAGGAGAAATTTTCCCTCTTTTTCTAAATTCCGAAATGAATTCTGCTTTACTGCCTAAGAGTTCTTTTATCTTATTGAGCTTATTTTTCTCCGGAACTTTCACCCATTTTTCCGAAGGGGGGCGGGTGGGGACATTTAATTGGACTTTGTCCGGTTTTATTTTCTCTATTGCTCTCTTAAGAGATAAAATTTCTTCCGGTGTATCATTTATCCCATCTACTATCATTATTTCAATCCATAACTTCCCTTCATAGATTCTTCGGAAATTTATTAATCCTTCCACAATTTTTTCTATTTCCAGTTGGGGATGGGGTCGATTGAGTTTTTGAAAAGTTTCTTTATCAACTGTATCCAAGGAGGGAATCACAAGGTCAGCTCTCTTTAATTCTTCTCTTACCTCAGGAAGAGTAAGTAGAGTTCCATTGGTAAGTATGGCTACTGGATGGCAAGAAATTCTTTTGATTTCCTCAATCATTCTCCCTATTTCTAAGTGAAGAGTAGGTTCTCCACTTCCAGAGAAAGTTATGAAATCAATCCTTCTTCCCTCGGAAAGCACCTCTTTTAAATTTTCCATAATTTTTTCCGTGGGTAAGTAAACTCTGCGATTAATAGTTTTGAGAGTAGTCTTACCCAGTTGGCAATATACACAATCTAAGGTGCAGGTTTTAAAAGGTATGGGGTCTATTCCCAGAGAGAATCCTAATCTCCGTGAAGGAACAGGACCAAAAATATAGTTTAATTCAGCCATTCCTCAACTCTTTTAATAATCTCTATCATCTTTTCCTTTACTCTTCCTTCTCTTAGAATTACTGGTATACCTTCATCACCACACTCTACAACCGAAACATCCAATGGGAGATAGCCTAAGAACTCAATTCCCAGTTCTTTTGCAGACCTTTCTCCGCCTCCCTTTTTGAAGAGATATATTTCCTTCCCACAATGAGGACAGATAAACCCACGCATATTTTCTATCAAGCCTATCTTTTTCACTCCCAATTCCCGGGCAAACCTTACTGCTTTACGGGAATCTAATAGTGCTACATCTTGAGGAGTGGTTACAACAATGGCAATATCAGTTTGAGGGATTAACTGGAGAATGCTTAAAGGTTCATCGCCTGTACCGGGAGGGGAGTCCACCACTAAGAAGTCAAGTTCCCCCCATTCCACATCTGCTAAGAATTGTCTTATTACACTTGCTTTTAATGGCCCTCTCCAAATCACTGGAGTATCTTTTCCTTGTAATAAGAAAGCCATACTAATTACTTTTAATCCCTTATTCCACTCAGGGGGTATGATTCTTCCCCCCTCCATGATCAGTTTTTCCCTCTCCATTCCCAGCATTTTGGGGACATTGGGACCGTGAATATCCACATCTAAAATGCCCGTCTTGTATCCTTCTTTTTGTAAAGCTACACTAAGGTTTACTGCTACGGTAGTTTTCCCAACCCCTCCTTTCCCACTAAGCACTAAAATTTTATATTTAACCTTCTTCATATTCTCTTTAATCCTCTGATTTTGTTCTTGAATCATTTTCATTTTTTCTTCTGGAGAAAGTCTATTCCCTTTCATTTTTTCCCCTCCAAAAGCTTTTTCGCTAAAGGATGTGGGACACCTACCACGAAGGTCTCTCGAGGAATATTGCATTTCTGTCTGGAAACTTCACAAGTTAAGGCTATAGTTATATTTTTCTTTATGAAACTTCCCACTGTAACTTCACCACAGACCCCTAATATTCCGGTAAGAGAAATTTTTAATCTTTCTCCAGTAATTGTGTGGTAATCCCAGATTAGTTTCCCCAATTGAGAAGGTGGTAAATGGGAAAGATAAATATCTGCCTCATTTTCCATTTCCAAACCAATATATTGATATCCCGGTGGGAGTTGGGGTATTGCTGAAATTAGAGAGAAAAATTTTTCTTTATTAACTCCTTTACCTGCTTTCTGACAATTTCTGTAAACTTCTTCACGGTTCCCTTCTCTAAGAAATACAAATCTTTCTCCAGGATGAGTGACCTGCCTTAAATCAATTATTATTGGACCAATAACTTTTGCCTGATTTAATGCCTCACAGAAATTTAGATTTTTTAAAGCATTTTGATGATGGGGAGGTATTTCGTGGTAAAAGTTTATTTTGATCCAAGGCCCCCGATAGTGGCATTCTAATCTTTTAACCATTTCCATTTTAAGCCTCCCTTAATCTTTCCCAAGTTTCAATAATGGTTTCTTTGAAAGACTCATCCATTACCTCAACTGGAGGGATCCTTTGTTTTACTGCATCAATAATCTTTTCTTGAAAGGGTATTTTCCCAATCACCTCTATGTTATTCTGTTCCGCAAATTCTTCGATTTGGTAGCAATTTTTTGGATTTATATCGAACTTGTTAATAAGGAGAAAGACCTTTACTCCAAAATGGTGGGCTACACCAATAACTCTTTCCATATCGTGAATTCCAGAGAGAGTAGGTTCTGTGACTATAAGAGCGGTATTTACCCCACTCAGAGCGGAGATTACTGGACAGCCAATTCCAGGTGGGCCATCAATGAGAATATACTCTAATCCTTCCTTAACAGCTAATTCTCGTGCCTTTTCTCTCACCACACTTACCAGTTTCCCTGAATTTTCCTGAGCAATTCCCAGTTGTGCATGAACTAATGGACCATAAGGAGTGGAAGATACAAAGAATTCTCCTGTTTCTTCTATTTCCAATTTGATTGCCTGTTGTGGACAGACAAGATAACAAACTCCACAACCCTCACAGGCATATTCATCAATAAAGTATTTTTCTCCTTCCTTATAAATGGCTCCAAATCTGCAGAATTCCTGGCATTTACCGCAATTTTCACACTTTCCGTAATCAATAGAGGCTTTTCTACCTCCATGAAAAGTATAAGTTTCCTGAATTTTTGGAGTAACCAGAAGATGAAGATTAGCTGCATCAACATCTGCATCCACCAAGACTTTATTTTCCGCTACCACACCTAAGGAAGCAGTTATAACTGTTTTCCCTGTTCCCCCTTTTCCACTTGCAATAACAATTTCCTTCATTTTTACACCCCTAATCTTTAATTAAATTTTGGATTTGGCTATTCGGTTGAGTTTTTTTCTGAGAAGAGCAAGTTCCTTTTCTATTTTTTGAATCTGTGTATGTATATCTTTAAGAGAATAAGAAGGCTTTATCTTTTTTATTGCAGACCGAGGACATATCTTTGCACAGAGGAGGCACTCTCTACAAAGAGAAGTGTTTATAGAGGCTTTCCCCATTATCACTTTAATAGCTCCTGTAGGGCAAACTCTTTCACAAGCACCACATCCTAAGCATAAGGAAACATCTACCCTCAACATCTTTTCCTCCTTCAAATTGAAAAATATTAAATTCCTAAGGATTGGATTACTTTCTTAGTCTCCTTGAGTTTTTCCAGAAGGTCTATAGGTTCTACCTCTAATTTCCTTGGTCTAAGAGCCTTTTCCCAATTATGGGGTGGGTGTATTTTTTTGAGGAGAGAAAGTTTTCCCAAATTTTTTAATCTCTCATAAATCAATACCCAGGCACAGTCTTTCTCAGGATCCACTTCACATTTCCCATTGGGACGAGTGCCACCACATGGGCCATTGAGTAATCCCTTTGGACATTGAGTTAGAGGACATATCCCTGCAGTCAAACCCACTTCACATTCCCCACAACCCTGACACTTTTCCAGAAATTCTTTTGGCCCTTCACCAAAGAAGCCAAGTGCATTATTAGCTGGGTATACAGGTTTAATGATACCTTTTTCTTTTTCTAAGTAACTGCGAACCACCTGTAATCCATCACCACAACTCATCATTAATACAGCATCACAATCTCTAAATTCCTTTTCAAACTGGTTGACAAACATAGAACTCATGGGTAGATAGCAGCAAAACACACCAAAAGGTAAACCTATAGCAGCCAGAACCTCTTTCCCTTCCTTTTTAAGAGTCTCTGCCATATCCTCCACTTCCTTTACACCTCCTGTGTGGAAAATCGTGGCACATCCACCACATCCCATAATCACTATTTTCTTGGCACCGTTTAAATACTCCATTATTTCCTCTAAGGGTTTCTGAACTTGCCCCATCATCTCTTAATCCTCCTTTCTATTTTCCTCAAGATAAGGGAGAATTTCTTTTATTTTTCCCTTTACACCTACAAAGAATTTAATTCCCCATTCATTAAAGAAGTCCTGTGCTCTTTTACCCATTCCTCCAGCTACCACCAAATTTACTCCCTTTTCCTTCAAGAAAGCGGGGAGAGCCCCTGGTAAAGGAGAAGAGTTTAGGTAAGGATTAGGAATTTCCTCGATTATTTGGAATCCTTCTTCTGTTTTCCCTACAATTACAAAAATTACACATTTCCCGAAATGGGGAGAAATAATACTTTCCCACCCTTTACTATCTTGGCAGGCAAAGGCTATCTTCATTTTATTTTCACCAATTTTTTAATTTTTTCCCATAAATTTTGGAATTTATCTTTGTGTTCTTCTGCTAAGGTTTCCCCCTTAGAGTAACTCTCTGCAATTTCCCTTTTCAAAGGTATCTTGTCCAATACCGGGATATCCCTTTTTTCACAGTATTCTTCGATAAGTTCATCACCTTTTCCAGCTCTATTGATGAGCACACCTTTCTTTACTCTTAGTTCATCACACATCCTTACTGCTAAGTCCAAATCATGGAGGCCAAAAGGGGTGGGTTCAGTGACAAGAAGAGCAAAATCTGCACCGTGTACCGCCTCTACAACTGGACAGGAAGTGCCTGGGGAAGTATCTATGATTGTATCTATTTCGTCTTTTGGAATCTTCTTTTTCAAAGCCTTTACTAAAGGAGTGGGGGAGGATTCGCCTACGGTAAGTTTCCCTTGCCAGAATTTAATATTTTCAACAGTTCCACTTTCAATTATTCCCTTCTCCACATCCACTTCAAATATTGCCTGGTAAGGACAAGCTATGCTACAAGCACCACAAGAGTGACAAAGTTCATGAAATATTAAGACTTGCCCTTTTACCACTGCAATTGCATTATATTGACATACTTCTGCACATTTACCACACCCTTTACACTTTGTATCATCAACTATTGGTTTGGGGAGGTAGATAAACTCCCTTTTTTCTATCTTTGGCTTTAGAAAAAGAAAGGCATTAGGTTCTTCCACATCTGCATCGATGAAGAGGACCGGTTTTTCCAGGGATAAAGCTAAACTGGTAGAGATCAAAGTTTTCCCTGTTCCCCCTTTCCCACTGGTTACTGCTACTATCATCTTTCTCCCTCAAAAGAAATTTTCATTCCAATAAATCCTCCAAAGGGGAGGAATCTCAATTTTGGGAGTAAAAGTGGATATAACACGGTTTTCCAGTAAATCTTTTTTAGAATGAATTTTTGGTTATCCATAGCCATTTTTGCCAATCTTTTAAGAGATAGAGGATTATAAAAGGTCCCAAAGGAACAATAACTTTGAGAAAAAAGACCCTTTATTCGTCGGCTTATTCCTAAGATACTCCAACTGTTAAGTACACCCAAAAAAATTATGCCCCGACTCACCCGATAAGCTTCTTTTAAGGCCTGGATAGGGTTGTGAATATACTCCAGCGAAGTAATAAAAATTACTCCATCAAAACTCTTTTCTTTAAAAGGTAGTTGTTGTGCATCTCCTTGGATGAGATATTTCACTCGCTTATTTTCTTTTGCAAATTTCAGCATGGGAAACGAGATGTCTATTCCCACCACTTCATAACCTTCTTTTTCCAGCCAGGAGGCAAATCTACCTGTTCCTGTTCCAACTTCCAGGATCTTTCCTTTAGAAGGTAGGAAAGATTTCATGAGATCCGTCTCCTCTTTGAAAGCCCTTTTTCCAAAATTTTCTTCATACCATCTATCATATTTTTCTACCCATTTCATTTTTTCCCGCTTAACCAATCTCCCTCCCAAAATTGTTTTTTAAGTCTTTCTTCCAGGTCTAATTTTTCCACATCCTCCTTCCGAAAAGAAAGGGGATAATGAAGGTAGTAATCTTTTAGGATGTCATAGGCCCAATTAATCTTCTTTATTTTCTCCGTAGTATTTTTCCCCTTATCTGGATGACTTTTTTTGGTTAATTCCCTGTATCTCTGGACAATTTCTTCCCAGCAAGCTTCTTCTCCTAAACCTAAGATCTTTCTTGCCCGATTAATCAACTCAAATTTTTTCAACTAATTTCTCCTTTAAAGAAGACACTTTACCTTCTATAGTTAAAGGTTTGTCTTTTCTTTCATCGATTTTTACAGTGGTTACAACCCTTACCACATCACTTTCCAAAACAGCTCTATGCATTTCTTCAACCAATTTCAGCAATTCAGAAATTTCCCCTTCCACGATTGTCCCCATAGAGGTAATCTCAAACTTTACTCCCTTCCTTTTCAGAACCTCCACTGCTTTAGCAACATATTTACTTACAGATGGAGTAGATGTTCCTATAGGAATAATGCTAATCTCTGCAATAGCCATATTTTACTCCTTACAAAATTATTCCTCTATGTAATTTTTTAGTTTTTCCACAATTGTCTCCTTAGGGACAGCACCAACGATTCTTTCTTTTTCCTCTCCATCTTTAAAAATAATCAAAGTGGGAATAGCCATCACACCGTAATCAGTAGCAGTGACTGGTGCTTCATCAACATTTAGCTTACATACCTTCACCTTACCAGCATATTCCATAGAAATTTCTTCCACTATAGGTGAGACTATCATACATGGACCACACCAGGGTGCCCAAAAATCCACCAGGACTGGTTTCCCCTTTTCTTCCAGCACCTCTTTTCTGAAGTTTATATCGGTCAAAGGTATAACCATTCTTCTACCCTCCCTCTTTTATTTCAGGAGATAGTATTATCTCACAATTTAAGGAATTTGAAATCAAACAGTGATTCTTAGTTTTCTCCATAATTATTTTTACCTTTTCCAACTCCCCTTTTTCAACTTTAATTTGGGGAAGTATTTTTACTTTCTCAAATTTGAGTTTCCCTTCTTTGAATATTACTTCACCTTCAATCTTGCTTTGATAAGAAAGCAAATGAATTTGAGCTTTTTCTACAAAATAAAGAAAAGTTGTGAGAATGCAAGAATCAATTGAAGCTAAAAAGAGTTCTTCAGGACTTATGAAACCCTGGGGACCTTTAAATTCAGGTGGAGTAGAAATCTCTATTTTTAAATTGTTAGGGAAGGAAACCACTCCTTTCTTACCCTCTATCCATTTTAACTCTGTAGAAAAAGTAAAAGGTTTCATCTTCTATTCTCTTACCATGGGTGTCCCACAGTTAGGACAATTAAGAGTGTAGCAGGGGACGCCCCGTTCATGAGGCACCCGAGTTCCACAGCGGGGACAAATGCAGTATCCTCCAGGACCTTTTCCTAACCCTCCCATTCTTCCTCTACCTCCACCTCTACCCATGCCTCTTCCCATTCCCGGACCAGCACTTAGAGGCCCAGTTCCATTACCACGGGGCATTTTTCTCACCTCCTTTCATTTTAAGAAATATCTCTCATTTTTCTGGTCCCATCCATTGTGGCAGCCACTAAAGGATAAAGTGTGGGAGGAGAAGTGAGCCAGGGATGCGTAGCCATTTGGAAAGTTTCCAGTTCAACAGCCGGTGCTCTTTTCTGAATAGCCATTCCCACAACATTAATGAGTTCACCCACACTTGCACCTCCAGCAATTTGACCACCAAGGATGGTTGTAGAAAGTCGTGAGAATATAAGTTTTATCCTTATCTTTTTAGTTCCATGAAGGGTGGCAGGATGTTTATCCGGGACAGTAGTTTCACCTATCACCACTTCGAAGTTCTCCTCCTCCGCTTTTCTCTGAGTCAACCCCGCTGAACCAAGAACCTGCTCTCCAACTTTTGTTGAGAAGACAGCAATGGTCCCCTTTATTTCCCTCAAAACCTTCACTCCAAAAAGATTGGAGCCTGCCACTCTTGCCTCCGCAGTAGCAGTGGAAGCAAGCATCACTGGAAGGTGTTTCCTTGTAAAGAAACAACGTTTTTCAGCACAGTCTCCAACAGCAAAAATGCTGGGATCTGATGTTCTCATGTATTCATCCACCCAAATTCCTCCTCCTCTCCCAATCCAGAGACCCATATCCTCAGCCATTTTAATGTTCGGTTTTGCTCCAATGGATAAAATTACGAGATCAGCAGGGATGGTCTCTCCGCCAGAAAGTTTGACTTCTGATACCCGTTTCCCACCTTCAAAACTTACCACTTTTCTTCCCAGCCACAACTTTACTCCTTTTTTCCTGAGTTCTTCTTCTGCAAGAATACAGAATTCTTCGTCAAATGCCCGAAGTAGACAATGGGGAAGAAGTTCCACGATATGAATTGACTTCCCGCTAATATTGGATATCTCATCTGCAAATTCCACTCCTATAAATCCTCCTCCCACAATTACAATATTTCTTGCTTTATAGACTTCTTCCCGTAAAGTTTCCAGATACTCAAGTTCCTTTTTTATAGTGAAGATTCCTTCCTTTTCCACACCCGGAATTTTAGGAATCAAAGGTTCTGATCCTATAGCCAGAATAAGTTTGTCGTATTTGATCTTTTTACCATTAGCCAATTTTACTTCTTTTTTATCTCGGTCAATCTGGATGACTTTGCCTATGAGAACTTCAATATCGTGGGTTTTAAGTGGTTCATCAGAAAGGATGTCCTTTTTAGCAGAGTCTAAACTATGAAAGATATAGGGTATACCGCAAGGAATTACACTCACCTTATGTTCCCTTATCAATAAAAAATTTTTTTTAGGATAATATTTTTTTCCCGTAACTGCACTTACCACTCCCGCAGGTCCTCCACCAATTACTACAACATCAAAAAATTCGGCCATTTTCTTCACTCCTTTCCCTTCTTTACCTTAACTTTTTACCTTTACTTTTCGCAGCAGCGCTTAGGGTTATCGCAGGGATTTGGACAGCAGGTGGGCTTTTTATAATCTGTGGCGTAAAATCCGGGACCTTTGAAAATAAAACCACCACCTCCCGAGAAGAGTCTCTGAACTTCTCCCCCACACTTAGGGCAGGTTTTAATGGCTTCTTCTTTTATACTTTGGAATTTTTCAAATCTATAGCCACAATTTTTGCACTGGTATTCGTAAGTAGGCATTTTTATTTCTCCTTTTCCAATTCCTCAATCCTCTTAAGAATGACCTCTAATTGTTTTTTCAAATTATCAGCTTGGTTCTTGAGCATTTTAAGTTCTTCCTCTCGGGAAAGTGAGGGAGGAGTAGGAGTAGAAGGAGCAGGTGGATAGAAACCGGGGGCCATTCCCCAGCCTCTCCCTCTCCCCATACCAAAGCCTCCCATTCCTCTTCCCATACCAAAACCCATTCCGGGACCCATTCCAAAGTGGGGTGGAACATTGGGTTGGAAAGCGGGCTGTAATTCGCCCCGTTTAAATCTTTCCACTGCATCTCTTACTCTACCCACTACACCCACGATTACCTTTACACCTGCAGTTTGGAGTACCTGAAAAGCATTTGGACCGCAACTCCCTGTAAGGACTGCTTCCACGCCTTGGTTAGCTACAAATTGGGCTGCCTGAATTCCTGCTCCGGTGAGACTGTGAGCATATGGATTTTCTATTGCTTCAAACTCCATACTTTCAGTATCCACAATGATGTAGTATGGGCATCGGCCAAATCTTGGATCCACGGAGGAATCAAGAGAACTTCCCTGAGCAGTTACCGCAATCTTCATTTTTTCCCCTCCAGTTCCTCAATCCTTTTCCTTATACTTTCTAATTGATCCTCTAATAGTTCCTGTTGCTGCCTAAGGTAGTTAAGTTCATCCTCTGGAGTAGGTGGATTAGCAAATGGGAAACCAAATGCTGGGAAAGGTGCATATCCGCTCTGGAATGCCTGCCAGAAAGCCTGCATTTGTGGAGTTGGCCATGTTCCATAGAGAAGGTAGGTAGCTGCTGGACCAAGTCCTGTTGGGCTTCTTCCTATCCATCCCGGTGAAAATCCAAACCTCATCCAACCGGGAAGCCCGGTGAGATAGAACATCCAGCGATACCTCATTTTTCCATCACCTCCTTTTCTTTATCTTACCAGTAAGGAAAGTATCTATAACCCCAGGTTGCCCAGCTGGCAGGAGTCCACCATCCTGCATAATAAGGTATGGTGGAGGCGTAGTAACCTGCATAAGGAGTTGCCCACCACCAGCGAGGTAACCAGGGGAACCATCTGCAGAAAGGATAGGGATTTCCTCTCCATCCCCATCCATACCACCATCCACCTCTTCCAAATCCACGGGGCATCTCACTCACCTCCTTTCTTTCAGGGAAAAAGCAAAGTTCATGCCAAATTGAAAATGTGCTTAAAATAAAGGGTTTTTGAGATACCTTACTCAAAAACTGTTTAATTATGAAACTTATGTTTCTTTTTGGAACAAATACTTTTTAAGGAACTCCTCTTTAAAATCTTTAAAACGGTCTTCCAAGATAGCTTTTCTCATTTCTCTCATTAAAGAAAAGAAAAAGTAAAGGTTATGAAGTGTGTTCAATCGCAATCCTAATATTTCCTGGGAGTGGAAAAGATGGCGGAGGTATGCGCGAGTATAGTTTTTACAGGTGTAACAAGAGCAATTCTCATCTAAGGGACGGAAATCTTCAGAAAATTCTGCGTTTCTCACAACAATTTTTCCTTTCCAAGTATAGGAAGCTCCTGTTCTCCCTTCCCGTGTAGGGATAGAACAATCAAACATATCACATCCTCTTTCCACATATTCCACTAAGTCCTCTGGTCTTCCTCCACCCATAAAATAGCGAGGTTTATTTTCTGGAAGTAGAGGTAAGATTTTCTCCAAAATTTTCAATGTGTCTTCCCGGTCTTCTCCCACACTCAATCCTCCAAAGGCATAGCCTGAAAATCCTATTTCTACTAAGGCTTTTGTGCACTCTTCTCTCAGTTCAGGATAAATACTTCCCTGAATTATTCCAAAAAGCATACCCTTTCCTCCTCTTTTTTCCCAGTGCCTTTTAGACCTTTCTGCCCATAAAATGGTCCTTTTAACACCTGCACGGGTATATTCCTTAGAAGAAGGGTAGGGAATACATTCATCAAGAGGCATGAGAATGTCAGAATCCAAAATTAATTGAATATCAATAACTTTTTCTGGAGTGAAATAATGCTGGCTCCCATCCCAGTGGGAGCGAAATATAACCCCATCTTCTCTGATTTTTCTGTAAGTAGCCAAACTGAGAATCTGATAACCTCCACTATCAGTAAGTATAGGGAAAGGCCAGTTCATAAAGGAATGTAATCCTCCTGCTTTCTTAATAACCTCAATTCCTGGTCTTAGGTAAAGGTGATAAGCGTTGGAAAGAACAATTTCCGCACCTACACTTCTAACTTCTTCCGGGGTTAAAGTTTTTACTGTTCCCTGTGTTCCTACGGGCATGAAAACAGGTGTGTGAATAACACCACGTGGAGTTATAATTTTCCCTGCCCGAGCACCTGTGAACTTATCTACATGTTCTAATACGAATTTAAATTCCATACTTAGGAAGACTGTTTTTCAGCTTCTTTCACTACCCTTCTTGCATCCTTAATTCCGTAAATTCCTGCCCAGGTAAGAAGTATCAGGCCAGCAAGGGAGACACTTATGGAAAGCCAAGGTATGGAAGTAGAAGGTTCTTCTTTTTCGATTACCCTACCCATCTCGTCCATTTCTACTTCTTCATCCGGTGGATTGATTTGAGCTTTGGCATAGAGGATTCCACCCCAGACGAGGAGGGCAATGGAGATTAAAGTAATGAGCAAAAGCAGTATCCCTTTTTTCTTTAAGCCCCAGTAAAGATGCCCCAGTCCTGGGAGAATAAGACTCAAAGTTACAACTTTTCTAATATTTTTTTCTTTCATATCACCACCTATCCAGATCCCAGGAGACTTTTCTTAATTTTTCAAACATTGTTTGAACAGGTTTATATCCCCCTTTAACTGGGAAAATCAGGATAAAGACATCCATAGTGTCTCCTTTTTTCAAATACTTAACCTGAGGGACCGGATTAACGAAAAGAAAATCTTCTCCTTTACCTACCAACCAGGGGGTAATTATTCCCAATCCATAACCTTTTCCTGAATGAGCATAGACCCAGGCAACCTTTCCAATCTTTGTTTTTCTTTTGGAAAATCTTCCCTTACTTTGGAGTTTAAAAGTTTTAACCTTTCTCCCTTTTGGGATGGTGTAATATTTGAAGTGGTCACCTATTCCCCAGTTTAATGCAGTTTTTGCTTTTTTATCTCCCATGTATTTCAATTTGGAGTAGAAAGCAAGGAATGGATAGCCCTTCCATATTTCAAATGTAACTTGAAGTATATAATCGTTAATTCGATGTCCTTTTCCATCATGGAGATAAATAAGGGTTAAGATATCCTTTTTGTTTTCTTCATCTCTTACAACTTTTACCTCTTTAAAATCATCCATCAGCATAGATTTCTTTTCTTTAAGATTTTCAGCAGCAAAGTATAAGAGGTAATTTTCCACCTTAATGGCTGTGGGTATGATATCGTATTTAACACCCTCAGCATAGAGAGTTATTTTAAAGATTTCCCCTTTTCTTCCTTTGGTGAACTCATAGCCAAATTTCTCTTCCCCAATGGAGAGGAAAGATATAAGAATTATGAGAAGTATAAAGGGAATCTTTCGCATAATTCTTTCACCTCCTTTCTTGCCATCTCCATGATTCTTTCATCACCAGGATGGGAAAGAACCATATCTATGAGTTTAGCAATCACCTCCATTTCTTCCTCTCCCATCCCACGGGTTGTAATGGCTGGAGTTCCAATTCTAATTCCACTGGTTTGAGCAGGGGGTAAAGGGTCGTAAGGAATAACATTTTTATTTACGCTTATTCCCACTTTTCCTAAGAGGTCTTCTGCCTGTTTTCCAGTAAGCCCCTTGTTTCTCAAATCCACCAGAAAAAGGTGAGTATCCGTGCCACCACTTACTATTCTATAACCTTTTTCTTTCAGTAAATTAGCCAATCTTTTTGCATTTTGAATGACCCTTTTCTGATACTCTTTAAATTCCGGTTGGAGTGCCTCTTTAAAACAAACCGCTTTTGCTGCTATTACATGCATTAAAGGTCCCCCCTGGATTCCAGGAAAAACCGATTGATCCACTATGGAGGCAAATTCCTTCTGACACATAATAATGCCTCCTCTTGGACCTCTTAAAGTTTTGTGAGTGGTGGAAGTAACAAAATGGGCATGAGGGAAAGGAGAAGGATGGAGTCCAGCAGCAACTTCCCCAGCAATATGGGCTATATCTGCAAGAAGATAGGCTCCGACTCTCTCCGCTATTTCCCGAAAAGTTTTAAAATCAATGATTTTAGGGTAAGAACTTGCACCACATATTATTATTTTTGGTTTATGCTTAATGGCTTTATCTTCTACTTCATTAAAATCTATTTCCTCCTTTTTGGGATCTACTCCATAATATACAGGAGTGAAGAGTGTGCCGGAAAAATTTATCTTATGTCCATGAGTCAGATGACCACCAGAGGAAATATCCATTCCCAGAATTACATCTCCTGGCTTTAAAAGTGCTAAATAAATAGCCATATTTGCCTGAGAACCGGAGTGAGGTTGCACATTCACATGGGGGGCAGAGAATAGTTCTTTAGCCCTTTTTATAGCCAGCTTTTCTATTTCATCTATGAACTCACAACCCCCATAGTATCTTCTTCCAGGGTAGCCTTCTGCATATTTATGGGTAAGCACAGAGCCCTGAGCTTCTCTCACTGCAGGAGAGGTGTAGTTTTCTGAAGCAATAAGGATAAGGTTAGATTTTTCCCTTTCTTCTTCCTTTTTTATCCAATTATAAATTTCCGGGTCTACTTGAGAGAGAGTCTTTAACACAGTGAACCCCTCTCTTCCAGAACAGGAATTTCAGAAATTAACTTTTTCTTAAAAGTTTTTATTCCCAGAAGTATTACCTTAAGGCGATTCTCCAGTTCCCCTTTCACTACAGCACTTATGGCAATTAGAGCCTCTGGATTAATTCTTAAAGTCACTGCTTCACATATTTTAGTTAATTCTTGCATGGTTAAGTCTTCCCCACACTGAACACTTATTAAAATTCTCCGGATTTGACGGGGATTTATACCTTGCCATGATGGACAGGAAATTATATCATCAATCACCTTATGAGAGCGATTTTCTCCTTCTCTTTCCCCCCAACCTAAGACCACTTCGCCACCCTCTTCAATGATTTTCTTTAAAGTGGGAAAGTCTAAGGGGAGGTAGGTTGGGGATAAAAGGGGTTCGATTATTCCTCCAAGAATTCCCGTAATTTCCTTATTTACCTGAGTAAAAAATTCGTTGAGGGGCGAATTATAAAAAAGACGGTAATACCAATTATTGGAGAAAATTAATAAAGCATCTGCTTCCTGTGCCAAAATTCTTCTAAGTTGTTGAGCACGGGTGATTTTAAGCTTCCCTTCGAAATCGAAGGGGAGGATTCCAGCCACTATCACCAAACCTTCACCAGACTTTATTTCTCTTACCAAAGGAAGGAGATATTTTTGAGATATATCCCCCCCAAGCCCTGCCAAGATGAGGAAGAGTTCACCACCTTCTAAGAAAGGGCTTATATCCTTTTTAAGAGAAGATTCTTTTATTTTTTCCTCTAAAGGGGGTAGGGTTAAGTGAAGAAAGGGGGAGGATGGAAGGGATAGGGTGTCTAAATGAATTAATTCTATCCCAGAAAGACCCAGGTTTTTAAAACACTCCAGGAGATTTAATCCTGCTTTTCCTAACCCAAGGATTTTTATACGGGGTATCTGGGAACTAACTTCAAAACTCATATCTTTTCCCGTAGCCAGTTTATCATTATTATAAATGGTTTTAAATAAGGAGGGAGAGAAAAGGTTGGTTCTTCCTTTTTTTCCTGAAGAAATTTAATAAATGCCCAGGTAGTTGAGTACTGAGGGGTAGGTGGAAGAGGGGAATTGGGTGGAGGAAGTGCAATTCTTACAGGCAAAGAAAAGAAATTTCTTAACGCTTCATCAATACCCTTTAAGTTAGCCATCCCTCCACATATAACTAAGCCTGCATTGAGGGAGGGTAGGTGAGGTTTAATGATTCCTGAGAGACTTTCCATCCATTGGTATAAATACTCCTCCAAGTTTTCATTAAACGCTCGAATATTTATCTTTTCTTTCCCTGAAAATCCCTTCACCTCTATTTCTCTATTTTCCGAAAGGTACCTTAAAGCTGTCCCCCATTCTTTTTTAATTTTTTCTGCTTCTCTTAAGGGAATATGAAATTTTTTAGCAAGAAATAGTGTAAGTTCTCTTCCTGCCTTATTCAGAATCTTAAAATCTTTTAACCTCCCCCCTTCGTAAATAGTGATATGACTTAAACCTTCACCTATATCTACCAAAGCAACACCTAACTCTTTTTCTTCATCATTCAGTAATACTTCTCCACCTGCGTAAGGTAAGAAGATTATTCTTTCTACATTAAATCCACATCGATTTATACATCTCACATAAGTGTCGTAGGAAGTAGAAAGGAGGGAGACTACTAAACACTCTGCAGAAAGGGACTCGCCTTCCAGAAGTAAAGGATTCTTTACCGACCCTAACTTATCTATATGGTAAAGATAAGGAATGACATGAATAACCTCCCATCCACTACCTCTTTTCCCCTTCTCTCCCACTAACCGAAGCAATTTTTGCACTTCTTTCTGGGTTATTTCTAAATCCTTTTCATCTCTTTCCAAGCGGGCATTTTCTTTTACAAACTGAAAGACCTCTCCGGAAACACCCAGAAAAACTGCATCAGGTAAGGGTTGAATATTCAAATTCATAATGGCTTCTCTGACACACCTTTCTTGCTTGTCCATATCTGTGATCTTCCCTTTTTCTATACCCTGGGAAGGAACCATACCTATCCGTGGTAAACTTCCTTCTTCAAGATAAAAAGCAATAGTTTTTGAAGATCCCAGTTCGATACCCAGAATCCCTTCTCTTTTCTTCATTTGATAATAACTTCTTCTCCAAATCTAAGATCTATGCGGGAAAGAGGTCTCACCTTATCAATTATCTTTTTGAGCCTTGCCATTTGCTGGGGAACATTTCCTTCCCCAGAGAAAATTATAGTAATTCCTCGATTAGTGTGGAGGAAAATCCCTGTCTCCTTTATTTCTAAGCTTCGGATTTCCCATTGAGGGAAATGATGGCGGAATTCCCTGAAGACTTTAACGCCATTAGATAATTCAGAGAATTTCTCACCCGCGGAAAAATCCTTTTTCCATATTACTAAAGGAGAAGGAGATGAGGGATGAGAGGGAAAAACAACACCTTCTTCATCTACACCCCACCAAGTTTTATTCCTGCGAAAGAAAAGAAAAGGATGCCTCTTTTCAATATGGACTTCTAAAGTGGAAGGGAATTTTTTGGAAACTTTCACTTCTTTAATCTCGGGAATACTCTTTAAATCCTTTCTTATCTCTTTTACAGAGGTTAGAAAGATATTTCTCCCTTTATATTTTTTAAGCAGGGAGGAAAAATTTTCAGTTTTGATTGTTTTAATGCGAAAAAAAGGATGGAGGAGAAAAAGGGCAGATAATAGGAAAAAAGGTGATATTTTGAGAAGGAAGATGAGAAATTTTCTTTTAAACAATGACTACCTCCAAATCCAGGAGTATCCCAAATTTCTTTTCCACTTCCCTTTTTATCAATTCAACAAGAGATATAAAATCTTGGAAAGAGGCAGGGCCAATTTTTACAATGAAATTTGCATGAATAGGTGATACCATAACCCCCCCAATTCTCCTTCCTTTAAGACCCGCTTTCTCAATAAGGTAACCTGCACTAACTTCTTTTGAGGGATTTTTGAAAACACATCCACAGGAGGGAAATTTTAAAGGGAATTTTTCCTTTCTCTTTTTAATAATCTCCCTAATTTTTTTCTTTATTTTTTCTTTACTTGATGGAACCAATCTTACCCAGCAACCCAAGATAATCCCTCCAGTGTTCACCCCCTTCCGATAAGAAAAATCTGGAGAGATAGTTTCTTCTCCACCCTTTTTCCAAACCCATACTTTTGTAACACTGTCTCCAATACAATAGTTATTTGCTCCTGCATTCATGGTAAGAGAACCTCCTATAGTTCCAGGTATCCCTGCAAGTTCTTCCATTCCCGCTAAATTCTCCTCTTCAAGAAATTTCATAAGATGATTTATTTTAACCCCAGCACCAACAAAATAGGTTTTCT
Source organism: Candidatus Calescibacteriota bacterium (assembly GCA_021162785.1). Lineage (GTDB taxonomy): Bacteria > CAIJMQ01 > CAIJMQ01 > JAADFP01 > JAADFP01 > JAGGYA01. The sequence goes on from JAGGYA010000021.1 coordinate 34,214, forward strand.
GGCCAACTTTTTCTATTTTTTCAAATTCATCTTTCAATTTCACAATAATCCCTGGATAAAATCTATCCTGAAAAATGGTATTGCTACCATTACCCAAGACAGTAAAAGGGATACAGTTTTCACTTTGTATTTTTAAAAACTTCTTAACATCCATGGAATTTCTAAGAAAAAGAAGGCCACCTCCTCTTCCCCCTATTTGCATTCGAGAAAGGGTATACAATGGAAAATTTGGGAAAAATTGCTCAGGGAAGTTTTTTTGAATAATTTTAATCCAAGATGCCATATTTTTAAGTCTTTAATAGGTATGGTAAAATCAACCTGGTTCATTATAACATAAAGGAGGGATGGAAATGGAGGAGATAGAAGTTGGAAGGGTAGTTCACTATTTTTCCCGCATAAGTGTAGCAGCAGTGGAGTTAACAGGAGAACTTAAAGTTGGTGATGAAGTGCATTTCAAAGGCCATACAACTGATTTTACTCAAATGGTGGAATCTATGCAGATTGAAAATAAACCTGTAGAAAAAGCCGGCCCGGGAGATAAAGTTGGTATAAAAGTAGTGGATAAAGTAAGAGAAGGGGATAAATTGTTTCTCATTGTGAAGTGAAAAACCCGCATTTTTCTTCATTTAACCAGGCATTCACGGTATTTGAAAAAGAACTCAATCCAGAGCAGAGAGAAGCAGTTTATCACTCAGGTGGTCCAGCCTTAGTAATTGCTGGAGCAGGAAGTGGAAAAACTCGGGTAGTGACCTTTAGAGTGGCTTATTTGGTAAAGAAAGGTATTCCTCCTTCTCGTATATTTTTAGCCACTTTTACTAATAGAGCAGCTAAAGAGATGGTAAGAAGAGCATCACATTTGAGTGGGGTTGAACTTTCTTCCCTATGGGCTGGAACCTTTCATCATTTAGCAAATATGGCATTAAGGAAGACTGCTCCTTTAATAGGATATTCTAAGGATTACACTATACTGGATCGAGAAGATGCTTTGGAACTTTTGAGAAGTGTGAGAAAAGAATTTTTGGAGAAAAAGGAAAAGAAAAAATTCCCTAAGGAAAATGTTCTTCAAGATATATACTCCTTAGCAGTTAATACAGGCACATCCGTAGAAAATGTGATTTTGGAGAAGTATCCAGATCTTTTTAAATACCTGGAGGATATAGAGAAAATAAAAGTTGAGTATGAGAAAAAGAAGAAGGCTTTAAATGTAATGGATTTTGATGATCTTCTTTATTATTTCTTAAAGATTTTGGAGATTGATAAAGTGAGGGAGAAATATGCAGAATTTTTCTTACATGTTATCGTTGATGAGTATCAAGATACAAATCTACTTCAGGCAAGAATTGTGGAATACTTAGGAAATATCCACAGGAATATTATGGTAGTGGGAGACGAACACCAGTCCATCTACTCTTTTCGAGGAGCAAGATTTAAAAATATCTTAGATTTTTTAGAAAAATTTCCCGATGCCAAGATTTATACTATTGAGACTAATTATAGGAGCACCCCTGAAATACTTAGGGTGGCTACCTCTATAATTTCCTCTTCCATTTTTTCCTTTAAGAAAGGTCTAAAGCCTGTAAGAAAGAACGGTGAAAAACCAAAACTTGTAGTTGCCAGTGATGTATATCGTCAGGCAGTTTTTGTAGCAGATAAAATATTGGAGTATTATGAAGAAGGTGTACCCCTTTCCCAAATTGCTGTTTTGTATCGCAATCATTTCCATTCTATGGAATTACAAATGGAACTCACACGAAGAGGTATCCCCTTTGTAGTTAGATCAGGGTTAAGGTTTTTTGAACAGGCACATATTAAGGATGTTTTAGCTTTCCTTAAAATACTCCAGAACCCTAAGGATGAACTTGCCTGGAGAAGGGTGCTTAAACTTTTCCCGGGAATTGGAGATAAAACTGCTTCTGCAATTTTTAATAAGTTGGGAGAGAAAGGTAACTACTGGGAAGTATTTTTGGAATATAAACCCCGTAATGAGACAGTAAAAGAGAGTCTTCATCTTCTTTACCAAATTTTTCAAAGGTTAGAGACGAATAAAGAAAATGTTTCTGCATCCATAGAATGTGTTTTAGATATGTTTTATGCTGAATACTTAGAGGAAAATTATCCCAATTGGAAATCAAGAGTTGAAGATGTTCTCCAGCTGGCGAAATACGCAGAAGGATTTCCTTCCTTAGAAGCATTTTTAAGCGAACTCTCCCTTCTGGGTGGAATGAGGGCAGAAGACATTTTTATCAGAGAAGGGGAAGAATGTGTTGTTCTCTCAACCGTTCATCAGGCAAAAGGACTGGAATGGAAAATAGTTTTCATTATCTGGTTAGCAGAGAATCACTTCCCTTATTACAAATCTTTTGAAGAGGAAGAAATTGAGGAAGAAAGAAGGTTGTTTTATGTAGCTGTCACAAGAGCACGGGATATTCTTTACTTGGTCTATCCTTTATCCGTAGGTAACGATCCCTGGGATTTCCGAATTTTAAGACCTTCCCCTTTTCTTGAAGATTTGGATTCTTCCTGTTATGAGGAATGGAGGATAGAATGAATTCTATAGAAGGAGAGGATATTTATTCTCACCTATTAAATTTCTTTGATGTCTATGACCTCCAGGTAACTCCTCAGGGTTACACCTTTTTCTTCCACAACATGTATGCACCTTTTGAAGAAATAAGAGAATCTTTTGAGAAAAAAGGATACTTTATCTTTCTCAGAAAAAAGGAAGACAAAAAGATGGGTCTTCTATTAAAGACTCCTCCTCCAACAAAAGAAATAACTCATCTTCCTTTAATACTTTTGGCTTTGACCTTTCTCACCACTACTTGGGCAGGATGGATTAGATCCCAGGAACTGGTTAAACTCGGATATCTCTCTACTCCTATTGTGGGTGCTTTGAGTTTCTCTTTAAGCTTACTTTTCATTCTGGGTAGCCATGAACTGGGACATAAGATTACCTCAATCAAGCATAAGATTCGTTCTTCGGGCCCCTTTTTCATACCCTTGCCCCCTTTTATCTTCCCTCTGGGGACGATGGGAGCGGTGATTAAAATGAAGTCACCCGTGCCTGACCGAAATGCATCGGTTAGATTGGGAGCCAGTGGCCCCATAACTGGTTTCATCCTGAGTATTCCCATTCTAATAGTGGGTTTGAAACTTTCCTATGTAGTAGAACCTTTAAAGATTGTAAAAGGAAAAGAAGTAATTGTTTTCGGGGAGCCTCTCCTCTTTATAATTTTGAAAAAATTGCTTCTCAACATTAGCCCGGATAAAGCTCTTTTACTTCATCCTTTAGCTTTTTCAGGTTGGGTGGGTTTATTTGTCACAGCCTTAAATCTAATCCCCTTAGGGCAACTGGATGGTGGCCATATACTTCGGGCTATTGTGGGGCCTGAAAATTTCCGAAGGATAAGTGGAGTAATAATAGGTTTGCTTTTTTTATGTGGGATACTCCTGTGGGAAGGTTGGCTTATTTGGGCATTTTTAGGTTTGTTTTTCACTCTGGGTGGAAATCCAGGTGCTTTGAATGAATTGGAAGGAGTAGGAAAGAGAGAGAAATGGGTAGCTATTTTTACCTGTTTAATTTTTATTCTTACTTTTATTCCTACCCCAGTAAAAATAATCCAAATAAAATAGTGGGACGTGGAGGACTTGAACCCCCAACCTACGGATTAAGAGTCCGTTGCTCTACCAGTTGAGCTAACGTCCCACTTCACCAATTATACCAGAATTTTGGAGTAAATTGTATAGTTTCTGGCAGGCAAACCTGAATTAAAGGGATGAAGAATTTCGGTTAAACTCAACTTTGACACCCCGATTTCTGAAAAGTGCATGAATAAAAGGATTGGGAGATTAAGGGAGAGAGGGGTCATTAAAGGTAAGGATTCGAGAAGGAAATCCTATTTTGAGTTCCGGAAAGGTTTCGCATAAGATAATTTCCTCCTTAATTTCACCACTGTGAATTTTAAGCGGAAACTGTCAAAGTTGAGTTTTAGTAAGAAATATATCCGGACTATGCAGAAAAAAATTTGAACTTACACAAGAAAATTAATTTCTGTTAAAATTTTCATAAAGGGATTTAATTTCATCTGCGCTCAGAGCCCTATTGTAAATGCGGACTTCATCAACAATGCCTTTGAAATGAGCACCACCATCTCCTGTTCCAATGCGTAACGGCTTATTAGGGTTGCCTGCCACAATAAGTCTGGCCTCATCGTGTGTAGCAATACATTCACCGTTCACATATATTCTCATTTCCGCTATATCGTAATCATAAGTAGCAGCAATGTGATACCACTTACCTTTTACAAATCTGTATTCTTTGCCAGCCATCATTCCTGCAAAATTCTTCCCCCCTACATAAAATGAAAAATATACAGGATTTTCCCGTTTTCCCCAAAAGCCTAAATAATAATTTCTACATACTATATGTGCATTGACTTTTGAAGGTTCAGAAAGAAACTTAATCCATAGAGAAATTGTTAGCTCTTTACCTTTAATAGCTGTATTTTTTCCACAATCAACATAATCATCCACTCCATCAAATTCTAAAGCATAGCCACTTTTTCCTTTTACCCATTTTGCCCCATGAACTATTCCGTGATTGGCATTTTCCGATTTATCCAAAGTAATTTCTCCTTTTCCTTCATCAAAACTCCAATAGCCATACAACCCCTTTTCAATCTCTTCGGCTATTCCTACTGCCTTTAAAGTTATAAAAGTACCAATTAACAATACCAATGTTTTCAATATCTTATCAGTCATCTTTCACCTCCTCTTACTTTAATCGATATTTTTTTAAAAGAGTATTTATTTCTTTATTCATCTTGATAAGATTCTCTTCCATCTTTTCTCCGTTGTGTAAAATTATACTTTCTCCATATCTCCTTATGATTTCCCGTATTTCAAGGGCATAAGGAGACCGTATAAATTCTATTCCATATTCTAAACTTTTCTCGGGGATATTCTTATGGATAACATCCTTATAGACAGGATCTTTGAGATAGTAGCTTTTAGCCGCCTCCTTAGATGAAGGAAAGGCCCTTCCAGAATAGGCAAGATCTTTTAATATTTCCTTTGAGGTAAGATGCTTAATGAGCTTCAAACAGGCTTGTTTATTCTTTGCATCTTTATGAAGAGCATAACCTACCACATATAGGTCAGTCACCCTTTTTTCTCCTTTTGGGACTAATGTCATATCCCATTTAAAAGGAACTCCTTTTCTTGCAAGTTGCATGCATGTCCAAGGACCGCTTATAAGCATCGCTATTTTACCTGTAAAGAATGCTTCATTACCCCAACCAAAACTTGTTTTTGTTATAGGAGAAGGAGTTGCTTTCTCTTTGATTGCATGTAAGATAAGACTTAAGGCTTTTCGACAGGCATTATCTTCTTCATTCCCAAAAACAAATTCTCCTTTTTCATTAAAGAACTTTGAACCATAAGAAATAGAACATAGTTCCCAGGGAATCTGTAAAAGGCCATATTGAGTAATTTTACCTCTTTCATCTTTTTTAGTAAGTTTTTTAGCTACTTCTATCAGTTTTTCCCATGTCCAGCTTTCATCTGGATAGGGAATGCCTTCTTTATCAAAAAGATCTTTATTGTAATACAAAACCTTAGCATTACATTCTCTCGGAATACCATAATAGTGACCTTTATATTTAAAAGCTTCTAAAGCAATAGGGTATATATCTTCTTTCCATGCTTCATTATCCGGGTCATTTATAAAGCTATCTAAAGGAGCTAATACACCTTTCTCTGCATAAGCAGAGATAAGGCCTAAATCGCAATCACTTACCATCATTACATCAGGAGGAGTTCCTCCAGCACACATGGCTAATACCTTTTCAGTATAATTGGGAGAGGCTAAAATGCAGTTTACCTTTATATTTGGATTTTTTATTTCAAAATCTTTTAGCCAATTGTCCATCTGTTTCTTCTCTACCGCTGCTCCCCACATAATAAAGGTAATTTCTTTCTTTATAGTTTCTTTTCTACTGCAAGAAGACAAAAGAAGTAGACTAGTTAGCAGAAGAAAAAGAACTGTTAAAGTTATGTGAGGTCTTTCCTTAAAAATTTGCATTGTGCCCCCCTACATACTTTCTATTTTAAATAGTCTCAAACCATCACCTTCCAATTTCAATTCAAAGATAATACTATTAGATGCTTCGTCAAACTTAACTTGCTCATTAGAAAATACTTCCGTAATTTTATACCTGCTGGTCTTTAGTATCTTTTTATCTATTTTTAACTTTCCATAAGTAACCATCACCAACGCTCCTAAAAGTTTAGCACACTGAGCTATCAAAAGCCCAACCGCCCAAGGCTCCCCAACAAATATTAGGAAAGGTAGATTTCACTAAATTAACCAAAAGCTCCAAATTCCCAAGAACAAAGTGAAACCTATCCCCTCGCTCAAACCCAGATACTTTTTCTCCTACTCCTACTACTTCTCCAGCGCCCTTATTTCCGGGGATAGAAGGCGAGCTTCGCTGAAGAGGCTCTGAAGGAACAAACCCTTTAATTATAGAAGGATCGGTGGAATTACAGATGGTGGCAGCTTTTATCTTAACCAATATTCTGTCCGGAGTCAATGTGGGCTCTTCTACATCTCTTAAAGCTACTTTATTTATCCCTCCTATTACCACTGCCTGCATTTCTCTCATCCCCTTTTTTAATTTAAAATTCACTCTATTTTATTCTTTTCATAGAGAGATTTAATCTCTTCCATACTTAAAACTCTATTATAGATTCTAACCTCATCGATAGTACCTTTAAAATAACTTTTTGTATCTCCTATACCGATTGTTAAATGCTTATGCGGAGAGCCAACTATAGCTCTGGGATGATCTCCACAATTATCAAGGACACCGTTGATATAGATCTTCATTTCAGCAAGATCATAGTCATAAACGGCTACAATATGATACCATTTACCTTCTTCCCATTCATTCTGAGTAGTCCGAAGATAAGCAAAATCTTTTCCTCCACAGAAATATGAGAACAGGATATGTCCTCTATGAAAATACAAATAATAATTCTTGCACAAAAGCTCGCCTTTAAAAGCATCATCGTAAGTAATAGAAGGTTTAAACCATAAAGAAATGGTTATTTCTTTTTCTGGAGAATTCAGACTTTGGTCATTTCCGCAATCAACATAGTCATCTATACCGTCAAAATAAAGAGCAGAACCAAATTTGCCTTTAACCCACCTTGCACCATGAATTACAGCATGGTTAGCATTTTTCGATTTATCAAAGGCTATCTGTCCCTTTCCTTCATCAAAACTCCAGTAAGCACATAAGCCCTTATCAACTTTCTCCTCTGCTTCTATTACCCATTGATTTATAAAAATACCCCACAACAAAATCAATGCTATCAACAAGCCTTTTTTACACATTTTTCTTTCCTCTTCTTATTTATCCCTATTTTTTTAATTTTTCCAACACTACTTTCTCCCCAGGCTTTAATTTTACCTTTAATTTAACTACATCACCCCTTTTCGTTTTTATCATCTTTTCTGAGCAAATCCTTCCTTGCTTATTAAAAATTTTTCTCAAAACTATCTCATCTTTGTTTAGATGAATAAGAAAAACTCTTTCTATTGGTTTATCCAAATAATTCTTTACTATCCCCACCTTCTGATCTTTGCCTATTTCAATGTATGGTTTCCCTTCCCAATTAAGTAGCCTTCCAGCATAGATTTCATAATCATAGATGTTTACTGTTTCCCTCTCTAATATATTTGGCCCATATTTTTTAACTAAATACTGCATCCATTTCATTATGAACTCACGAAACCAATCAGCAGTCATTCCTCCTAAACTCCAGGAGAGGACTGTATATACCCCTCCTTTTCCTATGGGATGGAAGATAAGAAGAGGATAGGAGGGACCATCTTCTGGACTAGGAAACATATCCGGACCACGAGGCTTCTTGGTATATAATCTCACAACTTCCTTTGTGCCATCTTGAAGTTTCCCTTTGAGAAAATAGAAACGAACAAAACTATTCCCACAACCATAGTATTCTGTGGAATAATCAAAAGGAACCAAAGGTGTAGTTTTATCTATCACTTTACACTTGAAATAATACTTGCTCATCCCTGTACTTTCATATTTAAACCCAGAAAACCTTTCAAATAAAGGTCTTATCTGAGAAGGGCTTGGATATAAAAATACCTTCTTAGGTTCCTTTTCATAATACTCCAATTTCTCAAATTCCAGCATCTCTTTCCCAGTTTCAGGATCATGCAAATATGCCCCTGCAGATTGTATCACATAACCTCCTTTTCTGCAAAAATTACTCAATTTATCTACTGTGGCCTTATCCATGTTCCCAGGTCCTACTAAAATAACTACTTTCGTTTTAGGAGTAATACATGTAGTATAGAGAAACTTCTGAGGATCAAAATATCTCAAAGGAGGACCATCATAGGGAGGAGTATATCTTGAAGCATAGAGTCGGATCCCCCATCCAGGCCAGCGAACACCATGCATTATAAAAGGATTGTCCGCGCAAATGGGAGTAGCATCTCCATTAAAGAATCTATTGGCTTCTACCACCCTGAGCATATTAAATACAGTGTTCCCAAAATAACATTCATTGGGATAGCGTAAGATGGCTATGCCAGTATCTAAACAATAAGAAGTAGCATTATATTTATGTCCCATTTCTATTGCTTCCTTAAATGCTTTTCCCCATTCATTCAAAGTTGCATTGGGAGAAGTAGCATCATCAAAATATGTGCGTAAATAAGCATGATCTTGCAGTTCCCAGGTGCGTGCTCCTGAAACAATGGCTTTTTTAAGCAATATCTCCAAGTGTTGTGGTGTAAATGAGACAATTGGTGAACCATCACTACTTAAAGCAACACCCCAGCCAGCAATCTTCCCTTCTTTTACCAAATCTTCATAACATTGGATATCCACCCAACCAAAACTTTTCTTGCAAAGAATCAGGTTTTTAGCATAATCATGTTTTAAAAGTGAATTTATATCAGGCATGTCCCATTGGTTAGCAACAAGTATTTTTATTTTTGGATTTACTTTGTAAATCTGCTCTAATCTTTTTCCAAGTGTATTCTCCATAGCCCAACTTAATCCAGTGTAGGTATTCTCTAATTTTTCATAGGGGAACCCTAATTTTTGCAAGGGAATCCATTCGCTATATCTTCTAAACCCAAGAGGAATGCGAATCTTTGTAGCATGAATAAAATCAGCCCTCCCTCCCCAACTCTCTGAAATAAGAAGTAATTGAACTACATCAGGGTAATTTTTATACACATATTTTAAAGTTTCTAAATCCCAACCTACCAATCCTACAGGGTAACCCTTTTCTCTACAGTAGTCCAAGATTTTGTAGAACAAGTCTTTAGTTTGAGGTCTATTGAAACCAGCCAACCATACATAATCTACTCCTAATTTATTGAAATAGTTATCTAAAACATTTTTCACATCAGAGAACATTTTTATAGGCTTTCCTCCACCCCATCTCCCTCCTTTTAACACCCAGGTAGAAGCATAGAATTTGTTTCTAAAATCAAGCTGGGGGACTTCTCCATAAACGCTACACACCAGAAAAATCCCTAAAACTAATCCTACACTCATTTTTACAATGCGTTCCATTCTCTACCTCCCTTCTATCTTACTAATTTTAAAATTAATTCACATCCACCGAACTGATGAGTAACAATCAAACTTAATGTTTTATCTTTATCTGAATAGCTCTGAGATATAACTGCCTTAGATGGATTTGCTTCTACTCTAACTTTCTTTCCACAGACAATTGCAAGATTAACTTTCCTTTCTTTTCGCCCATTAAGATAAAGCATTAACTTATCTCCCTCACATTTTCCTACCAGAAAAGACTGTGTAGGAAGTTCTACTTTAAGATTAGCAAAAGGTGCCTTTAAAGGAAGGGAAAACCAGCTCTGTGTATCCCAATTTTCCCAGGGATTACAGGCATAGATATTGTTCCCAAGTTTAATTACAAAAGCATTCCCCTTATATTTTTTTTGCGGATAACTTTTTTCAAAAAGTTCCTTTAGAAATTCTCTATCTTCAATCTTAGAGGGAGGAATAAATTTAATAGAAAAAGAGAGGTCCTCTTTACAAGCAAGTTCTGGAAAAACAGGGATAAAATAATAAGCTCTCCTCCCGGGTTTAGGAATTATCTGATTAAAGTAGAATAAATTATAAGCAACATCGAATAAGGTTGAAAGTCTGCCATAACCTTTATCCCACACTAAATCTTTCTTTGTTGCCTGATAGCCAACAGGGATATTTGAAATCACTTCTTTCTTTGAAGGAATGAGTTCCCATTCAACAAGCTTTTGGAACAAAGGTAACATTACTTCCGAAAATAGCTGAGAGAGTTTTCTTTCTTGGGTAAAAGCCAATGGCCATTCTAAGCCATATACTGTTGCCCCACTTGCTGTTCCTAAAAGCATCAAAATTCCCAAAAAATTATCTGGCATTAGGTCTATATTACCGTCATGACGACCAGTAGCAATTCCTAATTCACCAAAACCCGCTTCCCCCCAGTACCATGATTCACTTGCTACTCCCCAGTTCTTACAGGCATCAGAAAGCCAAAGCCCCATCACTGCAGAATGAACTAAGTGTGAGGAGTAAGGAGAATTCTGTTTCCAGAGCAAAACTACATTCTCTCTATACTTTTTAAATGTCCTAAACAAATCCTCACAGCTTCCTATCTCAAGAAATCTGTGAGAAGTTGAATCGTGATCAGCAATTGCTACTAATTTACCGTAGCAGTGAGCAAGCATGATGAGTCTTTTGGTGTACTCTTTTCTTGTTCTCCTCGCCCCGTAAATTTGCTCATTGTAATACTTCCCCGTACCTAAACTGTTCCACTCAGCTAAAAAACATCCTTTAACCGAAGGATATTTCAGAAATATTTCCTCTATTAACGAAAGGGGAAGCAAAGGAGAATGATGAGATGGTTGAAGAAAAACTGCTGCACCTGTCTCTTTAATTGACTCTAAATTTTTTCTACCCCATTTCTCCTCTCTTAATACTACATAGGGCTTAAGAGAATCAGGAAGAGCATCCCAGCAATCTCCTGCAAGGTAATCTCCTGTGCTTAAAATCAGCAAAGGTCTCTCAGGAGATATGGAAAGACAAATTTTATCATACACTTTATAAGGTTTTACAATAAAAGAACGAGTTTCTGACCACTCTCCTGTTTGTTTGCCTTTAATTCCCCTTACTCGCCAGAACCACTTACCCTCTGCGGGAATATGTTCGGGCAAAAATGAAACAGTAGATGCAATAGAAGAAGGGATTTCAAAACACTGTGCATCTTCAAAACTTTCTGTTCTTGAAAGTTGCAATTCATACTTTGGAAATCTTATCCTATCATTTACCCATGAAAAAGATACTGCAATATTAGTAAGAAGCATTTTATCTCGAGGGTAAAGCAATTTTGGCGTTTGCGGAATGCTCTTGAGTGGAAGAACGGAGATAATTTTAATATTATCAAGGCAAATACTGCCCTGTCTGTGAATACCAAAGATTATATTATATCTTCCTGTAGAAGGAACTCTAAATACCACTCTCTTCTGTTCTATCTTCCCCAATGGTTCTTTCCACTTCTTAAAACAAATATGACCCACACCAGAATGAGGTGCGCATATAAAATAGAAATAAGCGTCTTCCTTTCTATTCAATATCTTATAATCAAAACTTACAATATACTTTTCACCTTTCTCTTTTGGGAAAATTTTGCCTCTAAGAAATTCATGCCATCTTGCAGAAGAATTGGTAGTATCTGCCTTTAGAGAATATTTCCCATTAATTATTTCTTGAGAATTTTGAGTTAATTTGGCCCCCCACCTTAATTCCCACCAGCCAGAAACAGTTCCAGATTCAAAATCAGAAAAAATAATTACCTCTTTTTCTTGAGCAAAGCTAATCCCTAACAAAAGAAATAAAAACACTGTGCCAACCAAAAATTTCATACAATCTTTCATCATATCTATTCCACAATTTACGGAACATAAAACCAACTGTCACTGCTCCATGGCATATTCAATTCTACCCAACTATGCCATGAAACATGCCCATCACAGAAACAAACATTAGACCCACCACTGTGTCTGTCTGAACCTTGGTTCATAGTGGGGTTGTTCCATGGTGGAACCCAACAGTTAGGCTCAAACTGGTTGTTATCTCCTCTACTTTTTACATCAAGTATGAGGACTTTCTTGGAAGGATTTGTGAGTCTGCATAACTTCGTGCAATATTGGTTAGTCTCAGCAAAAATAACATGGGGGTTAAGAACATTACCAAAATCGCGTGGAACACCATATCCTCCTCCATACTGATAAAGACCGGGCTTAAATCTAACTGACGGACACCTCCAAACACCTGTACGCACATCCCCATATTTAAAACTACGCCATTCTTTAACCACCAAGTATCCTCCATCACTAAGGGTCTGCGTGTAAAGCATATAGGTAGGGTTACCAGAAGGATTATCTACATAGGGGGGTAAATAGCTATTATGATCAGCAGCATACATCATAAAAGCAACCCCTATCTGTTTTAAATTGTTCATACAAACTCCCTGTCTCGCCTTCTCCCTTGCTTTATGTAGTGCTGGAAGAAGTATCGCTGCAAGAATTGCAATAATGGCAATAACTACCAGAAGCTCAATCAATGTAAATCCCCCACAGTGTCTGCGAATACAGTTCATCATCCTTACCTCACCTCCTTTCATTTTGGTTTTTGGACTTCGGATTACGGATTTTTTATTCCGCAATCCAAAACCCATAGTCCACATTCCCAATGCCACAACACCTATTATAACACAAAACCAAACAGCCATCTTTTACACCTCCTTTCCATCATTTACAATTCTAACCCCCCCCAAATTTTTGTCAAGAGTTCGAGTTGCATCATCAAAAATCTTCCCCAAATGGGAAGCATTATTGACCTTTAAAAAGAGAGACTTTCCTTTTTATTTCACAGGGATGTATTTAAACTCAACTTTTACACCCCGATTTCTGAAAAAGGGCATAAATAAAGGGATTGGGAGATTAAGGGAGGGGGTCATTAAAGGTAAGGATTCGAGAAGGAAATCCTATTTTGAGTTCCGGAAAGGTTTCGCATAAGATAATTTCCTCCTTAATTTCACCACTGTGAATTTTAAGCGGAAACTGTCA
>JAGGYA010000023.1 GCA_021162785.1 Candidatus Calescibacteriota bacterium
GAGATTTTTTGGATACGTGACACTACATTTTGAAAGAATTTTTATCCCCTTCCTCCTAAATCCCTTTTATTTCCTTGCTTTCCGAAATTCCCTTTGAGGATTTTTTGCGGAAACTGTCAAAGTTGAGAATTACTCTTGAGAATTTTTAGAGGAAACTCTCAAAGTTGAGTAAAACATTTAGTAGAGCAAGAGAGCCTTTACGAGAGATTTTACTTAAAGCTCAATAATTCTTCCCATTTTATCAGGCCTCTTCTTCTTTATAGAAATTTTAAGACACTAACTGTCCAGAGTTTTGTCTTTTCAGCCATGGGTGATAAAATATCGGATACCCGGAGATAAAATTGGTGAGACACTGTGAAGTGTAAAGTTATTCTTATAAAAAGAAAGGTGAAAAAATGAACTTAAGGGAGAGATTTTTAAAAGTTATGAATTATGAGAAGGTGGATAAAGTTCCAAATTTTGATTTTGGATATTGGCCTGAAACAATAAAAAGGTGGCATAAAGAAGGCTTGCCAACAAACATTGATGATCAGATTAAATGTGAACTTTACTTTGGCTTAGAGGGAGTGGAACAGATTGTTTCCGTGCCGGTTTCAGTAAGTTTATATCCGCATTTTGAAGAGAAGGTAATAGAAGATAAGGGAGAGCATGTGATAATACAGGATGAAGAAGGTGTATTATTTGAAAAATCAAAAACATCTGCTTCAATTCCTAAGTATTTAAAATTTCCCATAGAGACCAAAAAGGATTGGGAAAGATTCAAAAAGGAAAGATTAAATCCAGATTCACCTGGTAGAGTTCCTGAAGATGAATTAAAGGAGTTAAAAGAATGTTGGAGAAATAGAGGATATATTACGAGAATATACTGTGGTAGTCTATACGGGTGTTTAAGAAATTGGATGGGGCTTGAAAATATATCCATAAAAATAATGGAAGATCCTGTCTGGATTGAAGAGATGATGGAACATTTAACAAATCTTTCACTTAAAGTTTTAAAAAGAACTTTTGACATACTTGGCGATATAAAAATAGATTGTTCCTGGTGGTGGGAGGATATGTGTTTTAATAAAGGGCCTTTGATCTCCCCAAAATTATTTGAGAAATTTATGGTTCCAAGATATAAAAGGATAGTTTCTTTTCTTGAAGAAAAGGGCATAAAGATTCATGTAGTCGATTGCGATGGTAAGATAGATGAACTTGTGCCCTTATGGCTTGAAGCTGGAATAAATTGTATGTTTCCCATAGAGGTAGCCTGTAATGACCCAATCGAATTGAGAAAAAAATATGGAAAAAGATGTTTGATGATAGGTGGGGTGGATAAACGGGCTTTAATAAAGGGGAAAAAAGCAATAGATGAGGAGTTAAATAGATTAAAGGATTTAGTAAAAGATGGTGGTTTTATCCCCTGCATTGACCACAGAGTTCCTCCAGATGTTTCCTTGGAGAATTATCTTTACTACCTGAGAAGAAAAGAAGAAATCTTGCTCAGTTAGATAATTCCTGTTCCATCTTGCTCAGGAACGGAATTTAAGGGATGGTTCAGAAGCCCCTGAACGAACACCATCATAACAAATATGAAAGGTTTCGAATAAATTTTGGAAGCTGAACGCCCCGCTTGACTTAAGAAGGGAAGGTAAGGTAAAATTTTTCTCAAGTTACAGTAGTAGAGATGAGTGCAAGTGATTTAAAAATCTTTACGGGTAATGCTAATCGTGAATTAGCGGAGGAGATTTCCCAGTACACAGGTATCCCGCTTGGTAATGCATTGGTGGGAACATTTAGCGATGGAGAAGTGCAGGTTAAGATTGATGAAAGTGTAAGAGGGATGGATGTATTTATTATTCAACCAACCTGTCCTCCTGTAAATCACAATTTAATGGAATTATTAGTAATGTTAGATGCCTTTAAAAGAGCTTCAGCCCGCAGAATCACTGCTGTAATCCCTTATTATGGTTATGCTCGACAGGACCGAAAAGTCAGACCCCGAGTTCCTATCACTGCAAAACTTGTTGCTAACCTCATTACGGTAGCTGGAGCAGATAGACTTTTAGTAATGGATCTGCATGCAGGACAAATCCAGGGATTTTTCGATATACCCGTGGACCACCTTTTTGCAGCTCCTGTGCTTATTGATTATATTAGGAAAAAGAATCTTCCAGACTTAGTCATAGTTTCCCCTGATCCTGGGGGTGTGGAGAGAGCAAGAGCCTTTGCCAAAAGACTTCAGGCTGGTCTAGCTATTGTGGACAAAAGAAGACCGGAGCCTAATGTATCTCAAGTAATGAATATTGTAGGTGATATTGAAGGAAAAAATGTGATAATTGTTGATGACATGATTGATACTGGAGGCACAGTTATTCAGGCAGGTGAAGAAATCAAAAGACGAGGAGCAAAAACTGTCTCTGTGTGTGCGACTCATGCAGTCTTCAGTGGAAATGCAGTAGAAAAACTGGAAAATTCTGTATTTGATGAAATTATCGTGACTAACACTATACCTAAGAAGAAACCCCAGTATAAAAAAATTACTGTTCTCTCCATTGCCTCTCTCTTAGGAGAAGCAATCTTGAGGATACACGGTGAGTCATCGGTAAGTTCACTTTTTGTGTAAATAAAAAGGAGTTGAAGGAATGAAAAGGATTCCACTTAAAGTATCTGTCCGAAAGAAAGAGAAACCAAAAAGATTGAGAAGAGAAGGATTTGTCCCTGGAATTGTCTATGGAGGTCATGAAGATCCACTTCCTATCAAAATTAAATTTCACGATTTAATTCATCTTCTACACACATTACATGGAGAAAAGGCACTTGTGGAGCTTCAAATATCTCAAAATGGTAAGGAAAAGAAGGAAGCAGTGATTCTTAAAGAAGTACAGCATGATCCCATATTCAGCAATATTTTACATGTGGATTTCCAACGAGTAAGTATGAAAGAAACCTTAGAAGTGGAAGTCCCTGTTATTCCGGTTGGAGAAGCAAAAGGTGTGAAAGAAGGTGGTATTTTGGAGATGATTTTAAGGCAGGTTAGAGTGGAAGCACTCCCCATGAATCTGCCCGAACACATAGAAGTAGATATCTCTCACTTGGGTATTGGTGATACTTTACATGTCAAAGATTTGAAAATTCCGGAAGGTGTTAAAGTTCTTACCCCTGGTGAGGAAACGATTCTCACTATAGTCCCACCTAAGGTAGTTGAAGAAAAAGAAGCTCGTGAGGAAGTAGTAGAAGAGAAAGAAGAAGTAGAGGAAGAGGAAAAAGAAGTGGAGGAAAAGGAAGAATAAATCTTGTCCATCTCCACCTATACTTTTCTCATTGTAGGGTTAGGGAATCCGGGAAAGGAATTTAGGGGAACACGACATAATATTGGTAAAGATTTTATTAAATGGTTAGCAAAAAGGTGGGGTATTAAATTTAAAAGGAAGGGGAAACTGTATCGATGGGGGAAAACTCGGAAAGGTGAAAAAGAAGTAATTCTTGTTTTCCCTTCTATCTTCATGAATGAATCAGGTAAAGCTGTTATAGAAGCAATACATGATTTTTCCATACCCTTAGAGCATCTCTTAGTCATCCATGACGATGTGGATCTTCCACCTGGAAAAATTAAATGGATAAAGAAAGGTGGTAGTGGGGGACACAAAGGAGTTCAATCCATTCAGGAATTTCTTCAAACTCAGCTATTTCCGCGTTTAAGGATTGGGATTGGGAAAGTGCCAAAGGAAGAAACCCCAAGATATGTACTGGAGAAATTTGGAGATGAAGAAAGAAAAAAAATGTTAAAATTATTCCCTTTACTGGAAGAAGGAATTTTAATGTGGATAAAGGAAGGAATAGATAAAACAATGAGTATCTATAACTCAAGGAGGGTGAAAAATGATTGATTTTGCTCTTTATTCCGCAATTACAGCCATTCTGGTGGTGATTATTCTTGCTACTGAAATACTCAGGAAAAGCCCTGGTAATGAGTTGATGCAGAAGATCTCCAGAAAAATTCAGGATGGAGCAAGGGCATTCTTAAGAAGAGAGTACACAGCTGTAGCTATAGTTGTGGTCATTATCTCCCTCCTCCTTGTATCTGCACCAAAACTGGGAAGTAAAGTAGAAGTTAACTGGAAAACTGCCCTTTCCTTCTTAACAGGAGCTATAGCTTCGGGTCTGGCAGGTTATGTAGCAATGAGTGTGGGGACCAGAGCAAATTCCCGGACCACTGAAGCTGCAAGAGAGGGGGTTACTCCTGCTCTCAGAGTATCTTTCTCTGCAGGAGTAATTACTGGTCTTTCCATTGTGGGTATTGCCTTACTGGGCTTAATTTTAGTCTACCGGGTCTTCAAAGGAGACCCATTAGCGGTCAATGGATACGCTATGGGAGCCTCCCTCCTTGCACTTTTTGCCCGTGCAGGAGGAGGAATCTATACCAAAGGTGCAGACATGGGTGCAGATCTTGTGGGTAAAGTTGAAGCAGGTATACCAGAAGATGATCCCAGGAATCCAGCGGTAATTGCTGATAATGTAGGTGACAATGTGGGAGATACAGCGGGAATGGGAGCAGATCTTCTTGAATCTTATGTGGAATCCATAATCTCTGCTCTGGCCATCGGATATGCCATTTTCTTAGCCCGTAAAGCTGGCTCAAATATACTCTATTTACCCTTTGCTATTGCAGGATGGGGTATCCTTTCTTCCATAATTGGAGTTCTAATTACCCGATGGATGAAAACCTCTGATCCCGAAAAAGCTATGAATACCGGAGTCTATACAGCAGCGGTTCTCATGGTTGCAGGAACTTATTTCCTTATTAAGAGATCCCCTGTTGGTTTCTCTAACTATCCTGTCTTTGGCCCTTTCTGGGCAGTGGTTTCCGGTTTAATAGCTGGTTTAATCATTGGAGCAGTGAGTGAATTTTATACCTCCTACAAATACCCACCTGTGAGAAAACTCTCAGAATCCGCCATGCGTGGTCCTGCGGTAACCATTCTGGGTGGAATGTCTATAGGAATGTTATCTACACTTATACCGGTAGTGGTAATTGCTTTAGCCACGCTTATCTGTTACAAGCTTTCGGGAATGTATGGTGTAGCGCTTGGCTCTCTTGGTATGCTCTCTATCTTGGGGATAACCCTTGCAGTAGATTCTTACGGACCAGTAGCTGATAATGCTGCTGGAATAGCGGAAATGGCTGGACTGGGCAAGGAAGTGAGAGAGGTTTGTGATAAACTCGATGCGGTTGGTAATACCACAGCAGCTATAGGCAAAGGATTTGCTATTGGTTCGGCTGCCTTTGCAGCGTTAGCTCTTATCACCGCATATATAGCCACCCTTAACCGCTTTTCCCCCCAACCTTTGACTCTTTCCCTTACTGATCCTCGTCTCATTGCTGGACTCCTTATAGGAGGTATGGTTCCTTTCCTTTTTTCCTCCTTGCTTGCCGGTGGAGTGGGTAGAGTAGCTAATCAGATAATAGACGAGGTAAGAAGACAATTTCGGGAAATTAAAGGTCTTATGGAAGGGAAAGCAGAAGCTGATTCTACACGTTGTGTAGACATTGCAGCAAGAGGAGCACTTCGAAGCATGATGCTCCCGGGAATACTGGCAATAATTTTCCCTGTGGGAATAGGATTCACCCTTGGGCCTGTAGCGCTGGGAGGGTTTCTGATAGGAGCTTTAGTCACTGGCCTCCAGCTGGGCATTCAGATGGCTAATACCGGTGCAGCATTGGACAATGCTAAGAAATACATTGAAACAGGTGAGTTCGGGGGAAAGGGAAGTGAAGCCCACAAATCCGCTGTGATAGGAGATACATTTGGAGATCCTCTCAAAGATACAATGGGGCCATCACTCAACATACTTATAAAGCTAATGTCCGTTATATCCCTTGTGCTTGCCCCTCTCTTCTTGAGATGAATTCCCAAAAATACAATGTAAAAGCTACCTTCTTCCTCATAGGAGTGCATGTGGATGAATATCCAGAAGTGGTAAATTGCCCTTCACGATGGTTATGGAGTAATCTGCAGTAATTTTAAAGCATTCTCCCCCATTATTTTTCGGAATATTTCTTGAGGAAGTTCTAATTTGAGCATCTCCTCAACTTCCTCCTTCTGATCCGACCAAGGGGAATCTGTACCAAAGAGAAGATAATCCGATGGATGCTTTAGAAGAAATTCCTTTACTTTTTCTTTCCCCAGATACTTGAGAGAAAAAGATGTTTCCATGTAAATCTCTTTCCCTAAGAGATGAGAAGCCACTTCTTCCCAGTCCTCCCAACCTCCCAGATGAGTAGTAATGAGTTTTAAAGAGGGAAATTCCTTACAAACTTTCAAGATTTTTTCCGGGTCGGCCCTTCTCTCCCTTGGAAAGGCAAAATCAAAACCGGTATGTAACACAAGGAGTAATCCTTCTTCCTCTATTTTTTCGTAAATGGGAAACATACGTTCTTCATCCACATAAAAGTCCTGGTAATAAGGGTGGAGTTTTATTCCTTTAAAACCTTCTTTTTTAATGATTTCTATTTTTTCCTTCACTCCTTTATCTTGGGGATGAAATGAGGGGAGTGGGATAATGCGGGGAGAACGGATATTTTTTGACCATTCCAGAATGGAAGTAAATTGTTCTGGACGTGTAGCAATGGAACACACCACGGATATCTCTATTCCAGCTTCATCCATGGACTTAAGAAGGGAGGAAATTTTTCCATCTAATTTAGCCTTTATTCCCCCTTTTTCTTCGAGTAATGGTATTGCTCGAGGTGCAAGAGAATCCGGGAAAGCGTGGGTATGGAAATCAACCCAACCCATTTCTATTTGGGAACTTTTTCCCAGTCTTTAAGAAATCTTTCCAATCCAATCTGAGTAAGTGGATGGAAAAACAGTTTTTTCATTATCTCGAATCTCATAGTTGTAACATGAGCTCCAATAAGTGCAGCCTGAACCACATGGCGTGGATGTCTCACTGCAGAAACAATTATCTGTGTGGGAAATCCGTAATTATCCAGCATAGTTTTAATATCCCTCACCAGTGCCATACCATCGCCACCTATATCATCTATCCTTCCCACAAATGGACTCACATAAGTTGCACCTGCTTTTGCTGCAAGGAGTGCCTGAGGAAGAGAGAAATTAAGTGTAGCATTTGTTTTGATACCAATTTCTGAAAGTTCTTTGATAGCCCTTATCCCCTCTTTTATCAAAGGTATTTTTATAACCACATTCTCTCCCAGTTTTGCCAGTTCTTTTGCCTCTTTAACCATCCCTTTCCAGTCAGTACTTATCACCTCTAAGGAAACCGGTCCCTTTACCAGAGAAACTATCTCTTCAGCTACATCTATGAATTTTCTGCCAGTTTCTGCAATATGGGTAGGATTTGTAGTGACACCATCCAAAATACCCCAATCCAGCGCTTCTCTGATCTCTTCTACACGAGCAGTATCTAAAAAAAAATTTCATCTTTCACCCCCTTTTTTCCTTGTGTAAAGACTCAAAAAACTCTTCTTAAGATTCACTCTCCTCATAACTTCTTCCCTTCCTGCCATTACCTTTTTTTGTGGTATGGAGGAATTTTTCAAGCTGATATTCTACCAAATATTTTCCTGAACCCAAATCTTCAAATCTTCTTACCTTTTCCCACCTCATTCTTCTATTTCCTGGGTAAAAAGGGATTTCTATCTCAAAATCTTGGTCAAGATTTCCTTTAATTTAAACATACTCTGACCATTTTTATGAACGAAATAGGCTCCTTCTAAAATCCTTTTGTCCAATTGCTCTTCTTCTAACCCTGTATGATAAATAATGGGCACATCCTTATACTGAGGGTTTTTCTTTAAGAAATCTCTTACTGTCCCCCCATGGCTCCGCATCATAATATCCAGAATGGCAGCATGAATCTCTGGCTTCTTGTTTCTTAAAAGCATTAAGGCTTCCACACCATCCTTTGCTTCAATGACTTCAACTTCAAGAACCTGTTCCAAAAAGGTCTTAACCACTTGCCTTATTTCTGGATTGTCCTCCACTAAGAGTATTCTTTTCCCTTTCATTTTATCCCCCTTCCATTAATTTTTTGAATCTTAAAGCGGATTCCCACATAAAGGTATTGTTAAAAAGACAATAGGTGTCTTTTTCTTCACACCAATACTTTAAATGATAAAGATCTTCCTCAGAATACTTGTAATTGTAACCTCCTATACCGTGAAGTCGAAAATACTGAAATTCACCACAAAGAGATTTTTCTCGGAAAGGATCCACTACATGAAGAAGACCCAATTCTTCCATTATTTCCTTTTTTTCCTCTTCTTCCCATTTCCCCCTTAACTCCAGAGCAAATATGAAATTTTCACCTCCCGCAATCTGCTGAAAAAAGTTTTTAAGATTTTCTTTATTTTGTAAATTCGCATGGAAAGAAGGAGGGGTTTGGAAAACTATAATGCGGGCTCCAAGAATCTCCGCAACTTCTTTCGTTCTTCTCCAGCCTTCCTTTACTTCCGGAGTAGGTTTAAAATATCCATAATTCTCAGGGTTACCCCATTTCTCCTTCATACGGCGGTAAGTGGGAGAGTTTACTGGATGAGTGATTACCTGCCAAGCTTTTACAGTAAATTCAAAAGTTTCAGGTGATTCTTTCCTCCATTTTTCGTAAAGGGTAAATCGAGGGATATCATAGAAAGTATTTTGAACTTCCACCAATTGAAATTCCCGGTAATAATCCGCTTTTTTAACCGGAAAACCACAACACCCTATTTTGATCACGGCAATGAAGAGTCAAGGAAAAACTTTACTCTTTCCCGCACCCTTTCCGCATTTTTCAATGTAGAACCTTTAATTCTGAGGCTTGAGACAACTTCACCTTGACGCTCTTGAATTTTTTTACGAAGAATAATCTCCGCCCTTTCTTTTCCTAAACCGCTTCCAAAGGTAAAAAACAAGAGAACCTTCTTCCCTTCCCATCCCTCCGAATTACTAACAAAGGTGAGGATTGCAGGGACGGGAGAAAATGCCCATACAGGAGAGCCTATTAAAATCAGATCGTAAGGTCCCACATCTTTTCCTTCTAAACCCACCTTCTTCTGGAAAAGGGCCCTAAGACACTCCCCCATGAAACTCCCTTCTCCACCTTCTACTTTAATTTTCTCCACATCCAAACCTCGGTTTATTAATTCTTCCTCCAGTAATAGGGCAAGCTTTTCTGTATTCCCAGTTAAAGAAAAATAAACAATCAAAGCTTTCATTTTTAACAGGTTAAATGAAAAGCTCCTACCACCTTCTTCCCTTCTTTAAAGAGGCGGTTAAAAGTTTCTACTGCCTGTTTGGTCTTCTCCACAATTACCGATATACCTTTTCTTTTAAGTGCTTCTTTAACTTCTTCAGGCACCTTCATAACCCCAAAATAACCTGTCCCCACTACCAGAATCTCCGGAGAAAACTCGATTACCTCCTCCAGATCCTCCAGAGAAAGACTATGCCCCTCCTTTCTCCACCATTCTTCTTTCACTTTTCCAGGGAAAACAATTATATCCTGAGTATATCTCTTTCCATCAACTACAATACTTCCAAAAGAATAAGAATCAATCATCAACTATTCTACCATATAGCCCATAGAAAAATGGTAGTATCTTTAGTAAACTTTTTCAGAATGATTAAAAAGCAACATCTTTTTTTCTTAGGGTTTATCCTCCTTTACTTTTTCTCACTTACCCCGCTTTTTTACACCGGAGGCGATAACGCTCATTATTTAATCCTTGCAAGAAGCCTTGCGGAAGGTAAAGGTTATAGGATTATCTCACATCCTGAATCTCCGCCCGAAACAACTTACCCTCCTCTTTTTCCTTTACTGCTTGCACCATTAGTAAAAATTTGGGGATTCAATCCCTGGCCAGGAAAAATCTTAGTAATTTGTTTTGGATTATCTTCATTCTGGGTGATGCGAAAAATTTTCCCCTCCTCTCCTCTTCCTTTCCTTCTACTTCTAAACCCTCTTTTTCTCCATTACTCAGGTGTAATTTTGACTGAGATACCCTTTACCTTTTTCACTCTCCTTACCATTTTCTTCTTTAAGGGGAAAAAGTGGGGGATGGGAATTTTCCTGCTTCTTCTCTCTCTTCTCACCCGTTGGATAGGGATTACCCTGTGGTTAAGCATAACTTTGGTAACTTTATTACAAAAGGAAAAGAAAAACTTACCCCTTCTCTTCCTTCCTTTTTCATTCTTTATTTACTGGTTTATAAGGGGAAGAATTATAGAACCTTCTTCAGGTTACCTTTCCTCCTTTCTTCTGGTTAACCCTTACGATCCCTTTTCAGGGAATATTAATTTTCAAGGCTTTGTAAAACGGATAGTATGGAATGGAGGTGCTTATATCCTAAGAGATCTACCGGCCACTTTATTCCCTTCTTTTTTCTCTTCCATATCCATTGAATATTTCCAACCCTTTTTCCTTTTCAAAATGCTTCTTGGGTTGGTGCTTTCACTGATAATTTTTAGGGGATGGTGGATTTCTTTCCGGGAGAAGAAAGATGTTCTCACTTTATACTTCCCCATCTACTTTCTACCTCTACTTATCTGGCCTTGGAAAGGTTCACGTTTCCTTTTACCATTGCTCCCCTTAATACTTCTTTTTACCCTTAAGGGAGCCAGAAAAATAGGCAAGGGATTTTATTTCCTTTTCCTCCTTTTCCTAATTCTGGCCAATATCACCCAAGATATAAAACAAATAGTGAAGAAAGAGAGGGATTATCCCCCCTATTGGAAGACATATTTCCTTGCCGGAGAATGGATTAAAAAACACACATGTGAAAATACAATAATATGTACCCGCAATCCTTATCTTTTCTTCATCTTCAGCAATCGGAAGAGTATCTCGTTTCCTTTAGCTAAGCCTCAGGATTTTAAGCATCACATGGAAAAAATTGGAGTAGATTACTTAGTTCTCCCTTCCCCTTTGCCTGGTATGAAAAAGGAAGAAGATGTCCTATCCAGATTTGTGTATCCCTTCTTAAATGCTTTTCCTGAGAATCTCAAATTAGAAAGAACTATAGGGAAACCTCCCACCTTCATATACAAGGTGATAAAATAAATCTCCATGAGCTCCACCAATAAAACCAGGATCCCTCAAAATACCCTTTATCTCCTCACCTCCCAGGTAGCAGAAAAATTTGTGAGTCTGCTTTTCGTCAGTCTTGTAGCGAGACATTTGAAGACCGCAGGCTACGGTGAGCTTGCCTTCATTTTCTCTTCCACCTATCTTCTCACCATTTTCATGGACTTCGGAATAAATACTATATTGGTAAGGGAGATTGCACGCAGTAGAGAAAAAGCTAAGGAATTCCTCTTCAATGCCTTTATCCTCAAAATTTATCTTGCTTTCTTTGTTTTAATTCTACTTTTCTCCTTCACCAAACTCACTCCTTTCTCACCCCATATTATTATTCCTTTCTACATCATAGGTATAGCGGTAATAATCACTTCTATGGCTGAAATTTTTCGTTCTTCCTATTTTATTGCGGTAGAGAACGCATTAATGAAAGGCCTTCTTACCATTTCCCATAGAGTAACAGAACTGATATTTACCTTTTTATCTATCCTTTTTGGAGGAGGATTGTTACGCATCTCCACTGCCATTTTCTTAGCAAGTTTATTAAATTTCTTCTTCTCTTTTTGTTTGGCAAGAAAGGATTTCCATTCCCAGAAATCCCATCTTTCCTTAATAACCCAAAGAAAGATCCTTCTTTCCTCTCTACCCGTGGGTATAGGGATTGTTTTCTTGGGTATTTACAACCGAATAGATACGGTAATGCTTTCTTTTATGAAAGGAAATGTTGCAGTAGGAATCTACAATGCAGCCTACCGGATAATGGAAGTGCTGGTTTTCATCCCTGCTTCTCTCTCCGGAGCATTATTACCAGTTCTTTCTCGTTTCTTCAAATCTTCTCCTAAGAAGTTCCGGAGTACTTTTATCTTCTATTTAAAATGGGGAATTATCATTGCTTTCCCCATAGCGGTAATCATTGGGTTTTTCCCTCAGATTTTTGTAAGAATTATATTTGGAAAGGCCTTTTTCTCCTCCACTAAGGCTCTTATAATTCTAATCTGGACCTTCCCCTTAATTACTCTTAACTACATCCTGCGAACATTTTTCATTGCCTCTGATAGAGAAAGGATGAATCTATACTTTTTTCTAACCGGTGCAATACTCAATACTGGATTAAATTTTTTATTAATTCCTCGCTGGAGTTATAAGGGAGCTTCAACTGCTACCTTACTAACCGAAGTTTGGGGAACCATCTTCCTTCTCTTTGTAATTTCTTTGAGTCGAGAAAAACACAATCTAAGAGAAACATTAGAAAAACCACTTATTGCAGCCATGGGAATGGCTTGTGCTATCCATTATGGAATGAGAATAAATAATCTTTTTGCATTTTTGGCAGGATGTTTTTCATATTTTATGCTTTTGCTTGTTCAGGAAACCTTTACCAGGGAGGAACTAAAAGCAGTTAAAAATCTTGTGGTTTTAAGAGGAAAAAACTTATGAAAATTGCCTATTCTCTCCACCCTATAATCCACCATTTTAATAGAGGTATACATTTTTATATAAAAAATCTTTTAGAGAATCTTTTAAGATTAAAAGAGGAGACGGAATTTCATATCTTCTTTCTGCAAGAGGAAATAAGAGAAATAAATCTTCCTGAAAAGGTGCATCTCCATAAATTTAAATATCATTGGAAAAAATTACCCTATGGCTTTCAATGGCTTTGGGAATTTACTTTACTCCCCTGGGAAATAGAGCGTATAAAAGCGGAAATTGTTCATTCCCTTGATCTTTCCACCTACCCATTTCTTCCCTGTAAGAGGGTCACTACTGTGCACGATTTAATCCCTTTTCTTTTTCCCACTTTCCTCTCTTCCAAAAAGGAGTTTTGGAAATATCGCATAAGACTATTCTCTTTAAAATTGGCTGATGCAGTAATTGCAATAAGTAAAAATACTGCAAGTGATTTAACCAAACACTTAGGGATTCCACCTTCCAAAATCAAAGTAATCCCCTATGGAATAGGCTCTGTTTTTCGACCTCTGGAGAAGGATCTGGCTAAAGCTTATATTCTGGAAAGATTTCAATTAAAAGGGAAATTCATCCTATTTGTGGGAGCTATTTCTCCCAACAAAAACTTAGGTAGGCTGATCGAAGCCTTCTCTCTATTGAGGCACTCAGATATCCGAGTTCAACTGGTAATCTGCGCTTCTTTGAAAGAGCCTTTTTATACTTACCTTTCCAAAAAGGCTAAAAATCTGGATATCTCTTCTTATATAAAATGGCTGGGTTCATTAACTCAAGAAGACCTTCTCTATCTCTATAACTGTTGTGAGTTATTCATCTATCCAAGTCTATATGAAGGTTTTGGTCTACCACCCTTAGAAGCCATGGCTTGTGGAGCACCGGTTATAGTCTCCAATACTTCTTCCCTACCGGAGGTTGTAGGGGATGCAGGAATTTTGGTAAATCCCTATGATCCCAAGGAAATTTTCTTGGCTATGAAAAAGGTGCTTAAAAATAGAAGTCTGCGAGAAGAACTGAAAGAGAAAAGCCTAAAAAGGGCTAAACTTTTTTCCTGGGAAAAGACTGCCCGATTAACATTGGAAGTTTATAAAAATCTTATTAAAATTTAAGCATGATAACTTTTATTAAAATCCTACTTTTACGGCTCTTGTACTATCTTCTTTTCCTCCACAAGTTATTTTTTAGAAAAAAGGAAGAAATACCGAACTCTTTAAGAAATCTTCTGATTATTCAAATTTCAGGTATAGGAAATTTCGTTCTCCTTATCCCTCTTTTGAAAAAATTAAAAATGCTATTCCCAGGAGTGAAAATTACCTTGATTGAAGGGGAAAATCAACCTTCTATCCTTTTAAAAGGGACAGGACTGATTGATTGTTCTTTAATCTATCCAAAAAGAAGAAGAGATAAATGGATTCTTCTTAGGAAGATTAGGAAATCTCCTTTTGACGCAGTATTTGTATCTTTTATAAATTCTAATTATGAAATGGCGGTTTTTTCATATCTTACAGGGATAGGTTTCCGCGTAGGATATCATTCTAATCGTTCCAATTATGGAAAAGGATGCGGCCTTCTTTATTCTTGGAAAATTTCTCTTCCCGATCTGGCTAAAGACCGAGATGAAATTGAATTACATCTCTCCCTATTAGAGCCCTGGGATAGAGAAGTTCGTAAGAGTATTACCACCCCCATTCTTGAAATTCCTTCTTCTCAAAAAGCGTGGGCAAGAGAATTTTTGAAAATTAAAGGTATTAAAAAGAACGAATTCCTCATCGGTTTTCATCCGGGTGCTGGGAAAAAAATGAGATTCAAGTGCTGGCCTTTAGATAGATTTATTGAATTAGCCCGTCTTCTCGTTAAAAGGAAGAGGGTGAGAATTATTTTCTTTGGGGGACCAGAAGAAAAGGAATGGAAAAATTTATTAATAGAGTCTCTACCTCAGAGAAGCCTTGTGGTAATTGGAGAACTTTCTCTCTCTCAAACTGCTTCTCTTATTTCCTGTTGCAGTCTTTTTATCTCTAATGATTCTGGATTGATGAATCTTGCTTATGCAGTAGGTGTTCCTGTAGCGGCAATTTTTGGCCCAACTCAGGTCCCAATCCCGCCAAAAAAGGGATTACATGTAATAAGAAGTAATTTATCCTGCATACCCTGTTATCGTTATTCCACGGTTAAATGTCGCCATCGTAAGTGTCTGATAGAAATTACACCGGAAAAGGTCTTGGAATTTTTGGATAAAAGAAAACTCATTCCAGATAGTCTTCAGTAATCCATCCTTTTTCTCTCTTCCCCTCTTTCTCACTCTTCTTCCCCTCCTTGGGAAATCAACAATTTTCCTACTTTCCAGACATCCCCAGCTCCCAGAGTTAAGATTATTTCGCGGTTTTTGATGGAAGAATGCAAATATTCAATAGCCTGTTGAATAGTTTGGCAATAGCAACATTTAACTCCTAAGGATTTCAGCAAAGAAAGAAGTGAATAAGAATCTGCTCCTGGAATAGGCTTCTCTCCTGCAGAGAATACAGGGAGTAAAACTACCTCTCTCACTCCTTTAAGAGCATTAGCAAATTCTTTTTTAAGATAAGAGAATCTGCTATATCTATGGGGTTGAAAAACCACTCTTACTCGATGGGATGGAAAAACTCCCAATATTCTCTTAATTTCTGTAGGATGATGGGCATAATCATCATAAATGGTTGCACCTTTAATATCTCCCACCTTTTCTATTCTTCTTTTTACTCCTGGGAATTTGGAAAGGATTTTCCTTACTTGAGATACCTCCCCTCCCAAATATAGGGCGAGATAAATCCCCGGTAAAGAATTTTCTACATTATGCTCCCCTGGAAGGGGTAGAAACCATCTTCCCATATTCTTATTGTTTATCTTTAAAACAAAAGATACCCCTCCTTGCACATTCTTCAAAGAGGTGGCCATTACTTCACCATCTCCTATTCCATATGTCACCACTTTAGTAGAGGAAGGTATAGAAATTTTTGAGGTTGTCCGAGTCTCAATTATTACCATTCCTTCTGAACAGGTATTTCTAAGAAATTTCTCAAAGGCAAATTTTAGCTTATCCATTCCTCCATAGAAAGGGAGGTGGTCATCATCTAAACTCGTCACAATGGAGATCCATGGGTGGAAATAAAGAAAAGATGCGTCACTCTCATCGGATTCGAAGACCATGATTTTATTAATATCCCAGCAGGCATTCCTTTCCCACCCCTTTATTGTGCCTCCGATATAATAAGAGGAAGATACTCCCAAATGGTGCAACAAATAGGAAAGTATGGCAGTAGTGGTGGTTTTACCATGGGAACCTGCTACAACTATTGATTTTTTCTTCTTGGCCAAATGAGCAAGAATCCATCCACGGTGAAAAATGGGGAGAGAAAGTTCCTTGGCCCTTTTAATTTCTGGATTATCCTCTTTAATTGCTTGAGAGTAAACAACACTCTTTGCCTCTTCCACATGCTTCTTGTGGTGACCAATAAAAATCTTGAAACCTACCTTTTTTAACTTGTGAGTATAAATGGAGTCCTCCTTATCAGAACCTTGCACAGTATACCCTAAATCCTTAAGTAGCCAAGCCAGTCCACTCATCCCCACTCCGCCAATCCCCACCAGATGCACAGGAGAAATCAGTTCAGGAGACTTAGGATGGTCTTCCAAAATTTTTCCTCCACTCCTTTCCATTTTTCCAATTTTACCTCCAAGGGTGAGTTTAGAAATGTTTGAATTTTTTCTTTCACTTCCTTTTCTTCTGCTACTAAAAAGTTAAATCTTTTCTGAAAATAGTAAGCATTGTCCCTCTGATGAGATGTGTAATTGGTAAGAAGAGGGACTACCAAGGTGGGAATCCCTCTGGCAGCAAGTTCGGAAAGAGTGATTGCTCCTCCACGGGAGATACACAACTTAACCCTTGAATAGAGCTTATCCATAGGGAAAAACTGAGTAAGTACTTCTCCTTTTTCTCCATAAATTTCCCTTATCCCATTTATTTCCTGTTTTCCACATAGATGAATTATCCTACCCGGAAAATTTTTAACCAACCAGGGCATTTTCTGGTTAAAGAAAAGAGAGCCTTGACTTCCTCCTATTACAAGAAGAGCTTCACCTTCTCGGGAATAGATTTCTCCTACAGGGACTCCTATGGAAACAACTTGCTGGGTGGAGAAGAAAAAAGTAGTTTCTGGGAACCCGGTTAACACAATTTTTGCAAATCTTCCCAGATAAAGATTTGCCTTTCCAGGAACAATATTTGGTTCATAGATGGCTATCGGGAAACCTAAGATTCGGCCTATGGTACAGGCGCCGAGAGAAGGATAGCCACCTGAGGAAACCAAAAGAGCTGGCTTTTCTTTTAAGAGATAGAAAGAAAACTTAAGGAAATTTTTTAGAAAGGAAAGGAAAAAAAGAAGATAACCTTTGGAAGGAGGATAAAAGTAAAGAGGGAAAAAGGAAAAATCCTCCTTATCCAGAATCTTTACTAAAGAGGAAGGAATTTCTCCACAGAAAAGAGGCTGGAAAGGAAGATTTTTTCTTCTTGCATATAAAGCAAATCTAAAGGCAGGAAAGAAATGTCCTCCTGAAGGTCCTACTACAAAAAGTATTTTTTTAACTTTCTTTCCCAATTCTTGCCAGTATACCAATCATTCCCAGAGTTATTACCAAGGAACTTCCCCCAGCACTCACCAGTGGGAGCGGGATACCCTTAGTAGGGAGAAGTCCCACACTTACACCTAAATTTATGAACCCCTGTAAAGAAATGAGAAGGGTTATCCCAAGAGCAAGATATGAAGAAAACTCACTTCTTGCATTTAAAGCAATTCTTAAACCAGCTACCAAAAAGATAAGGAAAAGTAATACTACTGTAGATGCTCCCACAAGACCCAGCTCTTCACCAATAATGGAGAAGATAAAATCATTATAAGCACTTGGGAGATAGAAAAGTTTCTGAGTGCTTTTTCCTAATCCTTTCCCCAATAATCCTCCAGAACCTAAGGCTATTAAAGACTGCACAAGCTGATAACCTGCATCCTTAGCATTAGCCCAGGGATTGAGAAAAGCAATGAGTCTCCTCTTCCGGTATCCTTTCATCATTATAAGAGTGTAAAGCACGGGTAGGGACAATAAGAAAAGACTGGTAAGATGTTTTATGGACGCACCTCCAATAAAGAAAAGGGAAAAACAAACCATTAAAATAAGCAGGGCACTGCCCAAGTCTGGTTGTTTTAGAAGAATAACCACAAAAATGCCAATAATTAAGAGGGGTGGAACAAGCCCAGTGGAGAAATCCTTTATTTCTTTCCTTCTTCTCTCAAGGAGATCAGCCATCCAGAGGAGGAGAGAAAACTTAACCAGTTCTACGGGCTGGAAGGTTAAGGGGCCAAACTTCAGCCATCTGTTAGCACCTCCAATTCTCACTCCTAAAGGAGTAAGAGTGAGGAAGAGCAAAAGAAAGGATAAAGAAAGGAATAATTTTGCCCATCTCCTCCAGTTCTCTGGCTCAATTTTATAGGTGAGGAAGAAGAAAACTGCTCCCAGACTTATCCACATTATCTGCCGGATAAGAAAACGGTATGGATTATGATATTTTTCTCTGGCCAGACCGGAAGAAGAACTATAAACCATAATTGCCCCTAAGGATAGGAGAAGTATAGTTATTACCAAAATAATACG
Organism: Candidatus Calescibacteriota bacterium; assembly: GCA_021162785.1. Taxonomy (GTDB): domain Bacteria; phylum CAIJMQ01; class CAIJMQ01; order JAADFP01; family JAADFP01; genus JAGGYA01. Next base: position 18,208 of record JAGGYA010000023.1, read on the forward strand.
GTGAGCCATTACTTTAAACTCTTCACTAATTTTTTAAAGAATTCTCCTCTTTCTTTATAATTTGTGAATTGATCAAAACTACTACAGGCTGGCGAAAGAAGGACTGTATCTCCCGGTAGAGCTCTTGCCACTGCTTCCTTAAATGCCTCCTCAAATTTCTCCCTTTTAATTACAGGGGCAAATCTTTTAAAAACTTCCTCTATTTTGTTCCTTGATTCTCCTATAGCAACAATATAGCGAACTTTACTTTTAACCAAAGGAAAAAGAGGGGTATATAGGTTACCTTTATCTCTCCCCCCTAAGATAAGAATTATTCCAGGTGGGAGACTTAGCAAAGCAAAATAGGTAGCATGGACATTGGTAGCTTTTGAATCATTAATGAATTTAACCCCTCTCCACTCTCCTGCAAACTCAAGTCTATGGGGGATAGCCCTGAATTTTTTAATTCTTTTCCTAATCTCCTCACCTTTTACTCCCCACAATATCGCCCCTCCTACTGCAGCGGTTAAATTATAGAGATTGTGCAATCCTGGAAGTTTCCATTCTTTAAGTGGGAAAACTCCTATTTCTTTCTCCTCCCGCCAGATAACCCACTCTTCGCGAATAAAACATCCTTTTAAAGAATGGGGCTGAGGAGAAAAGAAATATACTTGGGGAGATGGTGTTATCCCTTTCCACCAATCCTCATCCGCATTCCACAAGGTAAAATCTTCTCTTTTCTGAAATGCAAAAACCTTCATTTTGGAAGAAATATAGTCTTCTCTACAGGGATGCCAATCCAGATGGTCTTCATGAATGTTAAGGATTATAGATATCCTGGGGAAAAAATCCTTCATAAACTTTAATTGAAAACTGCTCGCTTCAATAACCAACCCTGAGAATTTTCTCCCTTCCAGCAATAGTCGGGTAATTGGAATACCTATATTCCCACAGCATTCTACCTCTTCTCCACAGAGTATTTTGAGTAATTGAGCAGTGGTAGTTTTCCCGTTGGTTCCGGTAACCATTATATAGGGAGTATTTACAAACTTTAACCCCAATTCAAGCTCTCCTATAATCTTTACACCACTTTCCTCCAGAAGACGAATCCAATTCTGGGAAGGATTAATTCCCGGGCTCAAAACCACTATCTCACATTTCCTCAGTTCTTCCAGTGAATGCTTGCCCAGTTCCCCTCTTATTCCTTTCTTCTCCAGTTGTGCAAGTCTTTCTCTCAGTTTTGGATTATCATCTTTATCCGTCACCCAGACTTCCGCTCCCTTATCTTTTAAAAAGAGACTTGCCCAGTACCCACTTTCTCCCAATCCCACTACCCCCACCCTTTCTCCTTCCAGTCTCATCTTATTTTGAGGGTGGAAAAGGCCAGAAGGGTAAGAATTATGGAGATTATCCAAAGTCGGATGGTTATCTTTGTTTCTGGGAATCCGTTATACTGAAAATGATGATGAAGAGGTGCTATAAGGAAAACTCTTCTTCTGAATAGCCGATAAGATATTACCTGAATTACCACACTTAAGATTTCCATTATAAAAACTCCACCCACCAGGATTATAAGAAATTCCTGTTTACTCACCAGTGCTATAGTAGCAAGGGCTCCTCCTAAGGCCATAGATCCAACATCACCCATAAATACTTCAGCGGGAAAACTATTAAACCATAAGAAGCCCAATCCAGCTCCCAGAAGTGCTCCTCCTAAGACCATCAACTCACCTGCACCGGGAACATAAGGGATCAACAAATAATTTGCAAACTTAACATTTCCAGCTAAGTAACTTACAAGGGAATAAAAGGAAAGAGCACTGAGATAACATCCAATAGCAAGACCATCTAAGCCATCAGTAATATTTACTGCATTGGTTACTCCTACGAAATAGAAAGTGACAAAAAGGATGTAAAAAACTCCCCAGTTAATCCAGAAATTTTTGAAGAAGGGGAAAATTAAAGCATGTGAATACTTACCAGCATCAAGGAAATAATATAGATAAATCCCGATAGCCACTCCTCCCAGAGTCTGCCAGAGTAGCTTAAATCTTTTGGTAAGCCCCTTAGAGGACTTTCTTTTTATTTTTGCAGAATCATCAAGATATCCAAGAATGGCTAACCAAAAAATTACTCCTATCACCAGTAGAACATAGGGATTTCGGAAATTCCCCCAGAGAAGTAAAGAAAGCAAAAAGGAAAGTATTACAAGGATCCCTCCCATTGTAGGAGTTCCTATTTTGTCTTTATTAATTTGATTTAGTTTTTCGCAACCTTCCTTACAGAAAAAATCAGTAATTCCCTTCTTCTTCAATTTTGAGAGAATCCAAGGTCCAAGAAGAAGTGCAAATATGAAAGAGGTAAATATTGCCATTAAACTTCGAAAAGTGAGGTATCGGAAAATATTAAACGGCGAAAATATCTCTTTAAGCGGGTAAAGGAAATGATAAAACATCTTCTACAATTTCCTCCATTTCCATTGCTCGGGATCCCTTTATTCCCACAAGATCTCCCTCTTCTAAAAGGGATAAAATCTTCTCCATGAGCCTTCTCTTATCCTCAAAGTGCCAGGATCTTTTACTTTTTCTTACTTCTTCCCATAAGAATCTGGATTCTTCTCCAAATGTGATTACAACCTCTATACTGGAAGATGCCAGTTTTTTCCCTGCTTCCCGATGATAATATTCACTTTTGTAACCCAGTTCTTTCATATCTCCCACGACAGCTATCTTTTTCCCATCTACTTTCATCCTATCCATCACTTCAATAAATTCTTTAAGGGATAAAGGATTAGAGTTATAGGTATCATCCAGAACTACTATTCCTCCTACTTTTTTGATATTCAGCCTATGGGGAGGTAATTCAAATTCTTTTACCCACTTGAGAAGGGTCTCTACTGGCAACCCCCAGCAACGGGCAAGCGCAAGAGTTGCAAGAAACGCATATACCACTGATTTCCCCGGAGATCTGAAGGAAACCTCCCCCTCCTCCACTCTAACCTGTGCCCGGTAGAGAAAATCAAATCTCATACAAAGAGGTCTCACTTCCCCTTCCCTTAAGCCAAACCCTTTCTTCCAGCCCGAGAAATCTCGGATTAATTGGGGTGGAATCAAATCCTGATTGTAAATACATCCCTCCGAAGTAAAGCCTAATAATTTTTTCTTTTCTTCCCAGATCTTCTCTATACTTCCCAATCCTTCCAAGTGTGCGGGGCCTAAACTGGAAAAAATACTTACCTCAGGGAGAGCCATCCATCCCAATCTTTCCATTTCTCCCGGTAAGCTTATCCCCAGTTCTAAAACAGCATTTTCACAGTTATCCGGGAGATTGAGAAGAGAAAGTGGAAGTCCCACAAGATTATTGAAATTCCCGGGAGAAGCACCGCTGGGAGCATGAAGGGAAAGATATTGATAAAGCATATCCTTCAAAGTTGTCTTTCCCGAAGTTCCAGTTATGGCAATCACTTTAAATCCTCTTTTCTTCCTCATATGATGAGCAAGGCTACCCAATGCTTCCTTAGTATCTTTTACCTTAATGAGCGTCCCCTTCAGTAGATCAGGAGTTCGATTAACCAGAGAACCCAGAGCTCCAGCTTGAAAGGCAGATTTTACAAAATCATGACCATCAAAATTCTTGCCTTTAATTGCTATGAAAAGTTCTCCCCCTTTAAGAGTCCGTGAATCTATAGAGACTCCCAAGAAAATTTCTTTTTCTTTTCGGAGCAATTCCCCTCCCGTTGCCTCCAAAACCTCCCCAATCTTTAACTTCATACTTTCAATTTCCTCCTCTCTTTAAGAAAATTTTCTGCCACTAATTTATCTTCAAAAGGGATAATAGTTTCACCCCAGATTTGATAGTTCTCATGTCCTTTCCCTGCAATCACCACAGTATCTCCCTCTTCTGCCATACCAATAGCTTTCCTGATGGCTTCCTCCCTGTCAATTAAAACTTCATGATTCTTACCCTCCATCCCGTTAAGAATATCTCTTATGATAAGCTCTGGATCCTCCCTTCGAGGATTATCCGAAGTCACAATAACCCAGTCACTCCAGACTTCAGCCACTTTACCCATGAGTGGTCTTTTCTCCCTGTCCCTTTCTCCCCCGCAACCAAAAACCGTTATTACCCTTCCAGGTGTGAGTTCTCTTACATTCTCAAGAAGCCGGTTAAGTGCGTCTGGAGTATGAGCATAATCCACTACTACTCTTATCTCCCCATTTTTTAACACCTCAAACCTCCCTGGAACCGGCTCCATATTTGCCAATGTCTCAGTTATAACTTTCCAGGAAATCTCTTCTTCCCTTGCCCAGGCTACAGCAGCTACTGCATTGTAGAGATTGAATTTCCCAGGAAAGGGCAAAAAAATCCTTTTTTTCTCTCCCTTAGCAGATATCAACATTTCTACACCTTCCCAGTTGCTTTCCCATTCCATAATTCGATAATGGGCTTCGGTTTTCTCCCCAAAAGTGATCACTTCTTTTCTGGTAAGCAAAGGAATACGGGAAAACTTAGGGTCATCCATATTTACAAAAACTTTCCCTTTTTCCTTCAAAAGGTCTAAAAGCTTCAATTTTGCTCGGAAATATTCTTCCATATCACCGTGAAAATCCAGATGATCAGGAGTAAGGTTTGTGAAGATAGCCCAGGAGAACCTGAGAGCATCCACACGATGGAGAGAAAGTGAATGGGATGAAACTTCCATAACCACTTCTTTCACACCATCCTGAAGCATTTCAGAAAGAAGAGAAAAAAGATTGAGAGACTGTGGAGTGGTGAGGGAAGCAGGCAACCTTCTCCCTTTCCATTCATACCAGATACTCCCAATCCTTCCAACTCCATATCCTGCTCTTTCCATTATTCTGTATATCAAATAAGAAGTGGTTGTCTTCCCATTAGTTCCAGTAATTCCCATAATCTTCATAGATTTTCCAGGTTCTCCAAAAAACCTATGTGCTACAAAACTCAAGAATCTACGGGTATTCTCCACCCTAATCCAAGTGATACCAGGTAATTGGGGCATTTCTTCTTCCCCAGCAATAGCACGTGCACCTTTTTCCAATGCCTGGAAAATGAATTTGTGTCCATTAAATTCTCTACCCTTTATGCATACGAAGAGAAATCCTGGTTTCACCAGCCGTGAATCCTCCACAACACCTTTAATATCTACATCCAGTTCTCCCCGAATACTCTTTATCTTTAGCCCCTTAATCAATCCTCGTAAATTCATTTCTTTGCCAGCTCAATATTTTCAGGAACAGGCTCCCAGTAACAGAGCACTCTTTCCATTACTCGGCGGAAACAGGGAGCAGCAATTTCGCCACCGTAATGCCCTCCTTGAGGTTCATCCACCACAATAAGAAGCAAAAATTCCGGCTTTTGGGCAGGCAAGAATCCGATAAAAGAAGCCACATATTTCCCTGAATTGTATCCTTTACCAGGAACATATTTTTGAGCTGTTCCGGTTTTTCCACCTACCCGGTATCCTTTTATCTTTGCCCTCATACCCGTCCCCCTCTCCACCACTTGAACCATCATTTCCCTTATAAGACTGGAAGTCCTTGGAGAAATCACTCTCCTCAAAACTTGGGGTTTTCTTTCCGAAATTACCCTCCCTCTTTCATCCTCTACTCTTTTCACTACAAAGGGTTTTAGTAACTTCCCTCCATTTATGGCTGCACTCACTGCCACGGCAAGTTGGAGAGGAGTAACTCCAATTTCCTGGCCATAAGGAATGGCTCCTATACTTATTTTTGACCATTGAGCAACAGGTCTTAATATCCCTTTTTCTTCGCCAGGTAAATCTACACCTGTGGGTATTCCAAATCCAAATTTACGAATATAAGAATAAAGCCTTTTCTCACCCAGTCTCATTCCAATTTTGGTTAATCCTATGTTAGAGGAATAAACAAGTGTATCTTCCACTTTTAACCATCCAAATTTCTCATGGTCATGAACAATGTGTCCATACAATGAAAAGGCTCCCCATTCACAGAAGATCTTTTCTTCAGGCCTTACTACTTTTTCTTCAAGTGCAGCTGCCATAGTTATCACTTTAAATGTGGAACCTGGTTCATAAACAAATTCTATAGCCAGGTTCTTATATAAGGATGGTTTATATTCCCAGAACCTTAAAGGATCAAAGGTGGGAAGAGAAACCATAGCAAGAATTTCTCCGGTTTGGGGATTCAACATCAATCCTATACTCCTTTTCGCACGATAAAACTGGTGGGTTTTGGTTAACTCTTCCATGAGAATATACTGAATCCTTTGATCCAGAGTAAGCACAAGTTTATAACCGGGTCTGGGAGGTTTAAGGAAGGACTTGGAAGATGGGAGCAACCTCCCCTTACCATCCCTCATGGCATGAGCAATTCCTTTTTCTCCTTTAAGATACTGGTCATAATAATACTCTAAACCTCTCAACCCTTTCCTTTCTCTCCCCACAAATCCCAGGACAGATGCAAAGAGCTCTCTTTGAGGATAATACCGGATATACATTTCTTCCCAGCCAAGCCCTTTAATCCGGGATTTCTTTACAAGTTCCACCGCATTCTCATCTACTCCCCTTATAAGATATACAAATTTCCTTTTTTGTAATGCTTGGAAAAATCTCTCCACATCGATGTTAAGGAGAGATGCTATCTTCATCAATTCTTTATGGGGTACTTTATTCCCTTTTTTAAAGTAGAATATGGAATACCGTGGTATGTCAAAAGCAAGAGGGAACCCATTTCTGTCCACAATCTCTCCCCTCTTAGGGAATAAGGGATACCTCCGTTCATGGAGTTCCTTCGCCTTTTGTTGATAGAGAGTGCGATCAAAAAATTGGATCTGTATTAGCTTTAAAAGAATAAGTAAATAGAGAAGGGGAAGGAGAACAACAAAAATAAGAAATCTCTTCCTACTGTAAATCATTCCAGAACCCGTATTTCAGTTACTTCCAATTCCACCATCCCCAATTTCCTTCCTTCCCTTCCTAAGTAATAGGGGGAATGAAAATACGACACCTTTCTTCTCCACTCATCCTTTTCCTTTTCCAATTTTTTCTTCTTCTTTATCTCTTCATGAATCAAATAATCCTTGGTTCTAATGGCTGTCTCTATATGAACACGCCAGAAGCCAAAGGTAAATATCAGGAAGAAAACCCACACACTTCCCAGAAGATGGAATTTCCTTTCCCTTCTGGATCTAACTTTCTTTTTCAAATTTTCTCCACCCCTCTCAACTTTGCACTCCGGGAAGCCGGATTAACAGCAACTTCGAGGGAGGAGGGAAGGAGAGGTTTGGGAGTAAGAATATGGACAAATTTCTTCTTTGAATACTCAAGAAATTTCCTTTTAACCAGTCTATCTTCTAAGGAATGGTAAGAAATAATTACTGCTCGTCCTCCTGATTCTAAAATTTCCAGGAAATCATCCAGGAATCCTTTTAAATTCTCTAACTCCCTATTAACTGCTATTCTTAAAGCCTGGAAAACTAAGGTTGCTGGATCCTTCTTCCCTCTCTTCCCCCCATAAACTTTCCAGATTATCTCCCTTAATTCAGCAGTAGAACGTATTTCTCCCTTTTTTCTCTCCTTTCCAATAGCTTCTGCAATGGCCTGTGCTTTTCTTTCCTCACCAAATTCTTCAAATATTCTTACTAATTCTTCTAAGGATGAATGATTCACAATATCATAGGCAGTAAGAGAAGTTTCTTTAGAAAATCTCATATCCAGAAACTCGTCTCTCTGAAAAGAAAATCCTCGACCACTTCTCTCTAAGTGAAACGAAGAGAGGCCCAAATCCAGAAAAACTCCTGAAACTTTTTCTCTCCCAACAGTCTTCATAACTTTTTTAACTTCCCTGTAGTTAGCCTGTTTCAAAGTGACTCTGTCATGAAACTCTCTTAAATTATCCTCAGCAACTTTCAAAATCTCTTCATCCCAATCCAAACCGATAATTTTAAGGTGGGGAAATCTTTCCAGAAGCGCTCGGGCATGTCCTCCTTCCCCAACTGTACCATCAATGTAAACCCCATCTTCTTTCCAAACCAAAACTTTTATTACCTCTTCCACCATAACTGGAAAATGAACTACTGTCTCAGACACCATACTCCTTCAGCCTCCCCGCAATTTCTTCAATTTCTTTTTCCACTTCTTTTGTGTATTTATCCCACTCCTCTTTACCCCAAATCTCAATCCTTTCCCCCACTCCAATAATCACAATATCTTTTTTGATTTCTGCATACTTCTTAAGTGGAGCGGGAAGAGAAATCCTCCCTTGAGAATCTATCTCACATTCATATGCACCGGAGAAAAGATAACGGGAGAACTTTCGAGCCTCTGAGGAGGTAAAAGGTAATTTTCCTATCTTTTCCGTAAGGTTAATCCACTCTTCTCTTGGATAAAGAAGGAGACACTTTTCCAAACCGCGAGTGAGAACGAGGATTCTCCCGAACAGGGAAAGTTTTTCGCGAAATTTTGCCGGGATGAAGAATCTATTTTTATCATCTAAGGTGAAGCGATATTCACCAAAGAAGTATTCCTTTGAATTCCCCACTTTACCCCACTTTACTCCACAAAACTCCATTTGTAAAGGGAAGAATAATCCCCTTTGCCACTAAATACAGAAATTTGATGAGGAGAGGATACTAAATATTGAGTTTTTCCGGGTGGGGGAGAGGCTTTCTTTCATTTTTAAAACTTGCAGGAGGGGAAAAAGCTAACTATAATGGAAGTATGGAACTCCGAACAGAACTTCTTCCCCAACAGGTTCAGAAATTAATTCTCATTCCTCAGCTTCAACAGGCAATGCACATTTTACAACTCCCTATCATGGAACTCCGAGAACTTTTGGAGCAAGAACTTCAGGAAAATCCTTTCTTAGAAATTGTTCAAGAAGAAAGAGAAGAGAGAGAAGAAGAGGCAAAGGATCCTTTACTTGAAGAAGCTCTTTCCTTGGATGAGAACTGGAAAGAATACTTCCAAGCAGTGCAGAATCTCAAAGAAGAGAAAGAAGAAAAAGGGGATATAATTGAACAATATCCCTCCCGTCCACCTTCTCTACAGGACATCCTTTTGAGACAACTCAGGATGTCAGAACTCTCTAAGGAAGAAAAGGAAATTGGAGAAGTGCTTATTGCCAATATTGATGAAAATGGCTACCTACAAGTAGATTTAAGTGAAATAGCGAGAATTTTAAATGTTCCTTTAAAGAAAGTGGAAAAAGTATTAAGCGTCATCCACCTATTTGAACCTCCGGGTGTAGGAGCAAGAAATTTAAAAGAATGTCTCCTTCTGCAATTAGGAAGAAGAAAGGATGTGCCTCCATTGGTAACTCATTTAGTAAAGAATCATCTGGAAGACCTTGCTAATAAAAAGTTTTCCTCTTTAGCTCAGAAGTTGGGAGTTTCAGAAGAGGAAATTAGAGAAGCATTTAAATGGATTGCTTCTTTAGAGCCTAAGCCGGGACGGGAGTACTGGTCGGTTAAAACAAATTTTATAGTTCCCGACATCATCGTAAAGAAAGTGAAAGATGGTTATCAAGTTATCCTCAACCAAGAGGAACTTCCACCTTTAAGGATTAACCCCTTATACAGAAAGATCCTTATGGAGGGAAAGAAAAAGAAAGAATATAAGTTTTTAGTGGAAAAATTAAGGAACGCAGTGTGGCTACTTAAAAATCTTCAGGGAAGGCAGGCTTTAGTGAGAAAAGTAGCAGAATACATTGTGAAGAAACAGGAAGAATTCTTAGAGAAAGGTCCCGAACACCTTAAACCTTTAACCCTTAAAGAGGTTGCGGATGCCTTGGGTGTTCATGTCTCTACGGTAAGTAGAATAACCTCCCGAAAGTACATGCAAACTCCCAGAGGAATTTTTCCTCTCAAGTATTTTTTCAGTGGAGCGGTCCCGGGGAAGGATAGTCTTTCCAGCACTTCTGTTAAAGAAGAGATTAAAAAACTTATTGAAGAAGAAGATCCCACCCATCCTTTAAGTGATCAAAAAATCGCAGATCTCCTGAAGGAAAGGGGTATCCCTATTGCTCGGCGAACAGTTACCAAATACCGGGAAGAAATGGGAATCCTTCCTGCTCGAATGCGACGAACCTGATATTATTCCAGGACTTCTTTTATTTCACTCCATAGGTCAGAAGAAACTGTCTTCAGTCTTCCTACAGCTTCTTCTAAAGGCACTTCTATAATTTCTGTCCCCCTTAAAGCAGCCATGTAACCAAATTTTTCATTCAATACCATATCTACAGCTTTAAGGCCCAGCCTGATGCCTAAAACTCTATCAAAAGCAGTGGGTGCTCCTCCTCTCTGGAGATGTCCTAATATCACATGCCTTGTCTCCAGGCCGGTCCTCTCTTTGATTTCTTTCTCTAATGCTCGAGCAATTCCACCCAGTCTTATATGTCCAAATGCATCAGTTCCTTCTTCCTGAGTAACAAATTTCTGTCCTTCCTTGGGTATGGCTCCTTCTGAAACTGCAATAATTGTATAATCTTTTCCTGCTTCTTTCCTTCTCTTTATCTCCTCGCATAATTCATTTAAATCAAAAGGCTCTTCTGGAATAATTATGATATGAGCACCTCCAGAAAGTCCTCCAAAGAGAGTGATCCAACCAGCGTGTCTACCCATAATTTCCACCACCATAACTCGATGATGGGATTTGGTAGTAGTATGTAAACGATCCAGTGCTTCAGTTACTATATTTATGGCTGTATCAAATCCAAAAGTATAATCTGTTGCAGAGAGGTCGTTATCGATGGTTTTGGGCACTCCTACAATGGGAAGGCCATACTCCTTAATTAGACGGTTTGCCACACCCAATGTATCTTCTCCTCCCACTGCTATCAAAGCATCAAGTGAAAGATTCTTGAAGTTCTCCTTAACTTTTTCCGGACCGTTCTCTTCTTTATAAGGATTGGTTCTCGAAGTTCCAAGAATGGTTCCACCAGTCCTCTGAATATCTTCTACATCCTGAGGGGTGAGCACTTCTCCTTCTCCTTTAAGGATCCCCTTCCAACCATCTTTCAAACCAAAGATTTCTAAACCTCTCTTTGTCCCTTTTCTCACCACCGCCCAGATCACTGCATTTAAACCTGGAGCATCACCACCTCCCGTAAGGATACCCACTCTTTTCATTTTTCAAACCTCCTTTCTGCTATTCTTTCCATAATTAACTCTGCTAATTCTCGTTTTGTTAAGGAAAATCTCTCTTTTTGATGAGGAGAATAAACAATTACCCCTTCCATATTTTCTACTTTAAATCCAGAATAGCCCTCTTTTTGAAGGCAACCCACCATAATATCTACTTTCTTTCTCTTAAATTTTTCTAAGGCTCTTTTTTCAACTTCTTCTGTTTCCAAGGAGAACCCTACTATTAACTTCCCTTTCTTCTCCTTACTCAATTCCGCTAAGATGTCTGGAACAGGAATAAGTTCCAGACTCAGCTTTCCCTCTCTTTTTATCTTCCCCTTCATCTTCTTACACGGCCTGAAATCCGTTACCGCAGCATTCATAATAAGCACATCACAAGAGGAGAAGAATTTTTTAACCTCTTTTTCCAGTTCCTCACCTTTCTCAATTACTATTTTCTCCACTCCGGGAGGGACAGGCTGAGTAGATTCTCCGCTTATTAAAATCACCTCCGCCCCTCTTAAAATTGCCTCTTCTGCAAGAAAATAACCCAGTTTTCCTGAAGAAGGATTGGAAATGAATCTAATATCATCAATGTATTCACGGGTTGGTCCTGCAGTGATAAGTATTTTGAGACCTTTAAGATTCTCCGGATAAAAACATTTCCTTAACCAAAAAAGGAGGGTCTGGGAAGATGGTAGTCTCCCCTCCCCAACTTTCCCTGTAGCAAGTTCTCCTTTCTCAGGAGGAATAACCTCAAACCCTCTTTCTCTAAGTATACGAATGTTTTCTTCAACTGCAGAATTTTTCCACATATTTTCATTCATAGCTGGAGCGAAAATTATTGGGTTAGGGAAGGATAGAATAAGTGTGGATAACAAATCATCTGCAATACCATTAGCTGCTTTTCCTAAAATATTTGCTGTAGCTGGAGCAACTAACATAACCTCACCCCATTCAGAAAGGTTTATATGAAGAGGGCTCCAAGAAAAATCAGGTGGGAATAAATCAACATATACGGGATTACCTGTGAGGGTTGAAAAGGCATGAGGAGTTACAAACTTCGTAGCATTTCTGGTCATAACCACTTTAACCTGTCCTTTTGATCTCACTATCTCTCTCACTAACTCCAAAATTTTGTAAGAGGCAATGCTTCCCGTAACTCCAATAATAATTCTCCGGTTTTCAAGTTCCGGGTATCTTAGGGACAATCTTCCCCTCCTCCAACTCCTTCATCACCTCTTTTAATATCTCACTTTCCTTTTTACCACCCAAGGTGGTCAGGGAAATTTCCCTGGCTCTTTTTCTTAAGAAATTAATAAGGATAAAAACATTGGGAACCTTTTTTTTCAGTTCCTCCCTACTTGGTCTCAATTCCTCCATAGCTCTCACCCTTCAGAATTTTTAGGTTTTCCAATAATCTTTCCCTTTTAGAAAGACAAGCGTCTCGTTCTTTCTCAATTTTTCCCACTACCTCCGGGGAAGCTTTTTCTAAGAAGTCTCGATTATTAAGCTTACGTTCCAAAGATTTAAGTCTCTCTTCTATCTTCTCCAGTTCTTTCTTTAATTTCCCCTCCTCCCTCTCTATATCCATATCTCCCAGAGCCATAAATACAATGGCCCCAGAAGGGGTAATAGTGCGGGAAAAACCACGAGAAGGTGAAAAATCTTCGTCAATAAAAAGTTCTTGAGCTTTAATCATTTTTCTTATGCTATCCTTCTCTTCTTTTAACACAAGGCTTTGGCGGGAATTAATGGATTTTACATAAAATTCTCTTTTTTCCTTCAACGGTATTTCCCATTCTTTCTTTAAGGACCGAGCAGCTGTAATTACTTCAAATTTCCATTTCTCTTCCTCTTCCAGTTGAGGAGAGTGCCACCCCTTGGGTTCTGGCCAGGAAGCAAGAGAAATAGAAGGAAGAGATATACCAAGATACTTCTTCATTTTACTCCATGCTTCTTCAGTAATATATGGCATGTAGGGATGAAGGAGTCGGAGAAAATTGTCCAGAACATATAAGTGAACATTGAGGACCACTTTCTTTTCTTCTCCATGCATTCTTTCTTTAGTAAATTCAAGATACCAGTCACAATAATCGTGCCAGAAGAAAGAGTAAAGAAGAGACGCTGATTCTGAAAATTTACGAGATTCCAGATTTTCTGTAACTTGCTGAATAAGATTATCCAAACGGGAAAGAATATATCTGTCATCTCGATTCAATGGTAGGCTGGAAGTGTCATCTACAGTCCTGAAATCTTCATTCAAATTGAGGAATACAAACCGACAAGCATTCCAAACTTTGTTGGAAAAATTCCTCATCCCCACAAATCTCTCTTCGTTATAAAAAATATCCTGTCCTGCTCCTGTTGAGAGAGAAGCAAGTGCCATTCTTAAAGCATCACATCCATATTTATCGATTAGTTCGAGTGGATCCACTACATTACCTAAGGATTTAGACATCTTTCTTCCTTTACTGTCTCTTACTATTGGATGAATGTAAACTTCTCTAAATGGGACCTTCCCTGTAAATTTAAGTCCAAACATTATCATTCTTGCCACCCAGAAGAAAATAATCTCATAACCAGTGACCAATGTGGAAGTTGGATAGAAAAATCTCAAATCCTCAGTCTCCTCAGGCCAACCTAAGGTGGATAAGGGCCATAATCCTGAAGAGAACCAGGTATCCAGGACATCTTCTTCCTGTTGGAGTTCTTTGCTTCCACAGAACTGACAAACTTGAGGGGTCTCTACTTCCACATTGTCCTTACCGCACTTTTTACATTTCCATACAGGAATTCTATGTCCCCACCATATTTGCCTGGAAATGCACCAGTCTTTAATATTTTCCATCCACTCCAAATAAATCCTTTCCCATCGGGGAGGAATGAACTTTATTCTCCCTTTCTTCACCGCTTTTATTGCAGGTTGGGCCAGATCCTTCACCCTCACAAACCACTGGGGTGTCACATAAGGCTCAATTATCGTATCACAGCGGTAACAGTGTCCCACTGAATGAGTATACTCTTCAAATTTCAAGAGATATCCTTCCTTCCTAAGCTCTTCTATTATTGCCTTCCTTGCAGTAAATCTATCCAGTCCTTTAAATTTTCCTGCATTTTCGTTCATTATTCCCTTCTTATCCATTATCACCACTCTTTCAAGGCCTTTTTCTTTACCAATCAGAAAATCTACAGGATCATGGGCTGGTGTTACCTTTACTGCTCCAGTGCCAAATTCTGGGTCTACTCTCTCATCAGCTACAATGGGTATTTCACGACCCACCAGTGGCAAGATCACTGTCTTACCAATAAGTCTTTGATACCTTTTATCTTCCGGATGAACAGCCACCCCTGTATCCCCTAACATAGTCTCAGGCCGAGTAGTAGCAACGGTTATTTCGCCTCCACCTTTAATAGGATAATGGATGTAGTAAAGATAACCTTTTTCTTCTTTATACTCTACCTCAATGTCGGAAAGAGCGGTTTCACACCTTGGACACCAATTTACAATATAATTTTCTCGGTAAATTAACCCTTCTTTGTAAAGTCTTACAAATGCCTCTCGGACTGCCCTTGCTCTCTTTTCATCCATAGTGAAAGCCCAACGTTCCCAGTCGCAGGAAGCACCCAACTTCTTCAATTGCTCTTTAATTCTTTCTTCATTTTTTTCTTTCCATTCCCAGACCATCTTCACAAATTCTTCTCTACCAAGGTCTTCCTTCCTCAATCCTTTCTTAGCCAACTCTCTTTCCACAACATTTTGAGTAGCAATTCCAGCATGGTCACACCCCGGTATCCATAGAGCTACATATCCCCGCATTCGATGGTAGCGAATTAAAATATCTTGGAGAGTTTCATCCAGAGCATGGCCCATATGAAGGGAACCTGTGATGTTAGGAGGAGGGATAACGATACAATAGGGTTCTTTATCTGGTGTGGGTTCTACATGATAAAGATTTTTTTTCTCCCAAAATTCATTCCACTTATCTTCTATTTCTTTCCTTTGATAGATGGAAGGGAAATCAATCATTTTCAATAAATAGCGGTGCTATTTATACCTTAATAAAGAAGAAAAGTCAATATTTTTTCTTAAAGAGTGGTTTTAAAAGGGAAAAGGTGGTAAGATTAAAGATCCGTGATGAAGGGAGCAAGTAAAATCGAAATTAAGAAGGATTATGAAATTCAAGATCTCTGGAGGATATTCCGGATAATCTCTGAATTTGTAGATGGTTTCGAAGCATTGAAAGATATAGGACCAGCAGTCACCTTCTTTGGTTCCTCTCGGGAAAAGGAAGGGGGAAAATACTATGAAGAAGCAAGGAAACTCGCCTATAAATTGGCTAAAAAGGGATTCGCTATCATTACGGGTGCAGGCCCAGGGATTATGGAAGCTGCCAATCGAGGAGCAAAAGAGGGGGGTGGAAAATCAATTGGATTGAACATAGAACTCCCACGTCCCCAGAAACCTAATCCCTATGTATCAACACTTTTAAATTTTCGCTACTTCTTTGCCAGAAAAGTTATGTTTATAAAGTATGCTCAAGCATATGTGATTTTCCCTGGGGGAATGGGAACTTTAAGCGAATTTTTTGAAGCCATCAATTTAATTCAAACAGGTCGAAGTGCCCCTTTTCCGGTTATTTTAATTGGAAGAGACTATTGGGAAGGTTTAAATGATTGGATGTGGGAAGAATGTGTAAGAAGGAGATATATCTATAAAAAGGAAATGGCTATATTTCATTTAGTAGACAATGCTGAAGAAGCTTACTCCTTTATCCTTTCTTACTTAGAAAAGAAGCCTGGAAAAAAACGATTAGAAGGATTTTAATCGGGGAAAATCATTAATTTTCTGACCTTCTTTAAGAAATAAAGATAACCCTCTACAGCTAAGGTGAGTAATAGCAGGAGTAAAAGGCGAGGTAAATGAAAAATTCTTTTTAGAGTCAAAATTAAAGCCCTTTTCCATCTTACAACTTTTTTAAGCACCTTCCATCCGCGACTCTCCAGGATCTTTCTGAGTTCTTCCCTTAAATTTACTACTTCTTGCTGTAGTTTCCCGATCTCTTCCTCTTTTCCTCCATTGGCCACCTGAAGGTGAACGGGAGAAGGCGAGGGTGGGGAAAGTGGATGGAGTTTATTTATTACTTCCACAAGTTCTTTTTCGTCTCTCACCTCTCTTTCTTTCCCCTCAGCAAAATTAACTTCCTGGACAGCAATTCCTTTCTCCCAAGCTAATTTAAGAAGAAGCTCTCCCCTCCTTTTTCTCACTTCATAATCATTTCCATCCTCAGTCCACCATAAATAGTGCCAGTTATCTTGGGGAAGATGTATTCCGTAACGGGAATGATTTTCGTAAACCTCAGTATCTTCTATGAGATGGAGAGTATTAATGGATTTGATTTTATCAATGTAGGGAGCGTTCCTTTCAATAAATTCATAAGTCTGATAAAATTCCTTTTCTCCCTCACCCGGGAATCCCACCATTATAAATATCTCCACTCCCATCCCTGCTTCCTTTGCTCTCCTTATCACATTCTCTGCATCTTCGGGAGTGTAAAATTTTCTCATCTTTTTGAGAACCTTCCTTGACCCACTTTCCACTCCTATTTGAAGTTTATAACACCCTGCCTCTTTCATTTTTTTGAGAAGTTCAAAACTCATATCTCTTCTGGGAGCCACCTGCCCATACCACTCTATATCCAGCTTTTTAGCAAGAATTAAATCGCAGATACCTTCCAGTTGTGGAAGATATCCATTCATAAGTGGATCAATCACCGTGAATTTTTTAACCCCAAGCTTTTCCACATGGTGTTCAATCTCCTCCACCACCCAGGGTGGTTCATGATAACGGTAGGATTTTACAATTCGAGGGTTTTTGCAAAAGGCACATCTTCCTATACATCCCCGGCTCCATTCCAGCAAAAGCTCATCTCCCGGGTATCTTCCCACATCAAATCCTGCATAGTCAGGGATGGGAAGAGAATCAAGGGGCTTAATCCAGGGTCTTGGTTGATAATACCATTCATCTCCTTTTTTCACAGCCACTCCTTTAACCCCATCCAGGTCTCTTCCCTCCTTAATTCTCTCTGCTATCTCCACCAGAGTTTCTTCACCTTCCCCCACTACATACCCAGCTATCTCATCTCCTACTTCCCTTACAAAAATTTCTCTTGCTTTAGGAGTGGAAGCAGAAGGCCCACCAAGAATAATAGGGAATTTTGCTCCCATGGCTCTCAGTCTTTTAATCAGAGAAATGGTAAGTCTTTCTTTACCATCCACCACGGAAAATCCCAGAAGAGATGGATTTAAACGGAGAATTTCCTCACAGGCTTCTTCAAGCCAGGGTTCCAAGAGTTTCTCTACAAAAGGGTAGACATTATCTCGCGCCCAAAAATTTTTATTTTCAACATGCCAGAGAAGTTTATATTCAGGAGGAACTCTCTCAAAAAGTTCCAGGTTGAGATCATATACTTCCACCCGGAAACCTTTTTCCCTGGCATAACTTGAAAGGAACACAAGAGAAAGGGGAGGATTCTCCACCCCCCAGGGAGCAGGATTCACAAGAAGAATATCCGTGCCCTTCTTTACCCTGTTAACCGTCTCCAGCGGTAATCCCAAATTTTTAATATCTTTTTCCAGAGTGTTAACCCTTTCTTCCCTTACCTCGGAAGTATTATTTCCTTCTCTCCAGCGGAACCAGTGTTCGTAAGGGGGGAGATAAATAGAAAATTTCTCCGGTTTTTTCTCAAGAAGAGAGCCTGGCGGGATTAAACAGGAAGATAAATTCAAAACCCCGGCTATATAACGGGAATTCCTTTTGATAAATTCTCTGGTCTCTAAAAACTCACTCTCCCCTTCCCCTGGATGTCCTGCAATAAGGTTTACCCAGCATTCAATACCCTGAGAGTCTGCCTCTTTTAAAAATTCTTCTGCTATTTTGGGAGAAAAGGCCTTCTGCATTTTCCGAAGAACTTTCTCTGAGCCACTTTCCAGTCCTATAAAGATTCTTTTTACCCCTGCTTCCTTCATTAGGGAAAAAAGCTCTATGTCCTCCCTCTTTATCATGAAATTGGCTTCCCACCTAAACTTCAATCCTGCTTCCTTCACCAAAGTGAGAAACTTACGAAAAACCTGTGAATCAGAATTCACTGCCTGATCCATGAATTGAAAATCTTTAAATCCTTTTTCCATCCAGTATTTTATTTCCTCAACAACCTTCTCAGGGTCCCGATATCGAAAGGGCCCGAGTAATTCCCTCTCATTACAGTAGGAACATCTTCCCTTACATCCCCGGGTGAGAAATAGGGGCAGT
The DNA here is from genome assembly GCA_021162785.1 of Candidatus Calescibacteriota bacterium. Classification (GTDB taxonomy): domain Bacteria; phylum CAIJMQ01; class CAIJMQ01; order JAADFP01; family JAADFP01; genus JAGGYA01. Next base: position 36,620 of record JAGGYA010000023.1, read on the forward strand.
GTTGAAGAAGAATAAAGAGAAAGTGGCATGGCAGAAAAGTCAAGTCTGGGATAATCTTTCAGGTTAAGTGGAATGGGCTCCCGGGTTAACTGGAAACCCTCCTCTTTCAAAGCAATACCCCCAAAGGTCCTATTCCCGTTTAAAAGCTGATAAAGCGCTTCCTCCCCCTCACCCACCACAACAAAATCTACTTCCTCAGAAACTGCTCTTTTTCTATCCTCCTCCCAGTAGACACCAGGGCCTCCCCATATAATTTTGAGGTCTGGATCCATCTCTTTAATGAGAGAGGAAAAGAACTTTACCAGAGGGAGGTTAGCATAATTAGTGGAAAAACCGAAAACACTGTAACCTTCCTCAACCAGTTTCTCTGCTGTTTCTCTTAAGTAATCCCTTATCTCTTTCTGGCAAAGGGTGTAAAACCTGGATTGTTCAAAAAGCTCGCTTTTCCCCCTTTGCCAAAAAACGGGGTAATCCTTCCCTAACCTCTGGTAGAGAAGAATATTAAGATCCCTTACCTCACACTGGTACCCTTTATTCTGCAAATAGGAGTAAAGGCATACCAGACCAAGAGGAGGCATCTCCACTCCCCAGGGAGGGAGGAATACAAGACAGAAATCTTTTTCCTTTTCATATTCACCAATATTTGTCGTCCATATGGGGATACCTTTACTTTCCAGAAATCTTTTTACTCTTTTTACCCTTCTTATTCTTGTGGGAAGTGTATTTTCCCCTTCTTCCCAGTAGCGATCAAAATGGCGAAAGTCTTCAGGCAATTTTATTCCCCTTTCTATTCTTTCCTCCCACAGAGGGGAGTTGATCAGCAAATGACAGGCATTTAAATTGGTAATCCCTGAAATATAAGGAGCGTTTTCTTCAATAAATTTCAAAGTCTCCTCCACATCTTCCTCTCTTTCTCCCGGGAAACCAAGAATAAAGTTAAGCTGAGTGTTTATTCCTGCTTCATGAGCCATTCGTATACTTTTAGCAATTTCTCTTGAGGAGAAAGGCTTGTTCATTAATTTAAGCACTCTGTCCGAACCACTCTCCACACCAAAGTTGAGGGTATGACAACCTGCCTTCTTCATCTTCCAGTAAAGATCTCCCATGTCTGGTCGGGGGATGGCAAGAGCCATCCAGGAGATGGAGAGCCTTTCATTAATTATGAGATCGCACAGTCTCTCCAGTTCTTTCAGGCTCCCATTAATAGCTGGGTCATTGAAAACAAATTCTCTAATTCCCCATTTCTCCACATGGAACTTTATCTCCTGAAAAACATCCTCTGCTTTTCTTACCCTGTACCTGCCCATTGCCCGGTGATCATCACAGTATGCACAGTGGAGAATACATCCTCTGCTCATGAGAAGGGGAAGTTTTCTCCCTTCATATAACTGGAGATCAAACTCCTCAAAAGTGGGATGGGGTATGGAAGTAATGGGAATAATTTGAGGAGAAGACAGAATTATTTCATCCCCATTTTTCACCCAAACCACTCCAGGAATGTTTTCTCCACCCTCTCCCTTGAAAAACTGCACCAACCTGAAAAGTGCCTCTTCCCCTTCCCCCATTACAAAAGCATCTACAGAACCGGGAGGAAAATGACTCCGACCCAAAGAATCATAAACTCCTCTTCCACCCAGAATGATTCTTCGAGAAGGGTCTCTCTTTTTAATTTCGCGAACAACCAGAGAAGTTAGAGAACGATTGGAAGCATGAACAGAAAATCCTATAATTGGAGCAGGAATGGAAACTATAGCATCGATTTCCTTTTCAATAACTCCTTTTACTTCTTCATTATCCAGCCAGCCTTTTTCAACCCAGTCTGGATTTCTGGAGAAATCCCATTTTTTCACATCTTTCAATTCCCGGTATATGAGTATATTTGAATCTCTTACCTCCACCTTTACATTTTTACATCGAAGATAGCCAGCCAGATAGGCAATATTTAAAGGAGGCATATCAAATCCATAGGGAGGAAGAATTACTAAGAGAATATCTGGCCTATCCATGGGAGAAGTATCTTCTATGGATTTCTTCGTTATGCATTAAGTTATCACATGTGAAATAACATCCTATATCATCAAAATATGGATGATACTTGGGGAGGAACTTAGCCCTTCCACGGAATTCATTGTACTGAGGGGAAAACCAGATTTCCCGGAAACTCTTCTCCTTCACATTTCCCATAACTTTTTTCACTGCCCGGCAACAGGGCACTACACTTCCATCCGCCATTATCCGGGCAAATATCCATCCCACATAACAGGGGATTCTATCCACTCTTCCTTTATCATAAAGGCCTTTCAACGCAGTTGGATTGCAGACTCTTTCCTTGAATCCTTTCCAGTTCTCCAGTTCAATTTCTTCCCCCGCTTCTTTCTCCACCTCACCCAGGAGTTCCTTTAATTCCTCCAGTTCTTTTTCATCCAAAAGTAAGCTTTCGGTACCTGGCAGAGGATCCATCATAGTGAAGTAAATAGCATCTGCTCCTACTTCTTTCCCAAGTTTAACCATATCCACCATTTCACGGAAATTCTTTTTTAAAATCACATTGGCTATGGTTACCCTTCCCTTCCCCTTACAAATAAATTTAAGATTTTCCAGAATCTCTAAGAAATCTTCCTCTTTGGTTCCAGGGTGTAACTCCACATAGGTTTCTGGATGAGCAGACCAGAGACTAACTGCAAGTTCATCTACTTTATCTCTTATAATTTCTCTTACCCTCTCCTCAATCCGATAAAGATTTGTGGTGAGACAGAGTATCATACTGTTTTCCTTTACCTTCAGCATAATTTCATCTATCCCTTTATAGACGAGTGGTTCACCTCCACCTGTAAATCTCACTCTTTTAACATTTAACTCCTTCATTTCATCAAGCATCTTTTTCACAGGATCAACTGGTAATTTCTCTCTAAAATAGGAAGGAGGGGGTGGATTCTTGAGAAGTGGAGAATGGGTCCAGCAAGCAATACATCGGAGATTGCAGGTATTGGTGAGATCAACAACCACCTGCTCAGGACCAGTAAAAGCCTTTCTACCATGCAGTATTCCCGCAAGTAGTGGATCTTCAAACTCTTCCCTTTTTTCTTTTTTAATTCTTCGATATCTGGGGAGATAAATCCTCATGAGCTTCCTTTCCAAGGGAGAAAGGGAAAGTAGCTCCTCATGAACCTTTAAATTCCTCTGAAGGTCATCACAGGATTTATAGCAACCAACCTTACAATTGGGATCGTTTCCTATCATGGAAAAGAAGGGGTCATTTTTGTCAAATGTGAGGGCTTTGTATCTGAATTCCTGATAGGAAGGAGAATTCCAGATTTCAGAAAATTTATTCTGGAAAATGTTTCCCAAAGGTATTCTATGTGCTTTTAGACAACCATTCACATTTCCATCAGGAAGTATACGGGTAAATACCCAACCAATGTAACAGGGTATCTTCCCTATGATCCAGCGGTCATAAAGTCCACTGGTAACATTCTCTTTGTTAGCAATCCGGTTATAGAATTGATCAAAGTTAAAAAGAACTATTTCTCTTGCCCAGCCCTCTTCCCTCCTCCTTTTAATTTTTTCACATAAACGCAAGAGTTCTTCCTGTTGTGAAGCATTTAGAAGGAGTTTATCCGTGGCTCCAGGTATTGTATCTATTACTGTAAATTCTACCGATTCAGAATGAGTAGTTCTTGCAAACTCTATCATTTCCTCCAGTTCTCGATAATTGAGATTGAAAATCACATTGTAGAGTTTCACCAAAGGTTTTCCTCTCTTGTGAGTATTAAGATAAATAAGATTCTCTTTAATTCTTTCAAAATCCAGCTCTGTTTTATTGGGATGGGTAATGGCATAGGTCCTGGCTGTTCCTGCCCAAATACTAACAGTTAAATGGTCCACACCCATATCGATCAATTCATCGATTTTTTTCTTGTCCAGGAGAGTAAAGTTTGTATTCACATAGCAAACCATACCCTGTTGTTTGGTAAACCGCAGTATTTCCATTATTTCTGGATGCGTAAAGGGTTCTCCCCCTCCTGAGTAATAAATTTCTTTGCATCCCATGTCTCTGAGTTCTTTTATTAATTCCTTTAAAACCGAAAAGGGTAAAAACTCTCGTTTAACCCGGGGTGGCATCTTTTTATCTCCCAGTAAAGGTGAATTACACCAGCAACCAATACAATTGTTATTGCAGGAGTTGGTTACATCTATCTGCACAAAGTAAGGGCCTGTGTAAGCTCTCTTACCATCCATTACTCCCACAAGATGCGGAAACTTCTCAAGATAAAAGGAAGGTGTTAAATGCCTAAGACTTCTCTTAAAAACACCTTTCAATCCTTCCAGTTTCCATGCATTTTTTACAAATTTAAGAAGGGAACGTTTCTTTTCCTCTGAAGGTCTTACCAGTTTCTCTTCTTCGCCTGTCCTGAGGAGTATCTCCCAAACCTTCTTTTCCTTTGGTGAAATAACCACTTCCCCAAGCTTTACTCTGAGAACCCTTGCACCCATGTGTGGTGGAGTATCTTCCAGCCCAACTTCTCCCTCACATAATTTTTGAAGACTCACAGCTGGAAGAAGATCCGCCCCTTCACCACATTCCCTTACCCCAACCCATTCCACCCATGGATGAGAAAGGGGTAGAGGATGAAATCCGGAAGGATGAGGGAATTTCCCTCTTTCCATATCCGTGAACCAGTACTGGTAGCGAGGGGAAAGATAAATAAGAAACTTCAATTCTTGAATTCTTACCCTTCGGAAAGTTCTCAAGGTGACTACAAACCTGAAACCTTCTGGATAAGGGAAAACACTTAAAGAAAATGTTACGGGAAGATTATTCCATTTAGAAATTATTCTCAGTTTTCGCCACCCTTTCTTAACTTTGAAATTACTTAAAGAAATATCTCTCCAGCTCTCTTTAACTCTGAAAGCAAGGTTCACTCCTGGCGTAAAGGTAAATTCTTTTCCTCTCCAGTAAATTCTCCCCGAACCTCTATCCCAGGCAAAATGTAAAGGAGGATTGTGAAGGGAATAAAACTTATCCTTGATGCACTTAAGGTTATGCTGGAGAATAAATTTTAAAAATTTCGCTGTTTTCCTGAAGGCTCCTTTCCATCCATAATGTTTCAGATAAAAAATGAATGTTCGGAAATATCTTTTTTCTAAGGGAATCCTAAATCTCTCTCTCTTTTTCAAATTCTCTCCCCAAAGTTCATAAGCAATTCTTCGTGCCTCTTCTAAATCATGGGGTGTAAGATGTTCAGTTCTTATTACACTGGCATAATTCCCATCATACTTGGAGAAATCCTGGCAGACAATATAACCCTCTTTCTCCATCATTTCATAGAATTCTGTACCCGGGAAAGGTGTGGCAATGGAAAATTGGACAGAAGTGGGATTAAGGGCAAGAGCCAATTCTATGGTTCTCTTTATAGTTTCTTTAGTCTCTCCTGGAAGCCCGAAAGTAAAGGTTAAATGGGTCTTTATCCCAAGCTCCTGCGTGAATTTAATCATTCGTATTGCTTTTTCAAGATTCATTCTCTTTTTTGCCCTGTCCAGAATCTCCTGCGATGCAGATTCTACTCCATACTTTACAGAATGCAGACCTGCTTCCCTTAACTTCTCAAGCACTTCTTCATCCATAAGATCCGGTCTTGCCATAATAGCCCACGGGAACTTTAGACCTCTTCTCAATATCTCCTCAGCTAACTTTTTCATCCTGGACTTACCTACATTTGTAGTATCATCATCAATGTAAATAGATTTAAAGCCCAGTTTGGTCAATACATACTCCATTTCATCCACCACTTTCACAGGATCCCTGGCGCGAAATCTATTTCCACCATACATCAGTTGTGGCCAGGCACAGAAAATACACTGGAAAGGACAACCCCTACTTGTCCACATCTGACAGCAGGGTAAGGGTAAACCTCCTGGAGCATCTACATATTTCTCCATGGGCAATTCTTCGCGTAAAGGCCAGGGTAACCAGTCCAGATCCTCAAGAAGGGGACGAGGAGGATTGATAATCACCTCGCCCTTATCCCTGTAGATAACACCCTTCACCCCCTCTCCTCCCCTCCCCTTTTCCAGCCTGGAAACAAGTTCCAAAAGGGTGACCTCATATTCTCCCACCAGGACAAAATCGATGAAGGGATATTTTTTGAGAAATTCTGGTTTCCTTATATTTAAATCTGCTCCACCAACAGCAACAGGTATATCTCTAAATTGGGAAAGGATTTCCAAATCATTATCTAAGGAAACTGTGGCCACTTCTGCAAAAATGAAATCAGGAGAAAATTCTTGAACTCTTAAGTAAAATTCTTCTTTATCTATTTTCTCTGCTAAACAATCCCATAAGTAAGCAGAAAATCCTTCTCTTCTCAGCAAAGCTGTTGCATATCCAAGATAAAATGGATAAGGTTGATAATCTCCTTCAGTATTGGGGTCTTTCAGGTGGGGCCAGCGAGAACCTGCTCTTACTCCCCATCTATCACCCACTTTCCACGGGAGATTAACAAGTAAAATCTTCATTGCAGGATAATTTCTCCCGAGAAATCCACTTTTTCTCTTCTACTTTTATCATTTTCCATTACAAACTCAAGTACTCTGCCACTCCAAAACAAAGGAGAATTTTTTATTATAACCCAGGAAACTGAACCTCGAAAAGTAAGGGAGGGTAAACCTTTACCTACCACTTTCACCTTTTCTCTTCCTTCCTTTACAAGCATCCATTCCTGGGTAAATTCAGGGAAGTTACCCCTTTCATCCGGAAGAATATACTGGGAATACTCTTTCCTAAGCATTAAAGAAAAATGTATTTCTTCCCAGTCCTCCTCTGGGGTCTCTATTTCTGCCTTGAATTTTACTCTATCACCTTTTACTTCAAGAAATACTTTACTTTTACGGTAAGGAAACTCCAGTCCTTTCCCTTCTATTACCATCATCTCTTCATTAATTTCCTTTACTTCCCAAAGGGACTTAAAAGATTCTTCCCACTCACCTTTCCGTTTAATACTCCAGTAAAGACCCCAGGAACCTGTAATTTCTCCTTCTTTAAAGAAAATCCTTCCTCGCCCATCCTTCCAAACAAAAGAAAGCCTTCCCTTTCTAATGGAAAATTCCTTTTTCTCCCTTTCTCTTTTTCTTTTTCTCTCTAACTCTCTTATCTCCATAATCTTTTCTTCCTCTCCTATATAGAGTATCCCCTCAAAAAGTCGGTGATACCCAGGAAGGAACTTGATACTTGAAGGTAGGAAAAACTGCAGGATACCAGAATCTTTCTCTTTCTGCACCACTCCAAATAAATTCTCTGGATAAATAACCCTTAAGAGAAGTGAAGGAACCTTCTTCCCCTCCACTCCCATAATTGGTGTAATCAAAGAAGGAAGAGAAAGCCAGAAAGAATCTGGTGCATTGGAAAATTCCCCTTCCCCTTCCAGAGTGAACCAATTTGAATAAACAGGGGAAAGATTCAAAATAATCCTGGGTTTGGAAATCTCTATTGGACGAAAATTATTTAAAAAAAGCCACCACCAGATCTCTTCTTCTCTTTTCTTCCAGGAAAATTCCATCCAGAAGGGGAATCTTTTTAAGGAAAACCTCACCTTCCCATCCTCCTCCCAGACATATTCCTCCCTTTTAAAAAGGTCAACCAGATATTCCTTACCATTAATGGAAAAACCTGCAGAGAAACCTCCTTTACCTGTAAGCTCTTTCCCTTCCCATTGAAGGGAAATATATTCTTTAGGAACTACAATTTTAGCCTCTGATTTTTCAATTTCAGGGATTCTGAACTTTAAATTTAAATCTCCTGCTTCCCTTTTCTCCCAAAAAATTGCCTTTCCCTCACCATCTTCCCCCTCGCTAAATAAACGAATTCTATCCACTGGTTGATAAACCGTTATTTCCCATGAAGGTAGATCTTGGAGGAAGGATTTTAGAAAAATAGGGGGAAAAGAATCTTTTATTTGTTCTATTTCCTTCCATTCTTCGCTTCGGATGGAGGGAAAATAAATCTCTATAGGCCTTTCAATTTTGGAGTAATTTTCCTGCCAGACCATACCTACCTGAAAACTCTCCACCTCCACCTTTTTCTGAACAAAATTCTTTATTCTCCACAACCATTCGTAACCATTGAGAAAGGAAATCCTCCATTCCTGAATTACCGGGAAAGCAAAAAACTTACCCCGTGCTACGATCTCATTATCGCTTTTTCTTTCAACTTCCCATTCCTGATGATATGAGACATGAATTTCTTTCTCTTTCATGAAAGTGGTGTAACCGCCGGTAAGAGTGGTTAGCAATTTATCCTTCCAAAAAAGGAAGACTCGTCCCTGATTGAACACAAGTTTCAAATCCCCCCTTTCTATGACTTCTCTTTCTTTTTCCTTACCGGAAAGAGTTACATAGGTTTTGATTATTTCTCTTGCTTCTCCATCGGAAATTATTCTCCCTTTATCCAACCAGATGGCTCGTGAACAAAGCCTCTCCGCCAAAGCAGGAGAGTGAGTAACCAGAATTAAAGTAATTCCTTTTTCTTTCATTTCCATTAACTTATCCACACATTTTTTCTGAAAATGGATATCCCCTACACTTAAAATATCATCCACTAAAAAAATATCTGGATCTGTATGGACAGCTATGGAAAAAGCCAGCCGAATAAACATCCCCTCTGAATATGTCTTCAAGGGTGCATATAAATAATCTCCTAAGGAGGCAAACCTTTCTATCTCCGAGATTTTTCCCCGAATCTCTTCCCGAGAAAATCCAAAAAGACTTCCCTGAAGAAAAATATTCTCAAGTCCAGTAGACTCAGGTTGAAATCCAGCCCCTGCCTCAAATAGTGTCCTCACCTTACCTTCTACTTTCACTTTACCTCGGTCAGGTTGAATAATCCCAGCAATAACTTTAAGTAAGGTGCTTTTCCCTGCGCCATTGTCCCCCAGGATGCACACACTTTCTCCCTTTTCCACTTCCAAAGAATCTATCTCCAGAGCTTTAACAGTTTTCCATATCCTTTTCTTTCCTGGATATAAAAAGGGGGTTAGATAAGTAACCACTATATCCTTCAAACTTACTATTTTCTTCTTCATAAACGTTTTATAGCTTCATTTATCTTTCTTTCAAAGGTTACAACACCCAAACCAAAGAAAATCATCATATTGAGAATTGCAAGACCCAACCAACCAGGGGAAGGGAATTTCCCTTCATAAAGGAGTTTTTGAAAAGTTATTACAAAAGGAGTCATTGGATTGAATAAAAGCCAGTTGCGATAAGGAAGGGGAACAAATGAAAGAGTGTAGAATATGGGAGTCAACCAAAACCAGAAGAGAAGAACTAAAGAGACAAGATGTCCAGTATCTCGGAAGAAAACATGGAGCCAGCATAAAAACAAACACCATCCAGTGGTAAAAAGGAAGAAAAGGAAGAGGAATAAAGGAAGGGAAAATAAACAAATAAACGAAGGTTTGAAGAAAAGAAAAGCAGGGAGAATAACTGTAAATCCAAAAAGGAAATTAAGGAAATTGGCTCCACTTCTTGAAAATGGGATGAGGACAGGGGAGAAAGTAAATTGTTTCAGAAGTGTAGCGGAACTCAAAAGAATGTAGCAGGATTCCTGAATTGTTTGTGAAAAATACATCCAGGGTAAAAGACCGGAAAGCACAAAAAGGGGATAGCGGGACAGATTTATTTTGGCTATCTTTCCAAATATTAAAGAAATCACACCTGCAAGAATAAGAGGGGTTATGAAAGCCCAGGCAATTCCAAGGACAGAACCAATGTATTTTTCTTTAAGAAATCTCCAGGAAAGGGCAAATAAATACTTTCTCTCTTTCCACAGAGTTTTTAAAGTCTGCATTTCTCCCTAATCCTTTTTGCTATTTCCTCACCTTCCTTTATGCAATCTTCTATGGAAAAGTAATTCCAGCTTCCAAATCTCCCCCCTAAGTAAACATCGTGAGCCTCCATAAAAGAGAAAAGTTCTTCCAATTCATTTCTATTTCCTAAGAATAACGGGTATGCATACTTTATTTCCACAGGGTGTATAGCTTTAAGTTGGGAGTGTTTCTTAATTATACCCACCTTTTCCAGGTCTTCTATTACCCGCTCTAAAAGATCATTAGAATATGATGTATTTGCCAGTTCTACATAAAGGGAAAAGTGCCCCTTGGGAGCCAAAGTGGGAGAAATTTGAGTATAAAAACCCACTCGGAAAAATGAAAAACTTCCCTCGGGAAAGTAAATCCAGTGATATCCAGTCTCAGCTTTTCCTTCCACTCCCAAATTTATACATAGTATGGAGTTGGTATAAAGCTTCTCTTTTAATCTATATGGGAGCTTAGGAAAAGCCATTTCCAAGAATTCTTTAAGTGGAACAGTGGAAACCAGAAAATCATAAATCAATTCTTCTCCATTATTTAGAACCACAGTTTTTTCCTCCCATTTTATGCGAACAACCCTTTTCCCCACCAAAATATTGAGATTATTTTCCTTCCAGCATTTAAAAAAAGTTTCAATTCCTCCTTCCTTAGGATAGTAGAAAACCCTGTTATAACCTACCGCAAAAACTCTCGGATTCTGGAAACCCTTTAGAATATCCATAACTTTATCTTCAGGGAAAAACCGGGAAATCTCTTTATAAGGTATGAGAGATATATCCAATCCAAAGAGTTTCTCAAAATAAGGCTGGAAGAAAATATGGAAAAGCGTCTTTCCATATGAAGAAACTAAAAACTCTTTTAAAGACTCAGATTTTCCCTTCTTACCCCATCTTTCGATTAGTATTTCCGAAAGAATACGAGTAGAAATTCGGGGAGGGAGTCTGCACAAATTTCTCTGTAAAGGAAAGGGAATTAACCTTTCTCTAAAGTAAATACCTGCCCTTTTTTCATAACGCCGTAAAATATCCCCACATTTCGAAAGGACCTTCCTTTCCATCTCAGGAGAATGGAAGTGAAGAAAATGAGCATCACTATCAAAAGTAAACCCATTTATTTGGAAAGACTTCAAAAGTCCACCTGGCCTTCCCTCTTTTTCTATTATTACTACAGGGAAAGGTAGATTGCCTGCTACTGTAACACCTGTTATTCCTCCCCCCACTATAATTCCCTTCCTCATCTCAATACTTTTTTTAATAATACCCCCAAAAATGCACCGAGAAAAGTAAGATAGAATAAAGAAAAAATATTTTCCATGCGTGTAATCAGCACACCTGAAAAGGTTAGTATCCCACTTAATATCCCCATGAAACTCACCACCTTCCTCACTCCCCACCCTTTCTTTAAAAGCACAAGTGCCATATGGTCTTCACTTTTACGGTATATGGGCCTTTTTTGGGAAATCCTTCTTATGACCAAATAAAAAGTATCTATAAGGGGTAATCCCAAGAGTAGCAATGGAGTAACCAATGCGATTTCCCTTCCTGGAGGAGCAAAACTCAATGGGAAAACAAGAAATGAAAGGAGAAACCCCATTAGATAACTACCAGCATTACCCAAGAAAAGAGATGCAGGTGGGAAATTGTAGAAAAGAAAAGAGAAAAGGTAAGAAAGTAGGACACCTGAAACAAGGAATACGGAGGAATTCCCATTCCATTTTGAGACTATCATAATACCCAAAAAAGGGAAAATACCTACCACTGGAGCAAGACCATCAAGTATATCTAAGAAATTAAAAGCATTGGTAATACCAATAATCCATAAAAAGGTTATAAGGTAATTAAGAAAACTGGGAATTCGTCCAATAGTTGTATGAAGTGACCCTGCCATAACCAAAAAAGCAGAAACTGACTGTAAAAATAATTTGGGTAGAGGAGAAAGTTCAAGAAAATCATCCAGAATTCCCATAAAGAATACTATCATTGCACCTGCTATCACCCACAAACTAAATTGTGAGTACCATAGGGAAAAAATTGTGAGTGGGAAAAGAAGCCATCCTCCAGTCAAAGGAATTCCTTCTCTGCTACCTACTATAAGGGAAGGTTTACTCACCCAGGAAAGGTAAATCCCTAATTTTTTCAGAAAGAAAAGAGAAAGGAGGGATATAAAAAATACCGCAAAAAATAAAAGCATTATCCTTTCCCAGCCATGTAGAGGAGCTCTATCTTTTCTATCATATTTTTTATATCAAATTCTTCCCTATTTGTTATCCTTTTTGCTTTCTCCCCCATTTTCCTTCTCAAATTCTCCTCTACTAAAAGCTTCCTCACCCTTTCCGCAAGGAGATGCACATCCTTGGGGGGAATGAGAAAACCATTTTCTCCGTTTTTTATCATCTCCTTAATTCCATCCACTCCATAGGCTACAGCAGGAATTCCTAAGGCAAAGGCTTCCAGCAAAGATTTGGGCAATCCTTCCCACAAAGAGGTTAATACAAAAACATCAAAAATGCGCATAACTTCTTCAATATCTTCCCTCCAGCCCAGTAGGTAAAACCTCTCCTCTAATCCACCCCTCTTTATTTCCAATTCCAAAGCTTTCCTCAATTCCCCATCCCCTACCATTACAAAGGCGGTATTGGGGATTTTTAATAAAGTAGCCATTTTCACAAAATCCTTGAGATTTTTCTGCGGTTTGAAACAAGCCACAGTTCCTACCACTTTTCCTTCTTTAATACCTAACTCCTTCTTTTTCCCCTCCCTCTCTATTTTTACCTTTTCAAATCGTCCAAACTCAATTCCATCACGTATCAAAATGTATTTTTGACTCTCTCCAATTCCTGCATTTAATCCTTTTTTAATATCTTCCTGAGTTATGGCTATTAAACGGGTGGTTATTTTAGCAGTTATTCTCTCTAAAAAGGAGTAAAAAGACCGCAGAAAAAGGGATTGAAAACTGTGGAAAGGGAAACCATGAACAGTATGATAAATTAAAGGAACACCGCTTAGGTAAGCAGCCCATCTCCCCAGTATTCCAGCCTTGGAAGAGTGGGTGTGAACAATATCAGGCTTTATCTTTTTCAGTTCCTTAAAAAGAAGAAAAAAAGTAATAATATCCCAGAAGGGGTTGATTTCTCTACAAAAAGGGAAGTACTTGAGAGAAACTTGGTGTAGCTTTTCTGCTCTTTTACTCAAATAGCCGGGAGAAGTAAATAGAAAAACTCTATAATCTTTCTCAGCTAACTTTTCCACAGTGTAAAGAGTAGAAGTTTGAGCACCTCCGAACTCTAATTTAGTTATTATGTGCACTACCTTTCTCATCATTTATAAGATAACTTAATGGAGGGGAAGTTCTTGATAAGAAAGAACCTTTGCTTTTGTGAGAGGAGGTATGGTTACCCCAGGAGGTGGAAAAGGAGGGATCCATTGCTTATCGTGGACAATGTGCACTGAATCGTAAATTTTTTCCAGTTGAAATTCGTCAGAGAAGACACAGCCTTGGATTTGCACAGAATTATATATTGCGCATGAACCATTCTCACCTAAGTATACTACTCCCCTAAGCACGGAAGAATTTATAATCTCAATTCTTTCTACTGCAATGAGTTGCCCTTCAACTATTGAAGAATTGGCAACTCCAATACCTCGGGAGGAAAAGACAACCGTGAACTCTCCGGAAGGTATATAAGAGGGGTCACATTTTATTTGGGAGGAATTGGATACATGAATCTCCCACCCCGAGATAATCTCATTAACATTTTGAATTTGGGAAAAGTTAATTACACTTATTCCTTCGGTAGAGATGATTCTGCCCGGTCCAATAATCTTCCCTCCATTCCTTACAATCACCTTCCCTTTAACTTTCTTAGTAGCACCGGCAAGATTGTAAGTTGTCCCATCCACTATTAAATCTGGGTCTCCATTTACCTCTGCATCATGAATTTTGTCATCGTAATAGGAAGTGTCCAAAGTGGGGTATGGAGGTGGAGGATCCGGACATATTCCCGGAGTATAGTTTCCCTCCCCACTTATTGTTCCCGTAGAGTACACCAATCCCGGGACTACTTCACAGCTGGGGCCAATGTAAATATCTCCATAAGCAAAAACATTCCCGGGTGCATCACCTAAGCGGTGAACTGCCACACTGTTTAAGAGGGAGAAACTCCCCGAACGATCAGAATTTCCCCAAAATAGAGCGTAAGTTCTAAAGAGCTCACTTGGAGTTACACTGTGAAGCCATACTCTATACTTAAGCTTTCTCTTCCCCTTTGATACTCCTTGAGAAACAAAGGTAACTATTGTGTCCCCATCTACATTTTCTAATTCAGTGATATAAACGGAGTAGGTCCCCTTATCTAAGGATTCGTTCTCGAAAAGAACACCTGCTTTTTGTGAAGAAGGGTCCCTACATAATTTCCAAATAGCTCTCTCCGCACCAGCTTCTGCCAGATAAAGAGCATTAATTTCCCTCCCTTTTATAGTCACAGTTTGATAATATCCCTTTACTCCTATGGAGACTGCAAGACCAAATAGAACCAGAGCAAACATTAAAAAAAGAGCAAGGATACCAATAATCCCTTTCTCACTTTTTAAATTCACGGCCAATTCCTTAAATGAGCAGATGAACACAAGGAAAATTCTCGACCCGCTTCTCTTAATACCAAATTAATTTCTACAAGTGCTACTTCATTATATAAAAAAGGAGGAGTTAAAAGTTCATTTTTATTATTTCGATATAAAAGGGAAAAACTCTCCACATTTCTGGCCATAACCCCTATCTTATCCCCCGCTCCACCTTCCCCCCAAACCTTCCTTAAAAGAATGGTTGAATTTTGGGGATCTAAGTAATAACTAACCCTTTCCGGTTCAATATGGGAGTCTTGAGGATTAACATCTACATCAATAGTTATTTTATTACTATCCGCTTCATATATGCTCACTGCCTGCCTAATTTCTCTTACCATCTTCTCAATAGCAAAGAGTCCCGTTCTGGAAAGTCTTACATTCACATCTGCTTCCTCCCATTTTTTCAAGCCAATGGCAAAAGATAGGTACATACAGCCCAATACAATGATGCTAATAATTATGGAAATCATTATCTCTAAAAGAGTTACACCCTTTTTAGTCATGATTACTGAGATAAGTTACCGCAGTTAATCTCCTCAGTGCATTCTCTTCCCACCACTCTACACTAACTTCCACTTTTTTGTAATCTTTTATAGAATCCCCATTTTCATCCACCCATTCCCACTTCACTCTCTTGATAGTCTTAGGGGGTATCCCCTTTACCTCTATAAAAGTATCCTGCCAGGAAGCATCCAGACCTCCGTAGCCAAGGTTTATTACTTCTTCCATCCCCTGCTGCAAAATCTCCTCTGCAACAATCCAAGACTTTGCTCTTTTGGAAAGTAAAGAAGATACATTTATTAACTCCAGCATAGCTATAAAGGCTAAGGAAATGATTAAAACAGCAATTAAAACCTCTATAATTGTAAATCCACGCATTACTCAGCCTCTTTTTGAAGACTATTGATTAATATTTCTTGCGTTTGTAACCACTATATCGTCATCCACATTATCCACTACATCGTTCCCTACCGTTGCATCTCTTGAACCGTCAGGTCCCACACTAAGGATAAGGTAGGTTCCCGGAGTAGTTGTTGTATCTAAATCATATTGATAATGAGCACCGGAAGGGGAATATGGGTCCTTAGGTATCCGATTAATTAACCTGGGAGAATCATTCAAAAGATAATCTTCCCAGTTTTCTACAGGTGGGAAACAGTAGTGTCGAGCTTCATAAGTTAGCAATGCTGATTCAATATTTCTAAGTTCTGCCATTACTTTGGCTTTCATTGCTTCAGGTCGGATACCGGAATAATTCAATACAGTTATTGTGGCAAGAATTCCAACAATCCCAACTACTAATAAAAGTTCCAGAAGGGTAAATCCTTTTCTCATTCCTCTATTTTCCTCGCATTTGTCACAAAATAATCGTCTCCCGAACTCACTACACGATCGTAATACACTTCTGTATCTACCTCTCCATTCTTTCCTACACTCAAAACAACATAAGTCCGACCAGTAGGGGAGTCTGTATTAAGTTTGTAAGTATACTTTTTTCCTTGGGGATGAAAAGGGTCCTGAGGTACACGGTCAATGATTCTGGGTCTATCTCTTTTGAGACATTCCTCCCAAGAATCTACAGGAGGTAAAGAATTAAAGTGGTTCTCATATATTATTAATGCACTTTTTATTGCCCTTAAATCTGATTTTACTACCGACTCCTTAGCTTCTTGAGTAATACCTTGAAAATTAAAGATCAATATCCCCACCACAATCCCCAATATCACCACCACAATCATTAACTCCAGAAGTGTGAAAGCTCCCTCTTCCAATTATTTTTTCCTTTTAAATCAATCCACCAGAGGTAGAACCTGTTACATCTTTTGCATTGGTAGCTACAATATCATCAGCATTTGCATTGAAAGTGATAGAATCTGCACCTAAGGTAAAATCTTTGGTTCCATTTTTACCCACACTCCATATAGCATAAGTTTCATCATCCGCAGCTACTTCATAATGGTACTTAGAACCATCGGGAGACCAGGGATCAGTAGGTATTCGATCCACTACGCGAGGGGAGTAATTCTGCAAACATTTTTCAAAATTGTCAATACTGGAATCATCGGGAAGTACACTGTATCTTGAATCATAGAGAATCACCGCCATCTTAAGATTTCTTAGATCTGCTTTTGCTGCAGCATTTTTTGCTTCCTCCGTGACTCCTCGAAAGTTGGGTATAAGAATAGCTGCTAAAATCCCCAGCACAGCCACCACAATCATCAACTCCATTAAAGTGAAACCACTTCTTCTCACTTTCTCACCTCCCGATAATTACTCTAAATTATGAAACTACTTTAAATAACCCCACCACTCGTTGAGCCACTAATAGTAGCAGCATTGGTAGCTACAATATCATCAGCATTTGCACCAAAGGTGCAAGTATCATTCCCAATAGTAGTTTCAGATGTTCCATTCTGACCTACGCTCCAAATTCCGAATGTAGTGCCATCAGCAGAAACATCATAGTGATACTTTGAACCATCAGGAGACCAAGGATCAGTAGGAACCCTATCCACAACTCTCGGTGAGTAATTCTGCAGGCACTCTTCAAACTTCTCGATACTTGAATCATCGGGTAGCACATTGAATTGGTTCTGGTAAAGAATCACCGCCATCTTGAGGTTTCTTAGATCCGCTTTAGCAGTGGAATTTTTTGCCTCTGCAGTGATACCCCGGAAATTAGGGATCAAAATGGCAGCAATTATAGCTAACACCGCTACTACGATCATTAACTCCATTAAAGTGAAACCGCCTCGCCACTTCCGAATCATCTCCTTTACACCTATCATAACACCCTCCTTTCTTCTACCTACTTTCTTTAAAACCTCCCTATTATACCACAACCTCCCTTCCTTTTAATAGTATTGAATAATTTTGGCCATTTTGAAAAGAGGAAGATAAAGAGAAAGGGCAATGAAAAGCACAATTCCACCCATTACAATTAAGAGAAGAGGCTCTAAAGTGGAGGTCATTATTTTTATAGCAAAATCTACTTCTTTATCATAATTATTGGAAATTACCCTCAACATATCTTCCATATCCCCTGTTTCTTCCCCCACAGCTATCATATGAGCTACCATGGGAGGGAACTCTTTGCTTCTTCTTAAAGGCTCACTAATACTCCCTCCTCGCATCACATTTTCCCTTATCACATCCATTACTTTAGCCAGCACCGCGTTCCCAATACTTCCCTTGATTACCTGGAAACTTCTCCCCAAATCAACACCACTTCTCACCATAGTCTCCAGTGAACGAGCAAACCGAGAAATACCTACTTTTTTAAGGAGGGGTCCAAAAAGGGGCATTCTTAACTTCCACTCATCCATTACTTCCTTACCCCTTTCTGTTCTGGAGATAATTACATAAGCCACTATAAGTATAATTAAACCTGCTAAGCCATAATACCAGTAGCGCTGAAAGAACTCACTTAATTTAAACATCATCATTGTAGGAAGGGGAAGGGGAACTTTCGCAGCATAAAAGACTTTCCTAAACTTAGGGAGAACATAAGTTACCAGAAAGGTTATCAATCCAGAAGCTACAATAACCAAAATAAAAGGGTAAAGAAGAGCGCTTCTAACCTTTATCTTTATATCCATCTCTCTCTCTAAAAAATCCGCTACCCTATCCAGAACCTCTTCCAAATTACCAGCTTCTTCCCCAACTCTCACTGTAGAAACATAAAGGTCAGAGAAAATGTGAGATTGTCTCTCCAAAGCACTTCCAAAACTTGCCCCTCTTTCAATATCTTCCCGGATCTGCAAAATAGCAGTGCGTAATGTCCTATTTTCGGTTTGTTCACTTAAAGTTAAAAGAGCTTGAGTTATGGGTACACCCGCCCTTAAAAGAGCAGAGAGTTGTCGAGTGAAGAGTATCAACTGTGTGGGCTTAACCCCTCTTCCAAATCTGAAACTAACCTCCCAAGAAAGAAAACCCTTTTTTGCCTCTTGGGCATCTATGAGTAAAAATTTTCTTTGAGCAAGGAGATTTTCCAAATCCTTAAAACTGGGGGCTTCCATAATCCCACTCACTAATTCACCCGTAGTAGTTCGGGCTCTGTATTTAAATTGTGGCATTTTTTAATCCTCTACATCCTCTGTAACCCTTAAAACTTCTTCTATAGTAGTAATCCCTTCTTTTACTTTTTGAAGACCCGCCTCTCTTAAGGTTACCATCCCCTCCTTTATACACTCTCTTCTTAATTCACTTACCGGGACTCTACGTAAAGAAATCTCCCGTAAACGATCTGTCATAATCATTAGTTCAAAAATCCCGGTTCTCCCTAAGTATCCAGTATTTCGACAGAATTTGCATCCTTTCCCCCTAAAGTATTTACCTTCTTCTGGAAGATTTAATATCTCCAACACATCCTTTGGTGGCTTATACTCTTCTTTACAATAAGGACAAATCACTCTCACTAACCTCTGTGCTACTGCTCCAAGAAGACAAGATGCTACAAGATAGGGCTCCACTCCCATATCCACTAAACGAGCAATTGTGCTGGGAGCATCGTTGGTATGGAGTGTAGAGAAAACCAGATGCCCAGTTAAAGCAGCTTCTACTGCAATCTTTGCTGTATTTAGATCTCTAATTTCTCCCACCATTATAATGTCAGGATCCTGACGTAGTATGTTCCTTAAAGCATTAGCAAAGGTAAGGCCTACTTTTGGATTAACCTGTGTCTGTCTAATTCCTTTAATTTCGTATTCCACAGGGTCTTCAATTGTAATAATATTCTTCTCAATTGAATTTATGAAGGATAAAGCAGAGTAAAGAGTGGTAGTTTTTCCACTACCTGTAGGGCCAGTAACTAATATCATCCCGTAGGGCCTCCTAATCAATTTCTTAAACTCTTCTAACATCTCAGGGGAAAATCCCAATTCTTCTACCCCTTTAAAAAGGCTCTCTTTCTCCAAAATTCTAATTACCACATTCTCACCATAAATAGTGGGAAAAGTGGATATTCTCAAATCCACTTCCTTCTCCCCCATCTTCATAAGTACTCTTCCATCTTGGGGTAGTCTTTTTTCTGCGATATTGAGATGTGCCAGGACCTTTATTCGAGAAATTATCCCAAGTTGTAGTTTCTTAGGTAAAGATTGAACTTTATATAAGACACCATCGATTCGATATCTAACCCTAACTTCATTTTCCATAGGCTCAATATGAATATCACTGGCTCTCTGTTTTATAGCTTGGGAAATTAAAAGATTAACAGCTTTAATAACAGGTGCCTCCTGAGCTTTCTCTTGAAGAAGGTCTACAGTCTCCTCTTCAGCTGCTTCATATCCAAGCTCTTCTTCACTGACACTCAAAACCTCTTCCATGCTTTGATTTAACCCATAAAAATGTTCAATAGCCCTGAGAATGGAACTCTTAGGGCTAATATAAGTTTTAACCATACACCCCGTTAAAGACTTGAGTTCTTCTAAAGCGTATAGGTTAAAGGGGTCAGCCATAGCCACATGTAATATATTCCCTTCTACCTTTAAAGGAATTAAATTGTATTTCCTGGCAACCTGCTCTGGCACCATCTTGAGAGCTTCTGTCTCAATGTCATAAAGAAAAGGATCTATAAGTTCTAAACCCAACTGTTCACTTAAAAATTTTGCAAGGTCTTCATCCTTTATATAACCTAAGGAAATCAAAATATCCCCCAGCAATCCTCCTCGCTCCCTTTGAACTCGAAGAGCTTCTTTTAACTGTTCATCATTTATTACTCCCTTTTCTAACAACATTTCCCCCAGTTTCTTCTTCATTTCTACCTCCCTACTTAAAGGATAGCAAATTCTATGCCTGTGTCAAGGTAAATCAAGGATAAGGAATAATCCCTTATACTCCACATCTTCCGAAGAGAATTTGATTCTCCTCTCATTAATTCCATCCCCGAATTGGAAATTCACCTCTAAATAGTTTCTCCAATATTTCTTAAAACGCTCTCCCCATTCCATAACTACAACCCCTTCCTCTCTCACATACTCCTCCCACCCTATATCCTCCAGCTCATAGAAATCTTCTACCCGGAAAAGGTCAAAATGGTACAGGGGAAGTCTTCCTTTATAAATCTTGAGGATTACAAAAGAAGCACTGCTAACATATTGGTAATCCTTTACTCCTAATCCTTTAGCAAGCCCTTTTACAAAGACTGTTTTCCCAGATCCTAAAGGGCCAGAAAGAACAAAAAACTCTCCACCTTTTAGATTCCTCCCTATCTTTTCTCCCAGTATTAAAGTCTTCTCTGGGGAAGAAGTAAATATTTCTTTACTTAAAATGCTCATAACCTGCAGGTTCCAGGATTTGCTCTCCAGATTTTATCACACCCACATCTCCTGTTATTTCTCCAATTATGGTAAGTGGCAATTCTTTCCAACATGAGGGTAAGTTCACACCTTTCTCCACGGTAAAAATCAACTCATAATCCTCCCCACCACTCCAGAAATAATGAAAAGCCTTCTCACCAGCGAAATCCTTTAAGCTTCTTGAAATAGGTAAATAATCAGGGAAGATTTCTGCACCTTTCTCACTCTCTTTTAGAATCCGGTAAAGGTCTCTACCCACACCATCACTAATATCTATGAGAGAAGTAAGGGAAAATTCTTCTTTGATTTCCAGAATCTCCTTTCGAGGATAAGGCTTAAGGAACCTTTCCTTAAGTTCTGAGTATCCGTTCCTTCCTTCTTCCAAAACCTTCCTGCCTGCGGAGGCTTCTCCTGGATATCCCGTTATTACAATTAAATCCCCAATTTTTGCTCCACTTCTTAAAATGGGATTCTCAACTCTTCCCAAAGAGAAAACTTCTATCCACCACCGATCCGATCGAACCAAGTTTCCTCCCACCACCTCCACCTTAAATTGAGAAGAAAATTCCTTCACACCCCGAAAAATCTCTTCCACTCCAGATTCCTCCACTACACCCAGAGAAACAAGAGAATAAAGAGGTTCCCCACCCATTGCATAAATATCACTTATACTTACAGCCATCCCTTTCCAGCCAAGGAAATATAAAGGGAAATAATCCCTCAGAAAATGCACTCCTTCCTCCAGCGTGTCACAGGTCAAAACAATTCTTTCCCCACCCAACTTCACTACTGCTGCATCATCTCCAATACCCACCAATACACCTTCATTTCTTCCTGCTAAAAAGTTCCTCAAAAATTCTATTATCTCTTCCTCTCTCACACTTTACCTCCAAGAGCTTCCTTAATTTCTTTTAAAAGAAAAGGATGTAATAATCCATTTGTGGCTAAGATTTCTCTCCTTGAATTAAAATTCTTGCCCCCTTTAAAATCGGTAACCCGTCCACCTGCTTCTTCTATCAAAACTATTCCCGCGGAAATATCCCAGGGATTAAGTCCAATTTCCCAGAATCCATCCAACCTGCCACAAGCCACATAAGCCAAATCCAACGCTGCAGAACCCAATCTCCTTAAAGATTCTGTCCGATTAAGAAGATAGGCAAAAATTTTAAGATTCCTTTCCCGAAACTCGGGCACTCTGGAAAAACCTGTGGAAAGAAGAGCATCTTCAAGTTTCTGGGTATTTGATACCTTTATAGGAGAACCATTTAGAAAGGCACCTTCTCCTCGAATAGCATAAAAAACTTCCTTTTTGCTCACATCATAAATAAATCCACAAAAAGGAACCCCATTCTTTTCTAAACTTACAGAAATAGCAAAATGAGGAATATGATGGATATAATTCACAGTTCCATCTAAAGGGTCAACCACCCACATCCACTCCTCTCCCTCTTCCCCACCTTCTTCCTCTCCCAAAAATCCTGCTTGAGGGAAAATTTCTTTTAATCTATTTTTAAGAAACTTCTCCACTTTTAAGTCCCCTTTAGTCACTGGTCCTTGGTAAGGTTTCTCCTTTATTTTTGCACGGATCTCTTCATAAAGTATTCTCCCTGCATCCTCCAAAATTTTAAAAATCTCTTCTCTTCGTTCTTTAACTCTCCTCATAACTTACCAGATTACCAGATTATTAAATTCTCTTCTATATCCTTTTTGGTAGTGTTTTAAAATTCCTGTAAATGGGGCTGGACATCTTTACAAACTCTTAATTTTTCAGATACAATAAAAAGAAAAAGGAAGGAGGAAAAATGAAGAGTTTTAAAAGTGTTATTGATAAATTTCCTCCAGAAGTTAAAGATGGAGTAATAGAACTTTACGATTTTCTCAAAGAAGAATTTGGGATAAAAAGAGAAGAATTTGAAAGGTTGAAGGAGGCAATTGAAAGGCTGGTTTTAACACAACAAAAGACAGAAGAAAGAATAAATCAACTTGCAATAGCTCAACAGAAAACTGAAGAAAGAGTAAATCAATTAGCAATAGCCCAGCAAAAAACTGAAGAAAGACTAAACCAACTCGCTCAAAGGGTAGATCAGCTCGCTCAAAGAGTAGACCAGCTCGCTATTGCCCAGCAAAAAACCGAAGAAAGACTAAACCAACTCGCTCAAAGGGTAGATCAGCTCGCTCAAAGAGTGGACCAGCTCGCTATTGCCCAGCAAAAAACTGAAGAAAGACTAAACCAACTCGCTCAAAGAGTAGATCAGCTCGCTATAGCCCAGCAAAAAACTGAAGAAAGACTAAACCAACTCGCTCAAAGAGTAGACCAGCTCGCTATAGCTCAGCAAAAAACCGAA
>JAGGYA010000014.1 GCA_021162785.1 Candidatus Calescibacteriota bacterium
GAATAAGATAATCCTTTTTTCTCTTTGCTTTTAAATCCTTTTCCTTTAATATAGATTTTTCAAAATTAACTTCTAATGGCTTTTTTTCTACTTTACTTTCTTTCTCAACTATAGTAATGACACAAATACGATATTTAGTACCTTTTTCTTTTATTTCCTCATTAGCCAGTTTTATACGGGCTCCAGTAGTAGGGTCCCACAATCCAATACAGATTTTGTATCTTCCCGGAGGAACATCAGAAGGAATTTTAAAATAATGTTTCTCTATGATTACTTCACCAGGAAACCATGTAGTGGTAGGATGAGTAGGACGATAGTCTCCACCAAAGACAATATTCTTTTCTCCATATTTTCCTTCAGGAACAAAATGGACAAATACAGCATAGTCTTTTTGAGCACAACTACCTCCTACATTTTTCCACCAATATTCTATTACTGGTTTATCTCCCGGTTTTGCTATGACTGTATCTATTTTTATCTTTATTATCTTAGGTAAAAAGCCTGTTTCTCCACCTTTTGCTATTCCCAAACAACTTATAAATACTACCATTGTCCACACAAACTTTAAACTTATTCTTCTCATTTTCTTCTCTCTGTTATTTTCATCTTTTTATTTCGCCCACCATTTGACTTCTCTTTCTTCAAAATAAGTTGTCCAAGAGTGAAAATCTACATGACCATCTACCCGTAAAACATTACATCCAAATGAATGAATATCTCCAGGACGCCACACGCTGGCATATGTTCGGCCAATCATTACATCTCGATGGTAAACTTCATGACTATCAGCTGTTAATACCACTTTTGTTGGTGATCTAAGCTGGTCGAGTCTTACCCAGTGATAACAACAAAAAGGAAACTCATCTGCATCTTTAACAGTCCCTAAAGCCCAATTCATACAGTAACCACTTCTCTCCCAGTTACTTAAATCTTCCTTATCCCAACCTATTATCCGATGAGATGGACACCATAAAATACCTTTGTCTTCAATGTAGCTATTATTATATAAAGTAAGTCTCCATCTTTCTCCTCCATCTGCTTGAGGGAAGTAATCATCATAATCTTGAATATACATGTAAAAACTCAGACCTATCTGTCTCAAATTATTTTGACAACTTGCCTGTCTTGCTTTTTCCCTTGCTTTTAATAGAGCAGGAAGCAATAGTGATGCTAAAATTGCTATTATAGCAGTCACCACAAGAAGCTCAATTAATGTAAAACCGCCTCTTTTAAAGAATTTCTTCATAATCCACCTCCTTTATTCATAAAAAGACAAAAGAAATTTAAAAAAGGAATTTGAGAAAATCTTAACCCCCCAATTCCCATTTAAACTTTTTCTTAACATTTTTGACACTATTATAAAGATTTTTTCAAATTTTGTCAACCTGACCTTCAGAGCTAACGTAAAATAAATTGTGTAAATTATGGAAGTAAAAATAAAAAAGGTGTATCCTCCCAAAAAGAGAAAAAAAACTCCAGGATGGGCCTGGGGTCAGAAGGAAGGAAGATACATCATAAAAAGAAGAGATTAGAACTAGATTTTAGGCTATTGTCAAGAATTTTGTGTCTGGCACAACTCCTCTCCGAAACTTAAGTTAAAAATTGTCTTATTTCATTCTTATTTCCTTTTAAACTTGACACAGGTTTTTTCCATCTTCCATTGGTAGTGTCTTAAAATTAATGTAAAAAAGAGAGAGCCTTCTGATAAAATGGGAAGAATTATCAACCTTTAAGGGAAGGAGACTCTCTTAAAGAAGATACATCAACGGTGAAGGGTATGGGAGAAAGAGATGGAGGTTGTGAATGCTTAATTACAAGGCTTTCTCTTTTTACAGGATAAATGGGACTTGACCCAGCCAGGATATAGGAGTTTTCTTTTCACAAAAGTTTTTATCCTTTTTTGAGTTTAAACTCCAGGAAAAATTTGAGGACACTAAGGGTATAAAAAGTAGCGGTTTCTGCTCTCAATATGAGTTTACCCAGGCTCACCGGTTCAAACCCCTTTTCAATAGCTTCTTCCACTTCTTCCTCTTCAAAACCACCTTCCGGGCCTATCACTACCACCTTCTTTTCCCCTTGCCACTCTTGGAGTATTTCTGGAAGAGGTTTCCCTCCTTTTTCATATAGGATCCAGCCTGAGGAAAAGTTATTTAAGAAATCTTCCCAGGAGATTTCTTCATAGATTATGGGGAGGTAATATCTTCCACACTGCTGGGCTGAGGAACGAGCAATTTCTCTCCATCGACGGATTTTCCTGGTTCTTTTAACTACAGTTCTTCGGGTGGTAATGGGTATTAATTCTTTTACACCGAGTTCAACTGCTTTCTGGATGATGAAATCCATCTTTTCTCCTTTAAGAATAGCCTGTGCAAGGATGAAAGGGAAGGGTGGATCCTCACCTTTCCCTTTTTCTTCAATCCTCACTCTCACCCCTCTTTTCCCCATACTTTCCACTCTGGCTCGGTAAAAATTCCCTTCACCGTCAAGAAGGAGGAGGCTATCTCCTTTTTTCATACGGAGCACATTTTTGAGGTAATGGGATTCTTCCTCAGGCAAGGTTAAAACTGTTTCCCTTAGAAGATGGGGGGATAAAAAGAGTCTGGGAATACTCATTTTTTTACCACCGTTTTCCAGGCAGTTTCTGCCCGGTATGAACTTCTCACCCAGGGGCCTGCTATTACCAGAAGGCCCATTTTTTCTCCTTCTCTTTCATAATAATGGAATGTTTCTGGGTGAATAAACGAATGCAGGGGGAAGTGTCTGGGGGAAGGGGGGAGATACTGGCCGATAGTGAATATATCCACACCCGCATCTCGTGCGGATTTCATCACTTCAATTACTTCTTCCTCCCTTTCTCCCATTCCCACCATAATTCCGGATTTGGTTATTTGGGAAGGAGAAACTTCCTTTGCCCAGCGAAGAAGGAGAAGGGAACGGTCATAATCTGCCTGAGGTCTTACAGAAGGGTAAAGACGGGGGACGGTTTCCAGGTTATGGGCAAATACTTCCGGTTTTTCTTCCACCACTTTTACCAAAGCTCCTTTATCTCCTTGAAAATCCGGAACCAGCACTTCCGCCTTCATCCCTTCCTCATGAAGGGTGCGGATGGTTCTTTTAAAATGCTCAGCACCCCCATCTGGTAAATCATCCCGGGTTACTGAAGTTATTACCACATACTTTAATCCCAGCAATTTCGCCATTTCTTTTATTCTTTCAGGCTCCTGAGTATCTACTGGGAGAGGTTTCCCCTTTTTCACCATACAGAAAGTGCAGTTCCGGGTGCAGATATTTCCCAGGATGAGGAAGGTTGCAGTACCCCGGGAGAAACATTCAGGAAGATTAGGACAGTGTGCACTCTGGCAGATGGTATGAAGACGATGATGGGAAAGAAGAGATAAAAGATCATTCACCCGCTCTAAATCTCCTATTCTTTTCTTGAGCCAGGGAGGGAACTCCTTCCTCATGATTGGAAGATATTAAGGAACTCTTCCTTTATTACTTCTTTAACCTTTTCCATATCTATCTTCTTCCCCAGTTCTTCTTCCAGGGAGGTCATTTCCTTCCCAAGCCCGCAGGGGTTTATAAGAGAAAAGTATTCTTTTTCCGGTTTAATGCAAAAGGAAAAACCGTGATAAGTAACCCATCCTCTTACCGCAACACCTATACTGGCTATTTTTTTCTCTCCCACCCAGACTCCGGTAAGCCCGGGGATCCTTTTACCTGCCAGACCAAAATTAGCAAGAACTTTTATAATAACCTCTTCTAAATTGCGAAGATAAAGGTGAATATCTTTCCCCCTCTTGCGGAGATCAATAATGGGATAGCCAACCCACTGCCCTGGCCCATGGAAAGTGACATCTCCTCCTCTCTCCACCTCATAGATCTCCACACCCAATTTTTTTATTATCTCCTCACTCACCAAAATATTTTCTCTTTTTGCACTTCTCCCTAAGGTGATTACAGGAGGATGCCGGAGTAAAATGAGGGTTTCTTCTCCCCTACCTTCTCTTACCTCTCTGTGGATGCTTCTCTGAAGTTCTAAGGATTCCCTGTAACCTAATATCCCCGGTTCTATTATCCTCACTTCAAGAAGTGTAGAGGTTTTCCCAGGAAAAGGGAGGAAACCTCTTTTATCGCCTCGATTCTTGTGGGATGAGGATGGATGGAATCTGCAAGGGTTTCCGGAGTGACCTTAAGATTTACAGCAATTATTCCTTCTCCCAGAATCTCTCCTGCAGAAGGGGAAAGGATGTGTAATCCCAAAATTTCGTTATTTTCTTCGTTCACCACCAGTTTAACCCATCCTTCCGTATCATCTTCCGCATGAGCTTTACCCACTGCAGTGAAGGGAAATTTTACCGTCTTTACCGGATAACCTTTTTCCCGTGCTTCTTCCTCACCCATACCCACACTCCCAGCTTCAGGATAAGTGAATATAACCCTGGGAATAGCCCGGTAATCTATGGTTTTTTCTCCACCGCAGGCATTTTCTCCCGCCACCTCACCTTCTTGAAAGGCGACATGGGCAAGCTGGGGTGAGGGAGTGAGATCCCCTACTGCGAAGACTCCAGGAACTGTGGTTTCCATTTGCTCATTTACTCTTACCCCCTCTTTCCCCATCTCAATACCCAATCCTGAAAAATCCTGGGTGTTTCTAACCCTACCCAAGGCAGCCAGAATATATTCTCCTTCCCATTTCTCCTCTCCCAGCTCACAGGAGATGCTATCCTTACCCTCTTCAATTTTTTCCACCTTTATTCCTGTAATGACTCTTACTCCTTTTTTCTTCAGAACTTCTTCCACTCCTCGGGAAATATCCCCATCTTCAGCAGGAAGAAGTCTTTCCATCATTTCTACAAGTGTCACCTCTGTCCCCAGGGAGGAGAATATATAGGCAAATTCACACCCAATTACCCCTCCTCCTGCAATGAGTAATTTCTCCGGGAGCTTTTCCAAGTCGAGAATCTCTCTTGAGGTGAGAACCCTCCTTTTCTTAAAAGCGGGAGGTAGAAGGGGGGAGGAACCGGTGGCAAGGATAAGGGTATCTCCAGAAAAAGTTTTCTCTCCTACTTCCACTCCTCCATTTATCACTTTTCCCACACCTTTCACCCATTTGATTCCATACTGGGAGAAGAGGAACTCCAAACCTTTACGAAGCCTAATTACCACTTCCTCTTTCTTTTTCTTAAGGACTTCCCATTGGAACCCTTTTTCTTCTATTTCCCAGCCAAAGATTCCTGCTTTTTTAATCTTCTCCTTTATTAGAGAAGCTTCAAAAAGTGTTTTCGTGGGGATGCATCCATGGTTAAGGCAAACTCCTCCCAGAAACTCTTTTTCCACAAGGATAACTTCTGCACCCATCTGTGCACAGCGTATAGCTGAGGAGTATCCTCCCGGGCCACCACCCAGAACAATTACTCTCCTTTTCATTCTACATCCTTTCTCTGGGCTGAATACCCAGGATCTTTAGTCCTGAGGCAATTACACATCTAACACCTTCCACAAGCCCCAATCTTGCAAGCTCCACCTTTTCCTCCCCACCCAGGATCTTTACCCTATCATAATAGCGATGGAAAGCATTTGCAAGTTCCTGAAGATAAGCTGTCAATCGATGGGGTTCAAGAGAATTTATTGCTCCTTCCAGTAGCCAGGGGTAGAGAGCCATTAGCCGGAGGAGCTTTATCTCTTCTGGTTCCTTTAAAAGCTGGAGGGAGAGTCCTTCCAGAGGTTTTCTTTTTTCCCATTTCCTGAAAATACTTGCAATACGGGCATGGGCATACTGGATGTAATAAACTGGGTTCTCCGGCGCCTCTTTCTTTGCCAGATCTATATTGAACTCAAGTTGGGTGTCCGGACGGCGGGTTAGGAAAAAGAATCTGCAGACATCTTTCCCAACTTCTTCTATCAGATCCTCTAAGCTCACAAACTCTCCTTTACGAGTGGATAGGGATAATTTCTTCCCTTCTTTTATCAAACTTACCATCTGAACAAGGATTATCTTAAGTTTTTCCTTCGGAAGTCCCAAGAATTTCAATCCTGCACGGAGACGGGGAATGTATCCATGGTGATCTGCACCCCAGATATTTACCAGCAGGTCGTAGCCACGGGAAAATTTTTCCTTATGATAAGCAATGTCTGAGGCAAGATAGGTGGGTCTTCTATCTTTTCTAACAATTACTCGGTCTTTTTCATCACCAAACTGTGTAGAGGCCAGCCATAGAGCGCCATCTTTTTCGTAAATACCTTTCTTTTTCTTTAATTCCTCTATTGCTTTCTCTACCCTGCTTTCTTTATAAAGTGAATCTTCATAGGTGATCCTGTCAAACTCCACTCCAAAATTCTTTAAAGTCTCCAGGATATCTTCCAGAATGAGTTGGGAGGCAAATCTGCTTAGATAAGCAATATCTTCCTTTTTCTCCTTAAGTTCTTTGTAGTGAGTTTCTGCCATCTCTTTAAGGTACTCACCCTGGTAATGGTCAGGGGAGAAGGTTACTTTCTCCCCTTCTATCTCTCTGAGTCGCAGAGCAAGAGATTCTCCCAGGAGTTCTATCTGTCTCCCCACATTGTTAACATAATACTCTCTTTCCACTTTATAACCGCCCTTTTCTAAAAGGTTGGAAAGGGCGGAACCTATAGCTGCTCCTCTCCCATGGCCAATATGAAGAGGGCCAGTAGGATTGGCACTTACAAATTCTATGAGAACCCTCTTCCCTTTTCCCAGATCCAACCTGGGAAAGTTTTCCCTCTCTTTAAGAATTTCTGTAAGAAAAGAGAAGAGATAGGGAAGACCCAGAGTGAAATTTATGAATCCTCCCACCACCTCCACTTTTTCCACAAAATCTTCCAAGGGAGGAAGATTCTTTACCAGATTTTCTGCACAGACCTGGGGTGGTTTCTTGTTTAAACCTGCAAGGTTAAAAGCTATTTGGGAGGAAAAATCACCCCATTCCTCCTTCCGAGGTCTCTGGAGGAGAATTTCCTTCCCCTCCGGAACATTCCATCCCTCTTCTTTAATCTTCTGGAGAGCTTCCTGAATTGCTTTGGTTATCCTCTTTTCTGCTCTCCACAGGTTCCCATTTTTCCTTTTCTGCATCGCCCCAGAGTCTTTCCAGGTCATAATATTCTCTTATCTCAGGAGTGAATACATGAAGGATCACGCCTTCATAATCAAGGAGAATCCATTTCCCATCCTCATAACCTTCTATATGGTGTAAGGGGATACCACTTCCCTCCAGTTCCTCCATTACAGCGTCGGATATACTTCTTGTCTGGATTTCTGTATCGCCAGTGGCAATGACGAAGTAATCACACACCACACTTAAACCTTCCAGATTAAGAATAACTATATCTTCACCTTTCTTTTCCCAGCAGATACGAGCTATTTCCCTAGCTACCTCTTTATAATTGATTATTTTTCTCTCCCTCCTTTGATTCAATGATTTCTCGAGCTCGGTCTGCATCCTCTTCTCTCACCATAATCTGGACTTCAGCCAGACCATCTACGGTGAAAGGATAAACAGAATGAGGAACCTGAGTAATAAGATTGCAGGGGATTCCCTCACTCTCCAAAAGACCCTTAATGAGATTTGCTTCGAATTCATCTTTTGCAGTGTATACTTTAACTGTCCTATTCTTTTTCATCAGTTCATCCAGGGAAAAATACTATACCTCCTTTCCCTTGTCAAGAATCATGAGTTGAGGCTGGATCCCTTTCTTAACTGCAAGAAATCGGGCAAGGTAGATAAAGGGTGTATCCAAGAGGGCTACTATCCATTTAAGGAAGTAAGTGGTGAGAAGAATGTCTATCCAGGTGGGGAGATCATAGACACCCCAGAAGGCTATAAGGCAGAAAACCAAGGAATCGATGAACTGGCTTACCATTGTGGAGAGGTTATTTCTCAGCCAGAGATGTCTCCCCTTAGTGATTCTCCGCCAGAGATGGAAGGCCCAAACATCATGATACTGGGAAGCAAGATAGGCCAGGAGACTCCCTGCTACTATCCGGGGTAGGAAATTGAAGATTTCAGAGAGGGGTTTGTGAGAAAAATCATCCGGAGCAGGTTTGAAATGTAATGCAATCTGCATGTAAATGACGGTAATCACTAAGGCAATAAACCCTAAGGTAACCCCTTTCCTTGCTTCCTTTTTCCCATAAAACTCACTGAGAATGTCCGTGGCAAAGAATATACTCCCATACAGGACATTCCCTAAGGTGGCAGTAAAACCAAAGAGTTTAACCAGTTTAATTACCTGAATATTGCAGACAATAATACTCAAGGAAATGAGGGTGAATATTCCTTCCTTTTCAAAAAAGTAAAAGATGAGTAATGCAATGGATAGGTCAAGTATGAGGAAGAGTAACCAGAGTATTTCATTAAGCATTTTTTACAATCCTCACTATTCTTCCCTTAATCTCTATTTTTACTGGGAGGAACTTTTCAATAACCCAGGCATTGGTGAGGAGATGGTCGGTTACTCGACTGACCAAAATTTCTCCTCCAGTTAGAGCAAGATAGGGAAGGAGCTGGTCTCCTGCATGAGAATCTACAGCACCCGTGAGTTCCTCCAGGAGTTTATCAGCACACTCTTTCCCCACAATTTCTGCTCTTTTCCCTTTTTCTCCCAGGGAATTTGCCCCAATTAAGGAGTGTTCCGTCACTGCTACTGCACAGATTGCACTACCTGTTGAGGAAGCACTCACATATTTTATCATTGACTTTGGCTCAGGCAGTCCCTTTTCTGAAATGAGTTTTTTAAAAGCCTTTGCCTGTCTCTCCGCTACCTTGGCAGTGGAAAGGTCAAGGGTGGCAATGGATAAACATTTAATTTCTTTTAAGGAGCCTTTTTCTGGAAGAAAAAGGGGTTGGAGGGAAGCTGGTTGGGTTTCTATAAATAGATGGGCACCACCTTTTGGATAAAATCCTTCCCTCAATACTTTCCCCTGGACAGGGTATCCCATTCTTTCAAGGAAAGGGAAGAGGATTTCCTCATAATAGGGGAAAGGAGGAGCCCATTTCCCGAAAGTTCCCCCTCCCTTTATCTCTATAGTAAACTTCCCTTTAAGTGCAGGGAGAAGAATTGCTTGAAGAAAAAGGGTTACGGACCCTGCAGTAGATATGTGGAATTTATAACTTCCTGGTTTTAATTCTCCTGGATAGAATGTTATCTGGCGGGAACCCAGACTGGCTCCTTCCACTTTTCCACCACAGATCTCGGCTACTCCTAAGAGTGCGCGTAGATGTTGTTCCTTCAGCCCCGGCTGGGGTCTTTTAGCTCTGATATTGTAGAGTCTAACCGCCAGACCGGTTAACGCAGAAAGTCCAATAGCAGTCCGTAAAACCTGCCCCCCACCTGATCCATAGCCTGCATCTATTTCTATCATCAAGAGGGAGAAGAAGATTAAAATTCACCGAGTATCTGTCTTTCCTCATCCAGGACAATTCCCTTCATTGCCATTTCCAGCATTTCAGGTTGAGGAGATTTGGATAAGGCTTCTTCAAGAGTGATATGGCCGTCTTTTACCAGCTGGATTAAAGATTGGTTAAAGGTTTGCATACCCTCCTCTTTACCAGCCTGAATTGCTGCCGGGATTCTTTCAATTTTATTTTCTCTTATTAATCGTGCAATGGTGAGATTCAGGATCATTACCTCCACCGCTGGAATAAGTCCACCATCTTTCCTACGGCAGAGTCTTTGCACTATTGTAGCTTTGAGATTAAGGGATAACTGGCTCCTTATTTGATAATGCTCAGCGGGTGGGAAGAAATCCAAGATACGGTTAATAACCTGTGCAGAATCAACTGCGTGCAGGGAAGAGAGAACAAGGTGTCCAGTTTCAGCAGCATTAATGGCGATACGGAAACTCTCTTCGTCTCGAAGTTCTCCTATCATTATGACATCGGGATCTTGTCTCACCACCTGTCTTAAGGCAGTATAGAAAGATTCCGTGTCCATGCCTACTTCTCTTTGGCTTATTATGGACTTTTTATCCTGAAAGAGGAATTCAATAGGATCTTCAATGGTAATGATATGGCATTTACGGTTTTGGTTAATAAATTCCACCATGGCTGCCAGAGTAGTGGATTTGCCGGCACTCGCTGCACCACATACAAGGACTAACCCGCGAGGTAGCAAGGAAAGCTTCTCTAAAATAGGAGGTAAATTTAATTCTTTAAAGGAAAGAATTTGGGTTTTAACTCTCCTTACCGCTATCCCAACCGTGCCCCGTTGCAAATATAGATTTACTCTGAACCTGCCTAAACCAGAGAGGCCATATGAAACATCCAGATCCCCTTTTTCCTCAAATATCTTTCTTTTCCTTTCATCC
Organism: Candidatus Calescibacteriota bacterium; assembly: GCA_021162785.1. Taxonomy (GTDB): domain Bacteria; phylum CAIJMQ01; class CAIJMQ01; order JAADFP01; family JAADFP01; genus JAGGYA01. The sequence goes on from JAGGYA010000014.1 coordinate 10,328, forward strand.
AGGATGGATAAAGCCATTTTTTTCACATCTTCAGGAGATAGTTTATCCCCTATTTGTGTAAGCTCTCGATTAATTCGGAAGGTAGGAGGACTACCTGCTTTAAGATGGAGATCAGAAGCGTCTTTCTCCACCATAATTTTAAGTAAAGAAGTGAATTCCATTTTAAACCTCTACACTTAAAGACACGATTTTTCTCAAGAGTTTAATTTCATCAAGACATTTTCCTGCACCCACTGCTACACATTTATCAGGATCTTCAGCTACTCGAGTGGGGAGACCAGTTTCTTCACTTAGTTTTTTGTCCAACCCCCTTAATTTGGCACCCCCACCCGTTAACACTATCCCTCTATCAACCAGGTCTGCAGAAAGTTCTGGAGGAGTCTCTTCCAACACTTCTTTAACTGTTCTTACGATTATCTCAACTGGCTCTTGTAAGGCTTCCCTTACTTCTTCACTTGTAATGCGGATATACTTAGGTAGCCCTGTTACCAAGTCTCTCCCCTTTACTTCCATTTCTTCCTCTTCCCCTTCCAGATAGGCAGAACCCAGTTTAATCTTTACTTCTTCAGCGGTTCTTTCCCCAATAAGTAAGTTATGGTGGTTTTTGAGATGCCTAATTATGGCCTGATCCATTTCATCCCCTGCCACTTTTATCATTTTGCATTTCACTATTCCTGCTAAAGAAATTACTGCTACTTCTGTCGTCCCTCCTCCTATGTCCACCACCATATTCCCCCCAGGTTCTTCTACAGGGAGACCTGCACCTATTGCTGCAGCCATAGGTTCTTCTATAGGATAGATTTCCCTTGCACCCGCTTGAGAAGCAGATTCTTTAAGTGCCCTTTTCTCAGCTTCTGTAATCCCTGATGTTACTGCTATTACTACGCGGGGGCGGACAAATTTTTTACGATTGTGGACTTTGGTTATAAAATACCGAAGCATTTCCTCTGTAGCTTCAAAATCAGTTATTACCCCATCTCGTAGAGGCCGGGTGGCTACAATTGCACCTGGAGTTCTACCAACCATCCTTTTTGCTTCCTCACCCACAGCTAAAATTGTTCGGGAGTATTTATGCATAGCTACCACAGAGGGCTCCATTAAAATTACCCCTTTCCCCTTTACATACACCAGGGTGGTGGCTGTTCCTAAGTCAATTGCTATATCATTGGAAAAAGCTCCGAAAAGGGAATCAAAAAACATAACCCCCTCCTTCCTCACGGGCCATTAATTCCAGTCTTCTTATCCTCTCCTCTATGGGAGGATGGGTTGAGAAGAGGTTAGCTATCCAGTCCTCAGAAGAGAATGGGTGGACGATGAAAAGAGGTGCTGTGGAGGGATTACTCTCCAGAGGGATCCTCTGAGTATAAGAGGTAAGTTTCCTTAAGGCATTTGCTAAATAAAGAGGGTTACCACAGGCTCTTGCTCCTCCTTCATCAGCAAGATACTCTCGAGTTCTGGAAATGCTCATCTGAACAATTAAAGCTGCTATTGGGGCTAATATGGAAACCACAAGAAGGAAAAATGGAGATACTCCCCGTTCATCATCGTCTCCGAAGATGGCTCTCCATCTTAACCAGTAAGCCAGCATACTTATGGCACCTGCTACTGAGACAGCCACTGTTTGTATTAAAGTATCCCGGTGTTTTATGTGGGATAATTCATGGCCAATAACTCCTTTTATTTCTTCTGGACTGAGTAATCTCAAGAGACCTTGAGTCACTGCTACTGCTGCACAGGAAGGGCTTCTTCCCGTAGCGAAAGCATTGGGAGAAGGATGAGGGATAAGATACACACGCGGTTTCGGAATCCCTATTCTCTGTGCAAGGTCCTCCACTATATTATGAAGCCAGGGTAACTCTTCAGGAGGGATCTCTTCCGCCCTGTACATATTTAAAACAATACGATCAGAGAAGAAGTAAAAGACGGAGTTCATACACAGAGTAAAAATGAAAGCTATCAATGCACCATTCCTTCCACCAAAGAATCCTCCTATCCAGATGAGTAAAAGAGTTAATATTGCTAAGAGAAAAAAGGTCTTCAAGTGATTCATACTTTCTGGATTATACCTGAACTGACGGTTTAGTGCAAAGTATTGCCAATTTTCTTCCAAAAATGATAGGATTATGGAGAATGATCTTAGTAACGGGAGGAGCTGGTTTTATTGGTTCACACTTAGTAGATCTCTTGATAAAAGAAGGGTTCAAAGTAAGGGTGGTGGATAATTTCCATCCTCAGGTTCATCCAGAGAAACCTTCTTACCTCAATCCTGAAGCTGAATATGTGGAAGGAGATGTGAGAGATAGAAGACTTATGGAAAGTATTCTGGAAGGAGTGGAAGGTATATTTCATTTTGCTTCCAGGGTGGGAGTGGGACAGTCCATGTATGAAATAGAAGACTATGTGGATGCAAACTTGAGGGGGACAGGAGTTCTCTTAGACCTTTTAGCAAATACACCTCATAAAGTTAGAAAACTGATAGTTGCCTCTTCTATGAGTATTTATGGAGAGGGAGCATACAGATGTAAAAATTGCGGAGTGGTTTATCCTGAAAGGAGAAATGAGGAGGATCTGGAAAAGGGTGTATGGGAGGTAAAATGTCCAAATTGTGGCGAATTCTTAACACCTATCCCTACTCCGGAAGATAAACCCCTTTATTCTTCTTCCATATATGCTCAGACAAAGAAATATCAGGAAGAGATGTGTCTTTTAATTGGGAAAACTTATGGGATACCTGTGGTATCTTTAAGATTCTTCAATGTATTTGGTTCCCGTCAGTCACTTTCCAACCCCTACACGGGAGTGGTGGCTATTTTCCTTTCCCGAATACTTTCCGGTAATCCTCCAGTGATTTTTGAAGATGGTAATCAAACCCGTGACTTTATCCATGTTAAAGATGTGGTTTATGGGTGTTATCTTGCCCTGATGAAGGAAGAAGCAAACTATGAAATCATTAACTTGGGAAGAGGAGAGGGAGTGAAAATAAAGGATATTTCTTCTATCCTTCAAACATTACTGAAGAGGGAAGTGGGAGAGGAGATTACTGGTAGATACAGGAAGGGGGATGTGAGACATTGTTTTGCGGATATTACCAAGTTAAAAGAAAAACTCGGATTTACCCCTAAGATAACCTTAGAAGAAGGTATGGAAGAACTTCTTCCTTGGATGGAAAAGGAAAAGGTAAGAGATTATTTTGCCCGTGTCCTCAAGGAGATGGAGGAAAGGGGGTTAGTAAAGTGAAAGCAATAATATTTGGAGGAGCTGGATTTATAGGAGTGAATTTTGCGAAAAGAATTTTAGAAGAGGGTGGAGAAGTAATTGTAGCCGATGACCTCTCCCGAGTAGGGAGTAGAATGAATCTTAAGTGGCTGAGGGATAAAGGAAATGTTAGATTTATTCAGGTGGATATTCGACATGCTTCCCAAGTAAAGGAGATCATCCATGTACACCGGGATGCAGATGCAGTATTTCATTTCGCTGCCCAGGTGGCAGTAACCTTATCCATCCAGAATCCAAGAAAAGATTTTGAAGTGAATGCCTTGGGTACACTCAATATTCTGGAAGCCATAAGGGAAGAGAAGATAAACCCAGCACTCATTTATTCCTCCACCAATAAAGTGTATGGGGGTATGGAAAAATTGAAAGTGGTAGAGGAAGAAAAAAGATATGTTCTTCCGGATTATCCTCAAGGCATCAGCGAAGATTTCCCCTTGGATTTTCATTCACCCTATGGTTGCTCAAAAGGGTGTGCTGACCAGTATGTAAGAGATTATGCCCGGATTTATGGTTTGAATACAGTGGTTTTACGGCAGTCATGTATATATGGCCCTCGACAGTTTGGGATAGAGGATCAGGGCTGGGTTGCCCATTTCCTCATATGTGGTCTTATGAAAAAACCCATAACCATATATGGGACAGGTAAACAGGTAAGGGACCTCCTTTACATTGATGACTTGATAGACTTAGGGTTGAAGTGCGTTGAAAACATTGAAAAAGTAAAAGGGGAGATCTTCAATGTGGGTGGAGGGGAGGAAAATACCCTTTCCCTTCTTGAATTGCTGGATATAATGGAAGAGAAAGGGATAAAGCCGGAAGTGAAGTTTTCCCAAGCCCGTCCCGGGGATCAGAAAGTTTTCATTGCAGATATTGGAAAAGCCAAAAAACTCTTGGACTGGAAACCAAAGATTAGTGTAAGGGTGGGAGTGGAGAAGTTGCTCGAGTGGCTACGGGATAATCTTGCTGAAATAGAGTTCACATTCTCTGAAAAATAGAAAAAAACGCAAAGATTGACTTGGATGAGTTATCTACTGTTTAGTACTAAATTATAAACTTCCATTAGTTTCTTCACTACTGTCTCGGGATGATACAACTTTTTTGCTTTCTCTCTCCCTTTACTTCCCATTTCTTTTCTTAAAGTATCGTTTTTCAATAAAATAAGAATTTTCTCGGCCAGTTCCTTCCAATCCCCTGGGGTAATCAAAAATCCTGTTTTTCCATCCTCCACCATTTCTGGGATACCACCTACCCGGGTGGCAATAACCGGTTTGCCTGCTGCCATTGCTTCGGCAATGCTTAAGGGTGAAGTTTCCTGGCGAGAAGGCAAGACTAATAGGGAACAACGGGATATCTCTTCTCTCACCTGAGTATTATTGAGAACGCCTTTGATTTCCACAAATGGTGAGAGATCATTTGCTTTAATGAATTTATTCATTTTAGAGAAGTAAGAAGGATTTTCAACTCTACCTATAATATGCAGTTTAACCTTGGGATGCTTGGATACCACTGAAGGCAGTGATTTGACAAGCATTAAGGGGTCCTTCCGGTAGGAAATACTCCCAATATAGAGGATCAAAGGTCTCTCTTCCTTGTCCTGTAAGGAGAAAAATTCTGGGGAAACCAGATTCGGGATCCGGAAAAATCGCGTATTTTTAAGATAACTGTATTCTTTCTCCACATATTCACAGATGGAAATTACATATCTGCACTTCCTCAATGAAGCTTTCTCAAGGAAAGGATAAAGAAATCTATGGGGAAGTCTTCTCCCATACCAATAGTATTTTTCTTTATGGGTCACACCGTGAATAGTGTGAACCCAAGGGAAAGAAAGGAAGGAGGGGGGTAAGGAGTACTTGGGGTCACCATGAGAATGGATTAAGTCCGGCGAGAGACTTTTAATAGAAGACATAAGCTTTTCAGTCCCCCTGAGTAAATTGGTAATAATTCTTGGTTTGGGGAAGGATAGGTAATGCAAGTAGATATTTTCTCCCCTTTTCACGATTTCATCTTTCTCCACCCACTTCCTCATGGTGATTAAATGGATTTCCATATCCGGATACTTGGATAATTCCTTAATGAGAGTATGAGCGATTTTTTCTGGGCCAATAGTAAAATTGAAATTTTTAATGGGAGGGTATTCGGAGAGCAGTAGTAACTTCACATTATTTGTTTCTAATTCTACCAATGAATACTTGATCTTTCAAATTCAATCGAGGGTTTCTACCTTTACTTCATATTTTTCCACATTTCCAAGGGAATTCTGGAGTATGAAAGAAGCCTTACCCCGGTTTTTTGCACATGGATAAGTGTAAATTTCTGCTTTCTCTGCTCGGGGACCCAGCGCTAAATTAAAAGCAAATTTGTTGTAACAAAGAAAAGGAAGAAGGCAGAGGTTCTAAAGCATAAACTAACCCTTTTTCTCCCACGAATTTGGATGCACATAGGGAAAGAAAACCAGTGCAGCTCCCTACATCTATGAATACATCTCCTTCTTTAAGACAATTTTTCATTACATAAACAGTCCCAAATTCATAAATTCCATTGTAGCTTTGTCTAAATGAGGTTGTAGAATCATCCAGAAACTTAGGGAGGTAGGAACCACCACATCTTGAGAGGGAGGAGGGGCTATAATTTTCCCTATTAAGCGTCGAAGGCGGCCACAACCCCTAAAAGGCAAATGAAGCAATAACCAATTCAATTTTCTAACCAATCTTAAGTTTTGAGGGATTCCCTTCTCAGCAGGTGAAGTCTTTAAGAAGGTAACCTCCGTCCCCTACAGAACTCTTAATTAAAAGGTAAAGCAGTGATAAACATGTTACTTTTCTCTTTTTCTTTGTTGGAGATACCATTCTATTGTTTTTCTGAGCCCAACTTCTAAAGGTGTGGCAGCCTTCCATCCGAAAAGCTTGAGGGCTTTAGAGGAATCAAGGCATCTGCGTGGTTGACCATCAGGCTTAGAAGTGTCCCATATTATTTCACCTTTATATCTCACCATTTCTTTGATCATTTGTGCTAAATCCTTAATGGAAATTTCTCCCATACCTCCCATATTTACTGGATCTGCTCCGTCATATTTATGTGTAGCAATTAAAATCCCTTCCGCCGCATCTTCCACATATAAAAATTCACGAGTAGCTTTTCCCGTACCCCATAGGACTACCGGATGAGGATTCCCCTTCTCCATTGCTTCTTTAGCTTCTATAAATTTCCTGATTAAAGCAGGGATTACATGAGAAGTTTCTAAGTCAAAATTATCCCGAGGTCCATAAAGATTTGTTAGGATGAGATAGATGCCTTTAAAACCATATTCTTTTCTGTAAGCCTGAAGCTGGACTAAAAGCATTTTTTTAGCCAGACCATAGGGAGCGTTTGTTTCTTCTGGATACCCGTTCCAAAGATCTTCTTCTCGGAAAGGGATAGGTGTATACTTAGGATAAGAACAAACAGTGCCGATGCAAACAAATTTTTCCACGCCAAATCTTCGAGCAAACTCAATGACCTGAATGCCCATGATGGCATTGTCATAGAAGAATTTTCCTGGGAATTTCTGGTTCGCACCTATTCCTCCCACTACAGAAGCTAAATGGATAACAATTTCTGGCGAGAAATCTTCATACATCCTTTTCACAGCAGATTGCTCCCGCAAGTCGTAATCTTTGCTTCTGGGCACAAAAATTTCTTTACATCCAATTGTTTTTAAAATATCCACTATATGAGAGCCTAAAAATCCGGCACCCCCCGTGATCAAAACCCTCTTTCTTTTCCAGAAATCTATTGTATCTTTTGGTAGCATTTACACCATTATAGCATTAACTGGGATTTCAATAGGGTTTAGTAAATGATGCAAAGAAGATAGAAGAATTTATTAAAATAGCCGGTCTTCCAAACCTGGAAGAATACTTCTCTATGGGTTAAAGAAGGGATAAACCTTCCAGAGAGTCCCATCGCCAATATTCTCTGCACTTTATGAGCAGTGAGGGGTGGTAACGCTCTCCTGAACCCTTACCAATCTTTTTCTTATTCCCCAGAGTAGCCATTTAAGGTAGGGGAGGAAAAGTTTGGAGAAGGAGAATTTGGATTTCCCTTTTTTTCTTCCCCTCCACTTGGTAGGGATTTCAGTGAATTTGTAACCTTTAAAATAGAGTTTAAGAGATAGTTCTACAGAAATTTCAAAGCCTTTACTTTCAATTTCAAGGTTCTCTAAAGCCTTTTTCTTGTACATTTTGAAAGCATTGGTGGTATCTTTTGTAGGTATTCCAGTAAGGAAATGATAGATACTGCCTGCCAGTCGGGAAAGAATTGCTTTCCACCGCGGTCCCCCTATCCTTCCTCCTCCCGGGATATATCTGGAGCCACAGATAACATCAAAACCTCTTTTCCCCAGTTCATACATTTTAATGATGGTTTTTGGATCATCGCATAGATCTGCCATTACCGGGACTACAAATTCACCCTTACTTTCCCGGAAGCCTGTTTTCAGGGCACCTCCCAGACCTTTGTGGAAGATATTGGAAATAACCCTTACCTCAGGATGGTTTTGGGAAAATTCTTTGACAATTTTTTCGGTTTGATCCGTGGAGTGGTCATTTACCACTATTATTTCGTAATCGAGATCTTTTAGATTCTCTGTTAGTTGGGAAAGGGTAGCGGTTATGGTTTCTTCTTCATTTCTTGCTGGAACAATTATGGAGACCATTCCCCTTCCTTAAGAGCTTCCTGGACATAGGGATTATTGATTCTTTCCTCTTCAATGAAAGTTGGAGGGCCGTGCCCGGGATAAATGAAATAATCTCCTTCTATCTGGAAGAGTTTCTTTAAAGAGCTTTTGAGTTTTTCCCAATTACCCCCTGGTAAATCCGCCCTCCCTACACTCCCACAAAAAAGGGTATCTCCGGAAAAAAGGTATTCCTGAATCATTATTACTATGCTTCCAGGAGTATGGCCAGGGGTATGTAAAATTTTTATTTCTTCCCCTTCCCAATTAAGGATTTCTTCATCTTTGAACAGATGGGTGGGGTGCTCAATTTCCTGGTCAATAAAAAGTGGAGTCCATTCATTGAATTCCCCCTTTAACAAGAACAAATCTTCTTGGTGAAGATAGAAGGGAGCAGGGAAGATTCTTCTCAAATTTTTCACACCCATTATATGGTCTGGGTGAGCGTGTGTGGCAATTATGAGGCTTACTTCTTTTCCTTCCCGGGCTACCTTATTCCCTATTCTTTCTCCTTCATCTGCAGGATCGATTACTAAGACTCTTCCATTCTTGCTTATCAAATAGGTGTTTGTCTGGAATGGGCTGAGGATAAGGGTTTCAATCTCCATGGGAGAAAGATAAGGGTGTGGCCCATGTCTCTTCGTCCATATAAAGGTCCTGTGATTGGAGTTTGCGTGGAATTATCCTTTCTATTCTAAGAAGGTCTGATGTATACCAGTCCTCATCCACGGGACCTGGATTGAAGGGTAACTCTTTAAGCATCCGGAAGTGGGAGTAAAATTTTTCCCAATCTTGCACCCTTTCCCAGTACCGGCTGAAGCTTTTAAGGATATCAGTTATCACAAAACCGTTATTGAGACACCATTTTTGGATTTCACCCCATTTCTCATAAGTAGATTCGAGTGTAGTGAGGCCTATATACCCGCTTCCTCTTTCTTTCAGTCCTTCTTTGCCCCTGATGAGGAAACAAATGAATCCCTCAAGGGATTCGGGGGGTTCACTAACGAAGACATCAAAGGAATTTTTTAGTTGTTGAGGAAGTGGGTTGGAGAGATCGTAAGGGAAGACTTCAATCCCTAATTTTTCTGTAGAGGAAACTTCATTGATGAAATTAACCAGTCTTTCATCTATCTCTACCACGGTGATTTTTTCGCATCTCCCCAGAAGACCCAAATAAATGCTGAATAGATCATCATCACCAAGAATGAGTATTTTTCTGTTTTCCAGGTCGCATTTCTCATACATTAGTATTGCCTTGTGAACCAGGTCTTCAGGGAGTATGAATCCCTGGTCATATTCGGGTATGGAAGGGGGTCTGTTCTGAGCGATTTCCATGTACTTTAAAAAAGCTTTTTCAAAGGCGCCTTTAATTACTCTGCCTTTACCGAGACAAGCTGGGCACTGAAAAGAGGGAAGTTCCTCTCCTCCTTCCTTGAGATAAAGGACTTTTTCTTCTTCATCCCAGATTACTTCCCCTTTCTCAAGCAGATCTTTGAGAGTCTGGACAACTTCTACAAGAGGCGAAGAGACTTCTTTCAGCAATTTCCAATAAGAAAGTCTTCTCCCACTAAGAGCCCTTAAAATTTTTTCTCTTATTCTTTCCATGTCGATGGTAATTCTACTTTAGTAAAGGAGAAAAAGCAAGGATTGGATTGAAGAAAGGGGTTTTTTTAAGGTATAATTATAAGAGCGCCTGTAGCTCAGTTGGATAGAGCATCGGACTTCTAATCCGAGGGCCGGGGGTTCGAATCCCTCCAGGCGCGCTAAAAGATGAATGTGGTGTTGAGGAGTGTGCTGGAGTCTTTTGTTTATTTTTTTATAATTTTAATCGCTGCAGAGATTATTTCCCGGATCTGGGATAAGATTTTTGTAAAATTTTCTCATAAGTTACCCACTCGTTTATTTTCAATTTTACTCAAAAATACTAAGAAACCCGTTTATTATTTTATTCTGGTTTTTGGCTTTTACCTCGTCTATCAAAGGATTTTAAATTTACCCCAGGTTAAAAATTCCGTAGGTGCAAAATTCATCCAAGGGCTACTTTACTCTTTCAATGTTTTAATCATTTCCTATCTTACTTATGTGGTCATTCAATCTTTTATTAGCTGGTATCTTCAGGATATAGCAAAAAAAACAAAGACACGGCTTGATGATGAGTTCCTTCCCTTACTGGGTAGGCTTTTGAGGATTGTTATATTTTTTATAGCCATAATAATCATCCTTTCTCACTTCAAAGTTAATATTACTGGATTTTTAGCCACCGCAGGTGTGGCTTCGCTGGCTGTAGCATTTGCAGCGCAGGAAACCATTGCTAACCTCATATCTGGTTTCACCATTCTTGTGGATAAACCTTTTCGCATAGGGGACCGAATACAGCTCCCCTCAGGGGAAATTGGGGATGTTATAGAGGTTGGACTAAGGAGCACAAAAATTCTTTCCTTTGATCACAATGTTATTGTTATTCCTAATTCGGAGATGACCAAGGCTAAAGTAGTGAATTATTCCTATCCCAATCCTCGTTTCAAAATTAGAATGACACTTGGTGTGGCTTATGGTTCAGATATGGAAAAAGTAAAGAGGGTAATAAGAGAAATTCTCAAGGCACATCCAGATGTTCTGGATGAACCAGCACCTGACATTTTCTTTGTGGAATTTGGAGACTCTTCGCTTAATCTGCTTATTGTTTACTGGATTTCTGATTATAGAGAGAAGTTCAGGATTATGGATGAGATAAATATGGAGATTGATAGAAGGTTCAGGAAAGAGGGTATAGTAATCCCCTTCCCTCAAAGAGATATTCATATAATTCCACCGGAGAGTAATGAAGAAGAAGATAATTAATTTTTTAATCAAGTCTTTATTTATTTCTTTGTTAGTTCTGTTTTTTTCCTGTACTCAAGAAGAGGAGAAAAAGGAAGTAACTCAAACTCCTTTTGAAGAGCTTTCCCCTCTATTGCAACAGAAGGAAAAGGAAATTGAAGAATTAAAGAAGAAACTGGAAGAGGCAAATAAGGAAACAGAAGGTTTTAAAGAAAAAATTAAAGAGCTTACCAATCGTTTATCTTCTTTACAATCCAAGTTCAATAGTCTCCATGACGAGTGGGAGCATAGATATCACCGGCAGGAATTGGTTTTAGCCATTTTTCAAATTTACAATTATGTCCAGCAGGAAGGACATTTACCTGATGATCTTTCTCCTTTCCTCATTGAGAAAGATAAGTGGGAGTATATCAAGGAAAACGAGAGGACTTTCACTTTAAAATCACTCATGTATCCTGAGATTAGGTATAGAGGAAGTATAAGTAAAGTAGAGATTATTCTCCGTCCCCCTGGAGAGTGGAAATATGTGGGGAGGATCGTATTTGAAGAAGAAAGAGTGGCTATGATACTTAATGAAAAGACTGGGGAGACAAGGTTTGTGAAAAAAGGCGATTGGATAGAGACTTTTAGAGTAGATAGAATTGAAGAAGAAGGTATTTATCTTATATCTCCACGCGGGAAAAGTGTTATCCCATACACACCCGAAAGTGCAAGTGCTATTTCTGAAACTCCCGAATCATCCTCTCCAGAGATTTAAATCTTTCCTCTTTTGGAGCAAGTTTTTTCCCTTCTTCAATTAATTCTTTTGCTTCTTCTATTTTCCCTAATTTTATCTTTACTACTGCAAGATTATAGAGAAGAGGCAGTGAAGAAGGAGAGATACTTCTGCCCATGGTGAAGATTTTTTCTGCATGTTTCAGGTCACCTTCCAGAGAGTAAGCAAGTCCCAGATAAAGGTAAGGTTTCCAATCTTTTCTGGAGATCAAAAGGAATTTTTTTGCAAAGAATTTGGCTTCTTGGATTCTGCGAAGTTTAATGTTTAACTGGCAGAGTTTTTCCAAGGGAAGTATCAAAGTGGGTTGTGTCATCCATGCTTTGCGGTAATACTCTATGGCAGTAAAGTGAAACTTTTCTTTTTCCAGTAAATTTCCCAGCAGTAGATAAGCTGAATGGTGGAAAGGATAGAGCTTTAAAGTATCCAGTAACAGTTGTTTTGCTATGGAGAATTTATTTTTGAAAACCCAGTACTTTGCGTTTTCGTAAAGAATTTGGGAAAGAATTAGCCTTTCCTCGCTGTCTATGTAAGGATAGGTAAAGGTACCTATTTGGTGAAGGAAATCTTTGGGGGGTGGAAGAGAGGGTGAATCTTCTTTTATAGAAAAAAGAATTCCTTTATAGTGAACAGGGATATTTGTTCCCAAAGGGAAAAGCCCTAAGTAAATTTCTTTGTCTCTATTGAGATAAATGAATTTTTCCAGTGAGCGCCAGGTAAGGATTAATGGGTCATTTTCGCCCCGGAAAATTTCTTCAAGAGGTGGTAACTTTAGATGTGGGGCGATACGAGCAATCTGTTCTCGGAGACCGGGTTGATAAAAAGAATTGTAATTAACGGATATGACATCCTTCCTCAGGTTCTCTACCCACTTCAAATACCAGAAGATAAAAATTGTGTCGTGTAATCCGTGTACCATCACTGCTTGATGGGGTAAAAGAGTTAAGATGTTTTTTCCATAAGCGTAGGCTAAACGATCTTTTGACCGATTTGCAATTCTTAAGGGATACGAAACACAAACAGAAAAAAGGAGGAAGATTGAAAGAAGGAGGGAAAGAAACTCTTTTTTTCTAAGCAAAGGTTCTAAACCGAAACCCATCCATACTGATAGAGCCAGATAGGTTAAAAGATACATGTGGGTAATGGAGGAGGGTAAAAGGGAGAAGAAAGCAAGATCAAGGATAAATAAGAGGAGGAAGAATAGGTTTAAAGGAAGAAGTTTTTTGAACCATCTTACAAAGCCAATGGGAAGAAAGATTAGAAGGAAGGGGAAGAATTCTTCCCTAAGATGCAGAAAGATATTTTTAAGGTTAAGGAAGAAAATATAGAGGGGGGTATGGGAAAGTTCCTGCCTATAACGGGAAGCAGTGAAGTATTCCCAGAAACCTTTTAAAGTTTGAGGTGTTCCCCAAAATATGGGAGGTTTATGAATACTGGCCAGAGGGAGGTAAATCCAGGGTAGAAGCCCTAAGAAGAAATAAGGGAAAGATTTAAGAGAATCTTTAATTGATTCTTTCTTGAAAGGATAGAGGTAAAGGGGGAGGAGGATAATTGAGGAAGTATGGACAGAAAAAGCCAGTCCCAGAATGAGGAAAGCAAAAACTCTCTTTTCCCTCACCAAAAGTAGATAAAAAGAAGAGAGTAAAAGCATTATTTTGAAGGTATATACTTCGGTTCGTGTAGAGTTGAGCCAGTAAGAAAGTGAACAGCCATAAATCAATGTGGGAAGAAGGGGGAATATGGAAAGGGGATAAAAGTGGGAGAGGATGCGGAAGAGGAAGAAAAGCGAAAAAGCTCCACATAACGCACTGAAGAAGTTTATTCTCCAGGAGAAATTTTTTAAGGGAAGGAAAGAGAAAATTTTGCAGACAATAATGTAGAAGGGAGCTCCTGATGGATGGGGAATACCCGCAGTTTTTATTGCTGCCTGGTACTCCCCACTATCTCGTGCAGTAACGCCGGGTGCTAAGGTTAAAGAGTAAAGAAAAAGAAAGAAGACGAAAATGACCCAGCTTAGTTTTTGTGGATTATACTTCCCCATTTCAGAACTAAAATTTCTTTAAGCATCCTGATAGGAGTGGAAAAAATTTTCACTGTAGTCTGGGGAGAATTTATCCAGGTAACACCCAGCTCTTTAATTTTGAATCCCAAAATCCTTGCCCTTAAAATTATCTCTACATCAAAAGCAAAACCCATTGTTTTTAGATTTCGGAAGAGAGTATGAGCTACTTCTCTTCGAAAACCTTTAAATCCACACTGGGTGTCCCGGTAAGGAAGATGAAATAATATCCTCACAATTAAGTTGAAAATTCTTCCCATTTTTTCCCTTCCCCAACTTTGCCTTTTTAGAATTTTCGCTTCAGGATGGTCTCGAGATCCAATTACCATGTCATAACCATTTCCCAGCCAGTTAAGGAATCTTTCTGTTTCCTCAATTGGTGTGGAAAGGTCAGCATCAGTAAAGAAAATGAAGTCACCTGTAGATTCAAGAATACCTTTCCTTACAGAGTATCCTTTACCCATGTTTTTCTCATTTCTCAAAACCTTTGCTCCCTCCTTTTCTGCCGATAAGGCGGTTTTATCCAAAGAGCCATCGTCCACTACTATGATTTCACTTTCCCAATCCTTCCCTTCTAAATAATTCTTTATCTTCTTTAAAGTGGAAGGAAGGCGGTTTTCTTCATTATAAGCGGGGATGACAATCGATACTTTCATTTTTTAACCTCTTTAATCTCTATAACAAAAGATGAGAAAGTCTGAGGTGTATACTTTAAAATCATCCAGTAAGGAGAATTACTCAAGGTTGGAGGAGAGAGAATGTCAGGAAGCAGAGGCAGGATACGGGATTGGGTAGAATAAAGGATACTATAATGATATTTTTGCCCAAGGAAGTTAAACACCTTTTTTATATTTGAATAACCACTGTGGATAATTAGTATATCCCCTTCTTTAACTTTTCCCTTCAATGGTCTCACTTCTTTTCCCGACCAGAAAGAAGTCTTCCAGTATTCGTCAGAATAAACATAGGGAACACTTAGGTTTCTCCTTACCCACTCAGCACTCCTTTTAATATCGCCAAAAGAATCTTTCTGAAAGTAAAGAGTAAGAGAAGCGAGCAAGACAGAGATTAGCATACAGAGGATAAACCAGTATTTTGAAAACTTCACCATTCTTATTCCTTCACCAGCGATAACAAGGAAAAGAGGGATGAGGGGAAGGAAATAACGAAGCTGGAAGGAATGGAAAAAGATATGGGTGGGTAACCAGACTAAGAAAATTGCGAGTGTCAGAAGCAGGAAAATCCTTTTTTCTTTTTCCAGAGGGGGATGGAAAAATGTATAAATTGCAAAAAGGAAAACCGGATAGGTGATTACATAAGCAAAGGAAAGAATGAAACACTCTCCCCAGAGGATGAATTCCCTTAGATTCATCCCTGCCATTCTTTCTCCATACTGGCTGATATGGGCAAATCCTCGGTGAAGTATCCAGAGAATCACCAGTATCCAACTCACCAAGCCGGATAATAAAGGAAGTTTCCTGCTTTCTTTTCTTAAAAGTAAGAAAAGGATGAAGGGGAGAAAAATTATACCTTGGTACCTGGTTAAGGTTGCCAGCCCGGATAGGAAAGGGAACCAGAAAAGGGAGAAGGTGCTTTCTGTTTGTAAGGATTGGAGAAAGAAGTAGAAGCTGGAAAGGAAGAGTAATAGAAAGAGGGAATCCGTGAGAACATTGAGATTGAACCGGAATATAAGAGGAGAAACCAGGTAAAGTAATGAGGCGTAAAGAGCAGTCGTAGGATGAAAAGTTTTTCTGGCAAGAAGATAAAGGGGAATTACTGCAAGGCTCCCGGAAAGAATGGATACCCATCTACCAGAAATTATCCAGTCCTTAAAGAGGGGGTGAAAGAGATGTAGAAAAAGAGTGTATAAGGGGGGCCAAAAAGAAGTCCGATTCTGAAATAGAGTTATTAAAATTATTGAATCCGTCCTTTCAGCAGTAAACCAGGTGATGAAAGGGATACGGATGAAGAAGGAGGTGAGAACGAGCAAAAAGAGGGTTTTCTTCATTTCTTTTTCAATTCCTCAATATATCTTTTGATTCTTACTCTTTCCTTATCTCCACAAAATTTTAAGGCCCTCTCCATACAATTTATAGCTTTTTCTTTTTCTCCCATTATTTCATAAACCTTACCTAAGTTGAACCAGGCATACGGATTTTGGGGGTCTTTTCTCACTACCTTTTCAAATTCTTCTTTGGCTTCTTGGAAGAGCATACTCCGATAGTAATTTATCCCCAGATGGAGATGAGCGACTATATTCTCGGTAATATCGAAAAGTAAAATGGAGTAACCAATGGAGGTGAAAGGTTTAAATTTATGAAGCCACCTGTAGAAGCTAAGGTCCTTTACATACAAACTGTGGTAGGTAGTCACGCTGATGGCAATGATCTCTTTCCCTTTTGGCATAGGAGTGTAATGATACCTGTCCAGGTTGGCAGTGGTAGAGGGTAAATAACGGTAAGGAATCTTGTAATAATTGGGATCCGCTGTTCCATAATATCCAAGGTAAATTTTATCCAGCCCTTTCTTTTCCACCCATTTTTTTAACCCTTTAAGATCCTGCCCCCAGTCAATATTAGAATCTGCCACCCATTCATAGGCACGGGATGGAAGAAGAATCCCATTAAAATAGGCTAAATAATGGGGGAAGATGAGGAAAGAGTTGAGGGGATAGGTGTAGATTAGGAACAGGGAGAGAGGCTTCCATTTCTTTTCAAGTTCCAGAAATCTCTTCCCTGTACCCCCACACATTAGGAAGAGAAAGGGATAAACGGGAAGAAGATGTCGATGGCCAATTTGAATTTTGCTTTGCATGGCCAGGAGGAAAAAGAATAGGGGAGGTAACCAGAGGATTATT
Source organism: Candidatus Calescibacteriota bacterium (assembly GCA_021162785.1). Taxonomy (GTDB): domain Bacteria; phylum CAIJMQ01; class CAIJMQ01; order JAADFP01; family JAADFP01; genus JAGGYA01. Next base: position 26,823 of record JAGGYA010000014.1, read on the forward strand.
CTTTTCTTCAAATTGAAGAAAAAGGGGAAAAAAAGAAGGGATAAAAAGAGGATGTTCAAAGGGGTTTTAACAAGGAATAAAAAGGGAAAATAATACCACCAGCCACCTCTTCGATAATTCCCGTGAAGGAAGGAAAGCCACCCTTTGGCTGTGATGTCCGTAGACATGTGGAAAAGGCCTCGCCAGTAGACAGGGAACTTATAGAATCCATAAGTGGAGGCCAGAACTAAGAGAGAGAAGAGGAATATGCCAGGCATATATAAATGTATTTTTTTCCGGTTTCTGGAAAGGGAAGAAAGGAGTAAAAGTAAAGGAAAAAGAAAGAGAGAGAAGTGTTTAGAAGCAATAGCAAAGCCGAGGGAAGTCCCCGTGAGTATCCCCTTTTTAAAAGTTGGTGCTACAGAGAATTTTTTGAAAAGAAAAAGGGTAAGAAATATGAAGAAAGTGGCACAGAGATCTGTGGTGGTGAGTCTTGCATGAGCGAGAATGGTGGGAGAGAAAGAGAAGAAAAACAAGGAAAGAATTCCTCCTTCTTGACCAAATTCTTCTTTCCCCCAGCGGTAGATAAGGTAACCTAAGGAAACACCAAGCAGTAAACTCACTATTCTTCCAAAAAGGATGATTCTCTGGGCATCCAACCGATTATGGTAAAGAAAACGGTCAGAGATTGCCCAGATATTTTTTTCATTTTTTATCCAGGAGGGAGGAGGGATATCAAGAGAAAAAAAGAGAAGTGGTAGAGCATTTAAAAGATTGGGGAGAGGAGGGTCCAGGTAGTTATATTCAAATAGTCCTTTTTTCCAGTAGAGATATCCTGCAGTGAGATGGACTGGCTCATCAAAGGTGGGTGATTTCTCCAAAATACTGAAGAAACCTTGGAAGAAGAAAAAAAGTAACAAGCATCCTGCAATTGTTTTTTCTTTTCGCATTATTAATATGATACCGCAGTTTTAAAAAGGAAGGAGAAATAAAGGTAGAAATTGGAGTTATATTTTTGAGGAGGAGGCATGTTCACTAAAACTTGGGAGGGAATTATAGAGATGAGGAATGTCTGGAGAGGGGAAGGGAGAAATTTTCAAGCCCTTTTCCTGCAAAGACTAAGAAATAAGGGATGATGGGTACACGGTATCTTATTACCACTGTAAAGAGACTGTAAACGAGTGTATAGTAAAGAATGACAAGGTAAAGCAAAAACAAGTTTTTCCACTGCTTTCGAGAGATTATCGTTCCGTAAAAAGAGAAGGCAAAAAGGGGAAAAGTGAAAATACTACTTATTATCACATATTTTCTTTTTATATAGCGGGGATTAGGATAGGGTCGATAGAAATACTTAAGTTGAGTAAAAAAGTTAATAAAGAATTCCTTAGGGTGATGATAGATATATTTAAAAGCCTCTTTTTTGAAGTATTTGTTCTTTTCCTTTTCTGATAATTTAAGGTATTTTTTATCTTCAGGGAAGTAACAGTGAGGTAAGAAAATTTCACCTCTTTCTCTTTTCAGAGTTTTAGGATTATGGGCAAGCCATAGAGAATATCCCGATTCATAGCTGGTGAAGAGGATTTCTCCCTGAATTCTGTAATTCCTGATAGCCCAGGGGGAGATGGTAAGTAAAAAAGCAAGTGGGAAGAGAAAGGTCTTTTTCATTTCATTTTTCCCTTTTACGAGGCCAATAAAGATGGGGATGAAGAAAACTAAATAAAAGCTTACCGCACGAGTGAGAGTAGCCAGACCAAGTGCAAATCCCGCCCATATATATCGGCGAGAGGAAGAGGAGTAAAGTAAGTAGAAACTGAGAAGAAGGAAGAAAGTATGTAGAAGAGTGGGACGTAGGGTCCCTGCGTAATATATGAATTCAGGACAGAAAGTAGTTCCCAGACCAGCCCAAAAAGCTGCTTTTTCTCCAAAAATTGTTTTTGTGAGATTGAATATTAAGAAGATTAAGCAGGCACTCAGTAGAACTTGGATAATTCTTACTGCTAAATAGGAATGGCCAAAGAGAAAATAAATGAAAGCCAGGAATACCGGGTAAAGTGGAGGACGATAGCTATAAGCTACTCCTCCTAAGAAGGAGTCTTCATTTTTTAAACCTTCTCCATTTAGAATTGACTGAGCAAGGGAATCGTATTCTCTCGGATCGGTGGCATCGATAAAAGAAGGTGGGATTGTGGCAATGTAAAAGAGGCGGATGAGTAGACCCAGAATGATAAGGATAAGGAGTTTTTTGTCCCATACCCTTTTCTCTTTCGGAATAACAAATGACTCCATACGCGGCATCCGAGCTAAATTATACCTTTAAGGCTTCTTCCCTTCGCATTATAAATATGATACCCTTTAAAGGATTTTAAAAAAAGAAAGGTTATGGAAGAAAGAAAAATACCACTCATAGATTTGAGAAGAGAAAATCTTCCTCTTCTACCAGAGATTTTCCCCAAACTGGAAAGACTGGTGAAAGAATCTCGATTTGTGAGTGGCAAGGAGGTAAAGGAGTTTGAGGAAAAATTCGCAGAATATTGTGGCGTAAAGTATGCTTGTGCTGTAAATTCCGGGACTTCAGCACTTATACTTGCTCTAAAAGCATGTGGGATAGGAGAAGGAGACGAGGTTATTACCACTCCCTTTACCTTCATAGCGACGGTGGAGGCGATCCTCTGGGTAGGAGCAAAACCTGTTTTTGTAGATATTCATCCAGAGTATTTAACTATTGATGTGGGAAAAATAGAGGATGCAATAACCTCGAAGACTCGCGCCATTATACCGGTGCATTTATATGGTGAAGTCTGTGATATGGAGAAGATTGAGGAGATAGCGAGAAAATACAATCTTGTGGTTATAGAAGATGCAGCTCAGGCACATGGAGCAGAATTTGTGAAGGAAGGTGTGAGAAAAAAAGCAGGGAGTATGGGTAAGTGCGGGTGTTTCAGTTTTTATCCTTCAAAAAATCTGGGAGGATGGGGGGAAGGAGGGATGATCACTACAGATGATGAGGAAGTTTACAACACCCTTTTAAAACTCAGAGATCATGGAAGAGAGGAGTGGTACTTTCATACCTTAGTGGGAGGAAATTTCCGAATGGAGAATTATCAGGCATTGATCCTCAGCGTGAAATTAAAGTATCTGGATGAATGGAACAAGAAACGTAGAGAGAAAGCAGAATTTTACTTTCAACAACTTAGAGGGATAAAAGGATTAACTTTACCCTTATCTCCTTCCTATTCCAAGGGAGTGTTTCATCTCTATGTGATCCGCACACCTTGTAGAGATAAACTTGTGGAATTTCTCCACACAAAAGGTATTGAGGTAAGGAGGGTGTACCCTATTCCCCTTCACTTGCAAAAAGCTTTAAGATTTTTAGGATATGGACAGGGAGATTTTCCCGTTTCTGAAAAAGTTTGCCAGGAAGGATTAGCTCTCCCCCTTTTCCCCCAGATAGAAAAAAAAGAAATGGAATGGGTGGTGAAATCAATCTATACCTTTTTTAAAGATTTTCCTTAATCTTTATCCTCCTTATGTTGAAAAATACCAAAGATAGAGCTTCCCCAGGGGAAAGTTATCCCTCTGGTTATGAGATAGGTCTCCAGCTTCAGGAGGAGGTAAAGTGCGTGATTGATGAAATTTGGAAGGGATTTATAGTAAAACCGGGAAGGGGGCTGAGATTTTCGGGAGAGTCGATAGATTGAAAGGGGCAAGAAAATGGTAAAACCCCAAAAACCCCTTTTTTACCCATTTCTTGTTTTTTGGAAAAAGATCCAAAAGAGTCCGAAAGGTGTATCTTCTTATGAACTAAAGAGGAAGGGAAAAGCAGGGGCGGTAACAATGAGACATCCTTCCGGTTTAAGAATTCTCAAGCACTCTTCAACTGCCTTTTTATCATTCGGTATGTGTTCGAGCACATCAATTTGGAATTATCAAAGAGAAAAATCTCATCCTTTTCTGGTTGGTTTGTTTCTTCCTAGGGAACTTTGTAGATTAGGTCATATTTATTTCTCCCCTCTACGCTGTGTGTGAAATAATTAGGGATGAGTATTTTTACACTTTTAGGTGTTATGATTATAAGTTGAGGAGGAGCACTTGAATAAAAAGGAAACGATAAATTTTGTCCTTGTACTTTCCCTTTCCTTTGTTTTGGGGATTATAGGGATTAATTGGGGGCTTCCTTCAGAAACTCTCCATCTCCAGACTTATCATCCGGATGAAGTGTGGGTTCTTGTGAGCTTCCAGAAGATGAATCCAAAAAGGCTGGATTTTAATCCGCATTTCTTCCCCTGGGGAACATTCCATTTTTATGTGGTGGGGGCTTTCCTCTATTTCCTTTCCTTATTCAAGGCAGTAACCCTTGAACCTTCAAAGGAATTTTATATCCTTCATCTTACCGAGATAGATAAACTTTATGTCGCAGGCAGGCTCGTCTCAGTATTTGCTACGGTTGGGACAGTGTTTTTTCTCTTCCGGATAGCAGAGAAACTGTATTCTCGAAGAACTGCTATTTTCTCCGCATTGATAATGAGTATTCTCCCACTTTCAGTGGCCAATGCTCATTATATGAAACCCAATGCTCTGGGTGTTTTCTTAATAGTTTTGACCTGCTGGGTTTCTTTAAGGATTCTCTCCCTCCAATCTTTTCCAACATACGCTCTGGCAGGGTTTGTAGCAGGGCTTGCCTGTGCCACAAAGTACAATGGAATCTGGGCTGTATTTTTCCCGTTGATGTTTCATTTCCTTCTCCCCTATAAGGAAAGAAAGAATATCTTCCTTATTTATACTTTCCTTTTCTTTTTTCTGGGTTTCTTTACAGGGTGTCCTTATTCCCTCTTAGCTTTTAAGGAGTTTAAAGAGGGTATTTTTTATGAGTTGGATAAGTTTATCCTGGTTCAGCATGGGGATATAGGAAATCCCTTCTTTTATCATCTCTTTTTCTCACTCCGTTACGGTATGGGAACGCCCCTTTTCCTCCTTTCTATTTTTTCTTGGTGCTGGAGCCTGGTGAGAAAAGAAAAAAAGAGTCGCTTTTTTTCTCTTTGGGTTTTTTCCTATTACCTTTTTATCTGTGTTTTCTTTAAATCCAAGTTTGCCCGTTATATGCTCCCTTTACTTCCTTTCTTAAGCCTTCTTTCAGGAGAATTTCTTACAAGAATCCCTTTCAGGAAGTGGAGATATTTCCCTTTACTGGTAATATTGTTCTTTTTTTATAATTTTCTTTATGTTCTTTCCTATGATAAGCTTTTTCTTTCCCCGGATCCTCGAACAGAAGCATCTCGCTGGATAGAGGAAAACATACCTGTGAAAAGCAGTATAGGAGTGATCTTTGAACCATACTTTTTTACCCCGCCCATAATTTACATGGAATACTGGGTGGAGGGAGAAAGTGCTTATAACCGGGGACAGCCGGAGAAATTCAATCAATATTCAATCCTTGTTTGGAGGAAAGAGAAATGGAGAAAGGAAAAACCAGAGTATCTTGTAATCTCGGAATACGAGATCAGGGATTTCTTAAGGTTCCCGTATTTATTCCCTCAAGAGAAGGAATTAATAGAGGAGATTCAGAGAGATTATATCCTGATAAAAAAATTTGATACTCCCCTTACCTTAGGGAAGATGAGATTTCGCAAAGGTTTCCCTCCCCACGACCTTCTTTATCCTTTTCCTTATGTAGAAATTTTCAAATTGAAAAAATAAACTTAAAAAGAGGGTTATTTTCTTGAAGGTTTTTTCCAGATTTTTTCTTCAGGAACAAGTTTCTTCTCCCATAGCCATTTTTTCCCGTGGGAATAGTAGTAGTCGATCATAATTTTTAATCCTTCTTCCAGAGAAACTCTGGGTTCCCAGCCAGTAAGTTTTCTCATCTTTTCTGGATTGCAAAGTAAAACTTCCACATCCAAGGGCCTCAAACGGTTCTTATCCACTTCTATTTGAATTTCCTTATGCCCCATTAGTTTCCCAATTATATGAGCCAGTTCTTCTACACTGTAGTTTTCTTCACTCCCCATGTTTACCACTTCTCCCACAGCATCTTCACATTCCATGAGCATAACTGCACCTCTTGCTGCATCTTCAACAAAGGTCAGATCTCTTCTCGCTTTCAGATTCCCCAGTTTTAACCTGTTTCCCCGGGAAAGTTGGCTTATTATTTCCGGAATAACATAGGGTTGAGTAACTCTTGGCCCATAACAGTTGAATTGCCTCAAGATTATCACAGGTAACCCTATTTCGTGATGAAGGGTAAAAGCCAATCTATCTGCAGCCAGTTTACTTACCGCGTAGGTAGAGAGAGGATAGGTGGGATGATCTTCATCCATGGGCAGATACCGTGCTTTCCCATATACTTCCGAAGTTGAGTACTGGATAATTCTTTTCACTCCAGCTTCTTTACAAGCAAGGAATACATTGAGAGCTCCCATAGTATTTATTTCCACAAAACTCCAAGGGCGTTCATATGAATAAGGAATGTAAGGTTCAGCAGCTAAATTGTAAACATACTCAACTTCATGCTCTTTAAGAATTTTCACAAATTCTCTGTCTCTTATATCCCCTCGAATAAGAAGTATTTGCTCCTCAATGTCTTTAAGATTTTCCTGATCTCCACTGAAAAGATTGTCATAAACTATGACTTCCGCACCTACTTTAAGAAGTTCCTGAACCAGATGAGATCCAATAAATCCTGCTCCACCTGTTACCAGAACTTTTTTGCCTTTCAAACTCAACTCCCTACCCCCTTTTTTATTCCTCTTATTGTTTCCGCTATGAAATAAATCTCCTCTTTTTTAAGCCCCGATGAAGAGGGGAGGTAAAGCCCTTCCTTACATAAAGCCTCAGAGACGGGGAAGTCTTCATTTACATAATCTTTCCAGTAAATAGGCTGGAGATGTATGGGAATGAAGAAAGTCCGGGTTTCTATCCCCTTTCTGGCAAGCCTTTCTCTCAACTCGTCCCGGGAAATCCCAAAGGAATCTTTTACCCTTATCCCGTACATCCAGAAAACATTTTTAATACCTTCTGTTTCAGGAGGGAGAACCAGTCCTTCTATATCTTTAAGCAGGGAAGTGTAAAGTCGGGCATTTTCTATTCTTTTTTCCACCAGCTCATCAAATTTTTCTAATTGAGCCAGGCCAATTGCTGCCTGGAGGTTAGTCATACGGTAATTAAATCCCACGAGTTTATGCCAGAAATGTCTCTCTTGGGAAAAAGCGTGATCTCTTAAATTCCTTGCTATCTCATAAATCTCAGAATTGTTAGTGGTAATCATCCCACCTTCGCCGGTGGTAATGATTTTGTTAGCGTAAAAACTAAAAGTGGCCACATCACCAATACTACCTATTTTCCTCCCCTTATACTCTGCTCCATGAGCTTCCGCAGCATCTTCAATAACCCATAAATCGTATTTTTTAGCAAGGGCAAGGATTTTATCCATCTCTGCAGGATGGCCGTAGGTATGGATAGGAATTATTGCCCGGGTTTGGGAGGTAATTTTTTCTTCAATCTTCTCCACATCAATATTCCCGGTTCGGGGTTCAGAATCCACTAAAACTGGTTTTGCTCCACAGTATCTCACAGCATTGGCGGTAGCTATCATGGTGAAGGTGGGGATTATAACTTCATCTCCTTCTCCTATCCCCAGTGTGTAAAGGGCGAGATGGAGAGCAGTAGTCCCGCTGGTTACTGCAATGCCATATTTTGCACCTACTTTTTCTGCGAATTTCCTCTCAAATTCTCCAATTTTTTCTCCTAAGGAAGAGATCCAGCCTGATTCAATACATTCCAGCACCTTTCTTTTTTCACTTTCATCCAGAACTGGTGCGCATACAGGGATGATCTTATGGAAAGGATTATCTGGGATGAGCACAGGTTCCGGTGAAGGGAGAAGGTGAGATTTATGTCGGGGAAAATCCTTCTCAGGTTTTCTAATTAAACTCTTTGCCATTTCTCCTTAAATGCTCGAATCAACATCTTGAGATATTTTACTCCAGTAGAGAAAAACTTCAAAAAATCGGGTGCAGTTTTGGATTTGCCTATTTCTCTACCCTTACAGAAATAAGGAATTTCTTTCACTTTGTAACCCAACTTTTTTGCTCGGGTGATGAGAAGAATGAAGTATTCACCGTAATCACCCTCTAATCCCACTTTTTCTATTACCTTCTTTTTTATGGCAATAAACCCGCTTGTATAATCATGAAAATCCCTATAGAGGAGAATCTGGCAGAGAAAGTTTATAATACGACTGAAGATCTTAGGATAGGAAAAGGGACGAGCATCTTTACCTCCTGGAAGGAATCGGGAACCCACAACCAGGTCAAACCCATTGATCTCTTTTATCATCTTTGCCAGGATTTCCGGAGGCATGCTTAAATCGCAGTCCATCCAGCATATTATTTCTCCTCTTGCTTCTCTTATTCCTCTTAAAATTGCTGAAGTAAGTCCTTTTTCCTCCGTTCTTCTTATAACCCTTAGAGAAGGGTAAGTATTCCTTAGTTGTTGAGCAAGTTCCCAGGTTCGGTCAGGAGAATCATCGTCCACCACTATCACTTCGCAGGGCAATTCCAGCGTGCTAAATATCCGGTGAACCAAAAGAGGGAGGGTATCCCTTTCATTATAAGTGGGGAGAATAATGGAAACCATCAATAAAGTATAATACAGGAAGAGAAGAGGAGGGAAGATGGAAAAATGGGTTTTTGAAAGGATGGCAGAAATTCAGGATAAACACTGGTGGTTTATAAGACAGAGGAGGTTGGTCCAGAGATTTACTCCTCCTTGTAGAAATTTGAAAGTTTTGGATATTGGGTGTGGTACAGGTGCCATACTCACCCTTTTCCCAGAGAGAAATGTGGGAGTGGATAGAGAGTTCCTGGCTCTTAAGATTGCCCAGAGGCGGGGTTTTAAGAATCTTATAAATGGAGATGCACAATCTCTCCCCTTTAAAGACAAAACTTTCGACTATGCTATTATTTTTCAGGTTCTTTACCATCAGGGGGTAAAAAACGAAGAGAAAGTTTTAAAAGAGGCGTATAGAGTTCTTAAGAAAGGTGGTAGGATTATAATCACTGAACCTGCTTTTGAAATTCTCCGAAGGGAACATGATGTGGTAGAACACACCAGGAAAAGATACAGGCTGGAGGAACTTAAGAACGCAGTTGAGGAAGTGGGATTTAAGATAATAAAAAAATCCTATCTTTACCCCTATCTTTTCCCCATAATACTCATCCGAAAATATTTCCCCGGCAGGAAAGGAAAGCTTGATCTCTATTTACCTTCGCCTTTCATAAATACTCTTTTTTCTTTAATAAGTTTCATAGAGGATTTGCTACTTCCTTTTGTTTTTTACCCTTTTGGCTCGACGCTGTTGATAATAGGAGAAAAAAGATGATTTATTTCTTGCAGTTTCTTTTTATTTACACCTTCTACTTTGTTTCTGGATATGTTTTGCTTCGAAATATCTCTTTTTCCGCCCATGAAAAATTTGCAATGAGTTTTACACTATCGTCTTTCCTCTTCTATATCTCTTCTTTTTTGACTTTTCTATTCAAAGATAAAATTTTTCTTTTTCTCCCAGCTGGTATATCTATTCTTGGATTAATTATTCCTTCAAGAAAGGAGAGAAAATTAAATTTTAATCCCTCTCTTTTGGTGATAAGTTTGCTTCCCTTCTACGCATTCCTACATCAGTTTTTGATTCGATTTTATGGATTTACAAGCTGGTATGGAGATTGGTTTATCCATTATCAAGTTTCTCAGTTTTATCTGAGGGAGTATCCTTTTAGCTTTCATTTTGAGGGTGGTTACACTTTCACGTCGCGTCCACCTTTATTTAACCTAAATGCTTCTTATTTTCTTAACATTTTGGGAGAGAAATTCACAGTTTTTCAAATATTTTCTTCTGTAGCCAATTCGCTATTTGTTTTTTCGTTTTACTTACTACTAAAGGATATATTCAAACCGGGTAGATTTTTACCATTTTTACTTTCACTTTTGTTTTTACATCCAACTATTTACCGTCACTTAACTTACACCTGGAATAAGCTTTTTACAACATATTTTATATTTGGGGGATTAGTTTTCGGCCTGAGGGCTTTGGGAGAAAGAAAAAAAGAATATCTTTGTTTTTCTGGAATAGCCTGGGGATTGGCAGCTTTATCCCACCAATTTTCTTATTTTTACTTTTTGCCATTTTTTATATTGTTATTGATGAATAAAAAGTGGTTATGGCGTGAAAAGCTGATTTTTACTCTCTTTTTCCTTTTACCTCTTTTACCCTGGTATGCTTGGTCAATTTCAAAAGTGGGTTGGGAAGAGACTTTCTTATCCACTCCTGCTGTAACTATGAGTTATAAATCATCTGCTAAGTGGTGGGGAGTGAAAGTGCGGAATATACTCACCTGCAGTTTGCCCATTCACTTTATTTATTCTTTGAGAAGATGGCTTCATAACCTAGCTCCTTCCATTTCTTTATATAATGGTTTTTTAGCTTTTTCTACAGATACAATCCCAGGATTTATGGGAATTTCCACCCTATTCTTTTTCCTCCTTGGCCTACTGAGAAGGGAGAATGCAGATATGGAAATCCCTTTCGGGAAGTTTCTTCTTTTGTGGATTATTGCAGGAATTACCGGTTGTATTATTACCGAACCTTATGACTATGTACAGGGGATTGTCCATACAGGGATGCTTCCTGCTGTATTGATTCTTTTGGTTTGGATAGGAATGAAGTTGTTGAAGATGAAAGAAGGCAAGATCTGGCGCTTTACAGTAATGGCGGAGTTCTCATTATTTTTATGGTCGGTACCTCTACTTACTCCTTTCGTGAGGGATGCTAATTTAGATTTGAAGCTCAAGCATCATCTTACCTTTCTCTATGACAGGGTATACCCCTACCGATTTTTGATAATTCTCTTCATTGTTTTTATCCAGATTGGGGTGATAATCTGGGCAGTGAAAAGCATGAGGCGGAATAATAAAAAGGAGAGAATACCTGCCGGTTAACCTGCTTGAGGGAAAAATTTGTAAACTTTATCTGGCCATCCTCTGTTTAGAATTCATAAAGTTCTCAATACCGGGTCAAGTCCTGTTTTTTCCTGTAAAGAAAGAAAACCTTGTAATTGAGGGTTTTTCTCTTTTTTACAGGAATTTTTAGACACTACCAGAGATGGGGATAGCCATATTGGAGAATAAAGATTCTTTCCAGTAAAGGTATCCAGAAGCAAGATGGACAGGTTCATCATAGGTTATGGATTTGAAGATAAGACTCAAAGATGCTTGAAGAAAAAAGAGAAACAGTAAAATTAAGCCCTAACTTCCTCTATTTTCAAGTAATATGTGGAGATAAAACAGAAGTTCTAAGTTTTTAGAGCTGTAATTCTAATTCTTAACGAGACTCTGAATAAATAGAAAAATCTTGACATGA
>JAGGYA010000026.1 GCA_021162785.1 Candidatus Calescibacteriota bacterium
CCTTTCTTTTATACTACCCTTGGGTAAATTTTGAATTCTTTTCTCTATCCTCTTTTTGAGATCTAAATAATATTCCTTACTTTCCTCCAAAATATCCTTTAATACCCTCATCCCATCTCTTACACTACAGTATATCATAAGAGCTAAAATGTAGTGTAAACTTTAGGGTCGGGGGTAAGGAAGACTCAACTTTGACATCTCCGCTAAAAATTCTCAAGAGTAATTCCCGAAAGCAAGGAAATAAAAGTTTTCCTTCCCAGAACCCAAAACAGGTTTTCCTCTCAGAATCCTTGCCTGTAATGCCCCCTCCCAATCCCTTTATTCATGCCATTTTCAGAAATCAGGGTGTCAAAGTTGGATTTTAACTCTCAGTATTGTGTAAAGGGGAGGAGTTTTTTTCCGAATTTCCTTCTCAGCCACTTTTCTCTGATTTTTTCCCAGTTCTTTTTTCCTGCCAAAAACTTCAATAACTCCCCTATTTTCTGTCTTGTTACATCCATCAAATGTTCAGAGGTGTGTTGAATTAATTTTAAAAGAGCATAAGAGAAGGAAAAATATTTAAGATAGATTCGGAACACATCCAGATGAACCCCATACCCTTCACTAACTCCCCCTTTTCGCTGATAAGCAAGAATTCCAGGGATATAATGGAATTTAGCTCCCTTAGTATAGAGTCTCAAAGCTAATTCATAATCTGCAGCATAAGGGAAAGAAATATCGAACTTTCCCCATTTTTCATATGCTCTTCGGGTAAGGAAACATGTGGGATGGTTAATGCTCATCTCTTGGGGAAGCCTTCTCCAATTACCTTTTCTTAAAAAGGCAAAATCAATATCTTTAAGTATTACCAGTGCATCTCCAAAAAATACATCTGCCTCAGGATCTTCCCTCCAGGCATTTACAACTTTTTCTACCGTAGTGGGTGCATACCAATCGTCACTGTTAATAATTCCAATTAGCTCTCCTGTTGCCAAATCAATTCCCTTATTCATTGCATCAAAAATACCTCTGTCTTTCTCACTTACCCAGTAATCAATTCTTTCATCCCATTCCTCAAGCATTTCTACTGTTCCATCTGTAGAGCCACCATCAATAATTATGTATTCAATCAGGGGATAAGTTTGATTGAATACACTCTCCATCGTCGAGACAAGTGTTTTCTTGCGATTCAGTGTGGGTGTAATAATGGAGATGAGTGGAGTATCTGATGAGGATTCTTTTACTATCCCCTTTATTCTCAAACCACCTTCTTTCCTCATCTGTATCACCAGACAATCTCCGGATGATAATTTTCTCCTTCCACAATCCTTTTCATCTCCTCATATACAGGGAGCCAGGAAAGTTCTATCTTAATGTAATTTAAACCCAAAACACAGAATTCAAAAAGAGAGGAAAGCTTCCTGAAAACTTTCTCCTTATCACTCCATCGAGAGGCTTGGTAATACACTTTCTTTCCAATTCTAATTGCATCATCTACAGACAAATGCCAGAATCGGGAAAGACCTTCGGGGAAAAGTCCTGAAAGAAAGAGAACACAATCCCCTGTAGCAGAATATAAATCTCCTTTATTTTTTCTTTTCTCAGCAAATGCAAGCATTTCCCCAACTTCGTAAATTCTTTTCCCTTTCAAATCCCTCAGTCGGAAAAGGTTCTCCATACGAGTGGCTCTAACCAGAAGACCTGCTACATACTCAAGGATCTCCCTATCACAAACCCCTGCCTTAGGGAATTCTCTTAAAGTGAGTGAGAAAAAGAGTTCGCTTAATGGATGGGTTCTGGGGATGAAAAACATAAAATTTCACCCCTTTTTCATCAATTTATCATAAACTTCAAAATCATTTGCGGGAATCCAGAGAAAGTAAGCGGAGAAAATCCTCGGGCTTCAATCCACGGAAATCTTTCACTATAAGATCTCCTCCTTCTCTTCTCCCTCCCTTTCCCACCACAGCTATACACTTCATCCCCGCTCTCTTAGCCCCTTCAATTCCAGCAGGAGAATCTTCCACAACTATGCATCTTGCAGGTGGTATCCCCAGTCTTTCACTTGCCTTTAAGAAAATCTCTGGATGGGGTTTACTGTGAGAAACATCCTCCCCTGCAATTAAAACTTCAAAAAATGATAGAATCCCCAGTTCTTCAACTATAAATTCCACATTCTCCCGTGGGCCACTGGAAGCAACCGCGTGTTTAAACCCTTCTTCCTTGAGAGCTTCAAGAAGTTCCACCAGCCCTTCTTGAGGAGAAATTCTCCCCTTAGCCATACTTCGGAAATACTCTTCTTTCTTCCTCCCAATTTCTTCAATTTCTTCCAGAGAAACATTCTCTCCCAGAAAATATCTTATAATTGCATCGTTTCTCATCCCAAAAATCTTTTTAAAATCCTCCAAACTAAAAGGAATCCCCTTTTCCTCCCAAATTTTCTTCCAGGCTTCAAAATGGAAAGGGGCACTATCCACCAGCACTCCATCCATATCCCATATTACTCCTTTCATCATTGCCAGATTTATACCATTAACCCACCCTTCCTGACAACCTCTTCCAACTCGGAAAAGATGGAATACCCAGGTTAAGAACCTTAATCTTCTTTTTGCTATAATATTTAATAAATAAAGGAGAGGTGCGAGAGCCTGGTTGAATCGGCACGACTGGAAATCGTGTGTCCGACGAAAGTCGGACCGTGGGTTCAAATCCCACCCTCTCCGCCATTTTTAATTTTTTCCCATCTATCCCCTGTGATAAAATAACCCCGAAAAATGGAGGTTATCTTTTCCATAGAGGAATCAATTGTTGAATGGTTCTATTACCATCGCCAGCCCCCACTCAACTATTTTTTCCTCACCATAACCTATTTGGGGACTGGATGGATAGCCCTCCCCCTTATAACCTTCATTTCCCTTATGAAAAAGAGAATCCCCATCCTCTGGACTTTTTTAATTTCCTTAATCTTCCTTGATCTCACTACCAGGTGTCTTAAACACCTCATTAACAGACCAAGACCTGTAAAACTTATTCCAGACTTGGAAGTAGTAGGACCTTTACTCAAGTATGGCTCCTTCCCTTCCGGACATACAGCTTTAGCTTTCCTCACTGCTTCTTTTCTTTCCCAGATATTCCCCAAATATATGTGGATTTTTTATTTCATGGCCTTTCTTGTAGGTATCTCTCGCATTTACCTGGGAGTCCATTTCCCTTCCGATGTAATTTGTGGCGGTGCTCTGGGATACCTTACCGGTAAAGGTGGATGGTGGATAAAAAAGAAAATGGAGAGAAAAAAATGAAAAGAGGAGTAATTGAAAGATACAGGGAGTATCTGCCAGTAACTGAGGCCACTCCAATAGTAACCTTAAACGAAGGAGATACTCCATTAATCTTCTCCCCAAACCTTTCCAGACTCACAGGTGGCGAAGTCTATCTCAAATTTGAAGGAGCCAATCCCACCGGTTCCTTCAAAGATAGAGGAATGACCATGGCAGTCTCCAAAGCACTGGAAGAAGGAGCAAAAGCAGTAATGTGTGCTTCCACAGGGAACACCTCAGCCTCAGCAGCTGCCTATGCTTCTCGAGCAGGTCTCAAATGCATTGTCCTCATCCCGGAAGGGAAAATAGCCTTAGGGAAACTTTCTCAGGCACTCATCCATGGAGCCAAAGTAGTGGCTATTCAAGGGAATTTTGATGATGCATTAAGAATGGTGGTAGAGATAACTTCCCGTCATCCCATCCAGCTTGTAAACTCCATCAATCCTTACCGTCTGGAAGGGCAGAAAACAGGTGCCTTCGAAATATGTGATGACTTAGGAGAAGCCCCTGATTACCATTTCATCCCGGTGGGCAATGCAGGGAACATAACTGCATACTGGATGGGATACTGCCAGTATCACGAAAAAGGGAAAATCAAAAAACTACCAAGAATGATGGGCTATCAGGCAGAAGGATCTGCTCCCATTGTAAGAGGAGCACCTGTCCCCAACCCTGAAACCATTGCCACAGCCATAAGAATAGGAAATCCTGCCCGCTGGAAAGAAGCAGTAAAAGCAGTGGAAGAATCAAAAGGGAGAGTGGACATGGTCTCTGACGAGGAAATTCTTTCCGCTTATCACTACCTTGCAGAAAAAGAAGGGATATTTGTGGAACCCGCCTCAGCAGCCTCAGTTGCCGGTCTATTCAAATTCCACAAACAAAATCCAGAAAAACTTAAAGGGAAAAAAATTGTATGTATTCTCACAGGGACAGGTCTTAAAGATCCGGATCTTGCAGTTAAAGAATCGCCTTCACCCATAAGTTTACCTCCCAATGTGGAAATCCTTGAGGAAACCTTAGGATTGAAATGAGGAAAGCAAAGAAAATTGGATGGATAATTGGAATTTTAATAATCATCCTTATCTTCTTCTGGGAAATTATAGAATTCCTCATTTCAGAAAGAATAAGAAAAGAACTCACAGCTCAGGGTATAGAAGTAAAACATGTCTCAGTCTCTTTAAGTAAAGGAAGGATAAAAATTTCAGACCTCAGGAAAAAAGAGAAAAAACTACAATGGGAAATAGATAAGTTAACCATTTCTTTTTCCCCCCTTAATCTAATCAAAAAAAAGGAAATTAAAAAAATTACTGTAGAAAATCTTCTTATCTCCTCCTCCCTGAGTTTCCCTATGCCCTCACTCATTTCCCTTCCAGGTTTGGGAAACTCAAAAGAAAAAAAACCTATTGAAACTCTTCCACCCATAACCATCAAAATCCTGGAAATAAAAAAGGGAAATTTCTCCCTCCTTTTTGATCATCAGAGTTTAAAAGGAGAATTCAATGGAGAGATTAGAAACTTAGGGGCAAGCAAAAACGCAGACTTCCGGATAGAAGGCAAAATCTTACCTTCTTCACCCTTCACCATGAAGGGAGAATTCCTTACTTCCAACCCCAAGGAATACAGTAAACTGGAAGGAGAAATAATTTCTCCACCCTTTCCAGCAGGAAAAACCCAGGACATTATCCTGCCCACCACTCAGAAATTGGGGTTTTCCGGAAAAATAGAAAAAGGTAAAATTATGCTTACACTAAAATGGTGGGGGAAAATAGCAGGTATAGAGAAAAAACTGGAATGGAGACTGGAAGGGAAACTTGGGGAAAAGGGTAAATTCAAATTTTTATTTGAGAAACCATGAAATACATAATGCTGATAGCAGATGGAATGGCAGATCATTCTCTCCCCCAACTGGGAGGGAAAACACCCCTGCAGGCTGCCCATACACCAAACATGGATAGACTGGCAAAAGAGGGATTCTCAGGTCTTTTACAAACATTAAAACCGGATCTTCCCGTAGGAAGCGATGTAGCCATCCTTTCCCTCTTAGGTTATTCACCAGAAAAATGCTACACTGGCCGAGGCCCCTTAGAAGCAGCAAGCCAGGGAATACTATTGAAAAGCCATGAAGTAGCTTTCCGGGTAAATCTGGTTACTGTAGAAGAGGGAAAAATGAAAGACTATTCAGCAGGACATATAAGTTCCCGGGAAGCCCGGATTCTGATAGATGCCCTCAATGAAAAAATTGGAAGCAACAATATAAGATTTTATCCAGGTGTAAGTTATCGTAATCTACTAATTCTACGCCATTTAAACGGTGGAAAAGGAAGGCTCCCCCATACCACCCCTCCCCACGACATCATTGGAGAACCTATAAACAAACACCAGCCAAGAGGGAGAGGAGCAAATCTACTTAAGAAATTAATGAAACATTCACAGGAAATACTCTCCTCCCACCCTTTAAACAAAAAAAGGGTTAAAAAAGGTCTACCACCAGCCAACATGATATGGATATGGGGAGGAGGATTCAAACCAAAACTGGAAACCTTAGAAAAGAAATATGGGGTGAAAGGTGGGGTTATTTCTGCAGTAGATGTTATAAACGGACTGGGAAGACTCCTCAACATGAAAATCATAAAGGTTAGAGGTGCCACAGGTGACATCCATACCAATTGGAAAGGTAAAGCAAAAGCTCTAATAAAAGCATTGAGAAATTTGGATTTTGGCCTTTTACATGTGGAAGCACCCGATGAAGCTTCACATATGGGGGATCCTAACCTCAAAATAAAAGCAATAGAACTCTTCGACCGAGAAATTGTGGGAAGAATAGCAGATAAATTCCCAGAAGCACGAATATTTGTAGGTTGCGATCATGTCACTTCCACCCTTTTACGCACCCATACCCATGATCCTGTTCCTTTCCTTCTATGGGGTGTTAAAAAGAAGAACTCATTAAGCACATTTTCTGAAGTAAGTGCTCGATTTTCGGGTGTCTTCTTAAAAAACGGAGAAGAACTCATGAAAATATTCTTGAGGGGGTAAAATGGCTCTCATAGTTCAGAAATATGGAGGGACCTCAGTTGGAACCACTGCCCGAATAAAAAGAGTGGCAAAAAGAATAGTGGAGACAAGAAAAAAGGGGAACGAAGTAGTGGTAGTGGTCTCGGCCATGGGAAAAACAACAGACAAACTCATTGAACTGGCTAAAAAAATAACCCCTAACCCTAAGGGTAGAGAGCTTGACATGTTAATGGCTACAGGTGAACAAGCATCTTCTGCTCTTCTTGCCATGGCCATTCACGACCTGGGAGAAGAAGCAATCTCACTCACCGGCCCCCAGGTAGGAATTTTGACTGATTCTGCCCATACCAAAGCGAAAATCCTTAAAGTCAATACTAAACGAATTTGGGAAGAACTCCGGAAAGGAAATATCGTCATTGTAGCTGGATTCCAGGGAGCAGATTACCAGAACAACATAACCACCTTGGGAAGAGGAGGTTCAGATACCACAGCAGTAGCTCTTGCTGCTGCCCTGAAAGCAGACATATGTGAAATCTACACTGATGTGGAAGGAGTATATACTGCAGATCCACGAATAGTCCCGGAAGCAAGAAAAATTGATGTAATAACCTATGAAGAAATGCTGGAACTGGCAGGAGCAGGTGCTAAAGTCCTTCAATCACGAGCAGTTGAGTTTGCCTCCAAATATAATGTTAAAATACATGTTAAGTCTTCTTTCTCAAAAAAGGAGGGGACAGTGGTGATGAAAGAGGTGAAATCAATGGAGGATGTTTTGGTAAGAGGTGTGGCACTCTCAAAAAACCAGGCAAAAATCTCCATAGATGGTGTACCCGATGTTCCTGGAACTGCAGCAAAAATATTCACTGCATTGGCGAAGGAAAACATAAACATAGACCTGATAGTTCAGGGAGCACCGGATGCTGAAGGAAAAAGCGAAATTACCTTCACCGTCTCTCGGGATGAAGCAGATAAAGCGGTGGAAATAATTGAAAAAGTAAGGGAAGAACTGGGTGCTAAAAGAGTAACCTGCGATAAGGAAGTAGCTAAAGTAAGTATAGTGGGAGTAGGAATGAGAACTCATCCCGGAGTTGCTGCCAGAATGTTCTCAGCCCTGGCAAAAGAGAACATAAACATAGAACTCATCTCCACCTCAGAAATCCTTATTTCATGTCTGGTGCGGGAAAAAGAGGGGGAGAAAGCAGTAAAAATTCTACACAAAGAATTTGAACTGGAGAAGGAGTAAAAATGAAAATCTGGATTTATGACACCACCTTGCGAGATGGAGCCCAGATGGAGGGTATTAGTTTCTCTCTGGAAGATAAAATAAGAATTGCTCGTAAACTCGATGAAATGGGTATTCCTTATATAGAAGGAGGCTGGCCAGGCTCCAACCCCAAAGACATAAAATTCTTTGAAGAAATGAAAAAAAACCCTCTCAAAAATGCTAAACTCTGTGCCTTCACCATGACCCGGAGAGCCAAAAATCCCCCTTCCCGTGACCCCTCCTTAAGAAGAGCTCTTGCCTCAGAAACTCCTGTGATCACCCTTTTCGGCAAATCCTGGCTTCTCCATGTGGAAAAAGTTTTGAGAATCTCCCCCAAAGAAAACCTTCAAATAATTGAAGACTCCATTCGTTATCTCAAAAAGAAAGGAAGAGAAGTAATTTACGATGCTGAACATTTCTTCGACGGATATAAAGAATGTGCAGAATATGCCCTGGAAACCCTTAAAGCGGCAGTAAAAGGAGGTGTAGACTGGATAGTTCTCTGCGACACAAATGGAGGAAGCCTTCCCTTTGAAATAGCTGAAATCACCCGTAAAGTAAGAGAAAAAATAGATATCCCCTTAGGTATTCACACCCACAACGACAACGGTATGGCAGTAGCAAACAGTATAATAGCAGTAAAGGAAGGAGTCACCCAGGTCCAGGGGACCATAAATGGATTAGGCGAAAGATGTGGGAATGCTGATCTCTGTAGCATAATCCCCAATCTCCAGATAAAGATGGGGTATGAATGTATTCCTCAAGATTCCCTACGGAAACTCACGGAACTCTCTCGCTTTGTGTATGAGATAGCCAATTTAATCCCTCACCCTCATCAACCCTTTGTAGGGGAAAGTGCTTTTGCCCATAAAGGGGGTACCCATGTAGATGCAGTAAGGAAAATCTCCAGATCTTTCGAACACATCCCACCGGAAGAAGTTGGAAATGTGAGGAAAATACTTACCTCGGAACTGGCAGGAAAAAGCAACATCTTACTAAAAGCACAGGAAATGGGGATATCTCTGGATAAATCTTCCCCTTTAGTAGAAAGAATACTTAAAAAAGTAAAGAAACTCGAAGACCAAGGTTATGAGTTTGAAGCAGCCGACGCCTCTTTAGAACTCCTCTTCCGGGAAGAAATCAGTAAAAGAAAAATTTACTTTACTACTGAAAGCTTCCGAGTTTATGTAGGTGAGAAAAAAGGGAAACCTTTCAGTGAAGCCACTGTCCAGGTGATTGTGGGAGAAAAAATGGAACACACGGCAGCAGAAGGAAATGGGCCAGTAGACGCACTTGCCAACGCTTTAAGAAAAGCTCTCCTAAAATTTTATCCTTCCTTAAAGAACCTTCATCTTATCGATTACAAAGTTCGTATTGTAAACCCACAAAAAGGAACAGCAGCCACTACTCGGGTTCTCATACAGTTCCGAGACCATAAACGAACCTTCACCACAGTGGGTGTTTCTCCAAACATTTTGGACGCCTCCTGGAAAGCCCTGGTGGAAGCTATGGAATACAAACTCTTAAAAGATGAAGAATCTCAATCCTTAAAATAATTTTTTAAAAAACTGCCTACTGTAATAATATACATTGCATCATACAAAAATCTTCTCCAAATCGGAAACATTTTCCCCTCCAAAGATGGGTCCGGGTAAAGGTAATACCCTTTTCTTAAAGATTTTTTGATGATGCAACTCGAACTCTTGACAAAAATTTGGGGGGTTAGAATTGTAAATGATGGAAAGGAGGTGTAAAAGATGGCTATTTGGTTTTGTGTTATAATAGGTGTTGTGGCATTGGGAATGTGGACTATGGGTTTTGGATTGCGGAATAAAAAATCCGTAATCCCGAGTCCAAAACCTAAAAAGAAAGGAGGTGAGGTAAGGATGATGGAACGGATAAAGAGACGCTTTGGGGGGTTCACATTAATAGAGCTTCTGGTGGTCATTGCCATTATCGCAATTCTTGCAGCCATACTCCTCCCAGCACTTCAGAAAGCAAGAGAAAAAGCTAGGCAAATGACATGTCTAAATAATCAGAAACAAATTGGGTTAGCGCTCACTTTGTATGCTCAAGATTTTAATGGGTATATGCCACCATATAGTTCAGGAAAAATAGATGGACATTTTTGGACAAACAGACTGCATAATGGTGGTTATCTTAAGGTAAAAGAATGGGCAGCTGAAGACTATGGAGATGTACGGGTGGGAGTCTACAGATGTCCTTCAGCCCGTGGCGAAGGTTATGGTGGAGGAATAGGTGTGCCACGCAGAAGTAACTGGGAGAATCATGCAAGTTGTCTTTTTTCATCCGAAGGAGAGCCGAACACTGCTAATCGTCCTTACCCCTGTATATGTCTAAGACGTGTGAGGCGTCCTTCACAAAGGCTTCTACTAGCAGACTGTCCTATTGATAGTGGTGGTCCATTTGTAAATTGTCCAATTTGTGCCAGTGGACGCAGGGAGTGTAGGCATAATGGGGGAGCTAATGTTTGTTTCCTTGATCTCCATGGAGAGTGGGTAAGAGAATTAGATATGGCTAACAATATGAACGATATGTTTGGTCACTATTCCGAGTAAATTGCAGGTTATTATGTAGAAAGTTAATCTTAGGGGGAGGGAAGCAATGGAGATAAAAAGAGTGGTTTTGTTGGTTGTTGGATTAGGGTTGAGTATGAGCTGTGGATTATTAGTGGACACAAAGGCTTATGCAGAGGCTTCTATTTTAGTAACGTCTTTCGAGACACCAAGAGAAGTAAAGAAATGGTCTGCAAGCTGGGGGCATAATACATTTGGAACAGAAGTTTCTTGGTCAAATCAATATGCTTCTGATGGTACTCATTCTATGAAAGTAGTTTTCAAGAAAGCTCCAGATCCGAAGATATGCCATTTGATAAAAGGATGGAGTAGGGATGGTTGCTTCCCTGAAGATTGGTCTGGTTATGATGTTTTTTCGTTTGATGTTTATTTAGAAACCAGAGATATTAAACACAGGTGGTTGTCTATCTGGATATGTGATAAAGAGGGGAATTTACAAGAAGAAGAGAGAAATCCCCAAAAATATACAACAAAAAGGATTTTAAGATGGGGCTGGAATACAATTACAATTTCCATTAGTGAAATAGCCAAAAAGATCGATGTTCATAAGGTAAAGACAATTCGTCTTATGATGAATTCTGACCAAAAGGATAAGGTTCTCTATTTTGATAACTTTAGATTAATAATAGGAAGATTAATAAAAGAAGATGGCTTGATTAAAGATAAAGGAAATGGTTGTTCTATAGAAGCGATAAGTAAAGAGAAGGTAGTTATAAAAAATAACTTTATTAAAGTAACCATACTCTCCCGAGGAGGGAGAATCTCTGAATATATTTATCTACCCACAAACCATCACTTTTTTGCTCATTTCAGAGGTTTAGGGGGATTGAAAGACTATTGTTGGATAAGTAAAAGGCCTACACCTGGTGACTGGTATTCTGTTCCTTACCAGTTAGAGATAATAAAAGATTCTCCAGAGGTAGTCTCAATAATGGCAACCGGAGAAAGAATAGTTGATGGATTTAAAATTCAAATAAAAAGAAAAATGAGCATATTTAAGGGAAGCACAAAGCTTCTTATAGAAACCGAATGTAAGAACCTATCAAACCAAAAAATAGAAAGCCTTTATTATGGGATTCATCCAGAATTAACCCCGGGTGGTGAAGTTATAAAAGAGAAACAATTAATCTTTACCTCAGTGGGAGGAAAAATCCGAAAAATTTTTCTTGGCAATGGGAGTCATCCAACAATGGATATACCAGATATTGATAAAGGTTGGATAATAGGAGCAAATCAGGAGAATCAGGAGATGTTAAAGCTTTCATTTGACCAAAAGCAATTTAGAAATCTTCACATTTTTATTTTACTACAGCCCCCTATGTTTTATAACTTTGAACTCTTTTTTAAACCAGTTGCTTTAGCTCCTGGCCAAACAGCTAATTTTAGATTCTCTTTTTCTATTCACAAAGGGCTTTCTGCAGTCACAGGAGCGAATGAGAACCTTGTTTGGAATGTTAAACCGGCTTCTTCTTATGCATTAAAAGGCTGCAATCTTCCAATAAATATAGAGGTCTCTTCTAATAAAATAGAAGAAGATAAAGTCCTTGTGATGAAAATGCTTCCCCCTAAAGGTAGACCAACATGGCAAAAGAGAATTAGAATACCTTTCTTTTCTTTCGCAAAACCATTTTTGTATCAAGTTGAGATTAAAAACATTGAAGCTGAAGGAACAAACTTGTTTTCTTTTAGCATAATGAATCAAAAAAATGAGGTATTAGCAAAAGCAGGCGAGAAAATAGAGGTATGTTCTCCCGATGTCTTTTTTACTAAATATTTAGACTGTATTGAAGAAAAGGAAAGATATTATTCCTTATTAAAAGAGGCTAAGGGAGAAATAGCAAAGATATTAAAAGACAAGAAGAGATTAGAGCAACAAATAAAATTCCTTAAATATAAAGTAAAAAAACTGGAAACTTCCAAACAATCTTTATCTTTGCCAGAAAGAGAAAAGGGAGAAACATTTTTGGGGAAACCACCTTTAGTAGGGTTTACTCCAAGCTGGGTTGTCACCTTTGATGATTTTGTAAAGCACATTCAATTGTGTAAAGACTATGGTTTTAATGTAACTCACTTACGGTCCAGGCATGAAAGAAATTTTACTGATGAAGAAATGGTAGAGATGGCCAGGTTATGCAGAGAGAACAAGATCTATTTTTCCTTTAGTTCTCCTATACAACATACAAATCTATATGTAGACCCCAAAATGCAAAAATGGCATCTCACACATCTTATGTACGGATGGAAAAACAAAGAAACAATTCGCAAAATTGTAGAACTAGGAGGTAAGTATTGCTTGGGTATCTTCTTCCCGGAACCAGCAAATGATATGGGTTTTTTTGATGGTTCAGGAACTACAGAGGAAGAGTGTTTTAGACAATGGGAAGAGGCAGTTTCTAATTATGTAAGATATTTTAAAGAGAATTTCGGTGCTGCACCCATACCTGAGGAACGCTATACTTTAGTCCCTTACTGGTATCGGAATGGATGCCAATGGCAACTACCGGAACTTACAGAAACTGGTGCTGCTAATACGGATATAAGGTTAGCTATGCTGCGGGGGGCAGGAAGGGCTTATGAGAAGCCCTGGGGGACTCATATCTCTTTGTGGTATAATGGCGTTCCTCTTGCAGATGGCCCCACACCAGACGGAAAAGGCCATACTATTGCTACATTTAAAAAGGCTATATACTTGTCCTATGTCTCTGGTGCAAACATAATCGAACTTGAAGGACACTGGCAGCCTCGGGGTAAATATGTTAAAGAATTAAGTTATATGAAAAAGAAAATAATAGATAAATTAGGTTATGCAGGTGAACCCTATACTCCTTGTGCTGTAATGTTAAGTTTAGAAAATGGTTGGTATCCTGGTCGGGATACTAACTCCGGAAGTTGGGGGATTCTACCCCCAGATAAAGCAGATCATATGGTGAATACTTGTTTAAACATCTTTTATCCTGGGTATTGGGATTCTGGAAGATTTGATGAAAGAACTGGCTATTTTGTTCCTACCCCTTTAGGAAATATTGATATTATCTGGGATGATATGCCCTTGGAGAAGATAAAGAAATATTATAAGGCTGTCATTCTTCTTGGTCCTCATAAAATAGAAGGTGAATTAGAAGAGAAGTTAAAACGCTATGTCCAAGATGGAGGAATTTTGGCCATAAATGCTGCTCAGTTAAATAAAGATAAGCCTTCTTTTTTGGGACTGAGATTAACTGGGAAAAAACACTTGAGCCAGAAGACTATTTTGATGCCAAATAAAATTTTGGGAGTGGAAAAACAGGAAAGTTGGAGCGAATATCCATTTAAGGTTTTAGAAATAAAATATTCTAAAGATTTTACAGTAGTTGCAAGAGATGATAAAAACTATCCTATTCTCCTTACTCGAACATTCGGTAAAGGAAGGATCTGGGTCACTACTCCTGAATATTTAATCACTGAGAGCCAACCTTATGAATATCTTAAGATTGCAAAGATTTTATTTGCTAAAATAGCTTACCATTTTAAAGCTGTTTTTATGGATAAAGACGAGAAGATAGAATACATGCTGAGTGTAAAGCCTGAGAGACTGCTTTTGTTGGTTATAAACAATGATATTTCTCCTTGGGAAGGGAAAATAAAAGTGAAGAAAATGTTGGGGGATAAAAAATATAAAGTTGTAGAGGTGTTTTCTGGAAACGCGATAGATTTCCAAGAAATAGGAAAGGAGATCATTTTTAAATCAAAAATAGAACCTGATAGTTTGAAGATGTTTAATATACATGTGGAAGGTAGTAAGTTCACTGCGTCAAGCGATTGATGGAATTTAAGAGGTTCATCTTTTGAAATCAAGCAGAGGAATCGATGGCTTACTTGTTTCAAAATTTCACATCCTGAGACTGAGAATAAAATTATTTCATATAACTGGGCAATTTTATGCTAGTAAAGTTCTGGCTTTGTGTACTGCATGAGTGGCACCCGATGTTGACACCCTGATTCTTGAAAATGGCATAGATAAAGGAATTAGGAGAGGGGTTATTACAGGAAAGGATTCAGGGAGGAAAACCTGTTTTGGGTTCTGGAAAGGCTTCCTCCTTTATCCCTTCTTAATTTCACCACACTTCCTCTGTCCATCTCTCTTCTTAATACTTTTTATTTCCTTGGCTGCATAAGTTCAGAAAGATATTGGAAAATTTGAAGGATTAAAGATGGGAATTTTTGTACCTTATCCCTCCCATTGCATAAGGAATTACAGGAAGGTATATTCTATGCTATGGAGGGCAGCAGAG